>NZ_JAVDSI010000011.1:0-118628 GCF_031455235.1 Curtobacterium sp. 320 | reverse complement strand
GGGGGGCCGCCGGCGCGCGGTGGTTGGACCTGCAAGTGTTCGGGCCGAGCTGGTTGTACTGGGGTCGCCCCCCCCCCCGGCGGGGGGGGGGGGGGCCCGCGGCCCCCGCGCCTCCCGTCCGCCCTCCGGCTGGGTCTCAGACCGTGAGCGCGTTGGCGGCGGCGACCCGCCCGTACCACCGCGCCGAGTCCTTCGGCGTCCGGGCGAACGTCACCGGGTCCCACGACACGAGCCCGAACGTCGGGCGGAAGCCCGACGCCCACTCGTAGTTGTCGAGCAGCGACCAGTGCTGGTAGCCGAGGACCTCGATGCCGTCCTCGATGCAGGCGTGGATCCCCTCGAGGGCACCCTGCGTGTAGGCCACCCGGCGGGAGTCGTCGGCGGTGGCGATCCCGTTCTCGGTGATCATCATCGGCACGTGCCCGGAGAGCTCCCACGCGCTGCGGAGCCCGTCGGCCGAGGCCTCGGGGTAGAACTCCCACCCGGTCAGGGTCGTCTCGACGTCGTCGGCCACCGGGAGGGGGCCCGACGGTCCGATGAAGGTGCGGGTGTAGGCCTGCACGCCCAGGAAGTCGTCACCGGCGGCGTTCTCGAGGTACCAGTCGTCGCGCGGGTACCCGTACTCGCGGAGCATCTCGTCGGCACCGGGCTCCCCGTTCGACCGGAACGCCTGCGTCGCGATGGTCCAGCCGGACTGCAGGCCGGACACCTGCGACAGGACCTCGCGGGACCGCTTGTGCGAGGCGAGCAGGGCGTCGGCGACCCCGAGGTCCGGGTTCGGCAGGCCGTAGGCGACCAGGTTCGCCGCGTCCTCACCGCCGGCGAGCATCGCCGCGATGTTCGGCTCGTTGATCGTGCAGACGTAGCGGACGCCGTCCTGCACGACGGGGAGCGCGGCCTCGGTGTAGCGGGCGAAGAGGTCGGCGGCGTCGGGAGCGCGCCAGAAGCCGTCGCGTTCGAACCAGCGCGGCACGGTGAAGTGCATGAGCGTGACGATCGGTTCGATGCCGAACTCGTGGCAGGTCTCGACCATGCGGCGGTAGTGGTCGATCTCGGCCCTGCTGACGAACCCGCGCTCGGGTTCGATCCGTGCCCACTCGATGCTGAACCGGTAGGAGTTCAGCCCGAGGTCGGCCGCGATGCGGATGTCCTCCCGGTACCGGTGGTAGCTGTCGGCGGCGTCACCCGAGGGCTCGACGATGGTGGTGTCGGGCTCGTGCTCGTGCACCCACCAGTTGCTGTTGACGTTGTTGCCCTCGATCTGGTGCGCGGCGGTGGCGGCACCCCAGAGGAAGCCCTTCGGGAACTGCAGCGTGGTGATGATCGTGCCTTTCAGTGCTGTGACAGGAAGCGGTCGAAGGTGTGGAGCGTCGCCGACGGGTTCTCGACCTGCGGGCCGTGGTAGCTCTCGGGGATCACCTCGTAGGCGGCTCCGGTGTCCTCCGCCATCTGCCGCTGCCAGGGGATCGGCCAGGCGCCGTCCCACTCGCCGTGGGTCACGAGCACCGGGAGCCCGGTGGCGCGGAGTGCGGCGGAGGAGTCGGTGTGGTCCTCGAGGATGTGCCCGCCGGCGACGACGCTCGCGGGGTCGTGCGCGTCGAAGCGGTCACGGACGAACCGTGGGTCGTCGGGGAGTTCCTCGTCCGGCCGGTACGCCCAGAGCGGGTTGGTGGAGTCGAACAGCTGGCGGAGGTTGCCGCCGGTGTCGTGCAGGATCGTCAACTCGGCGACCTTGCGGTATGGCCAGCCGTACGGTCCGGAGCAGAACTGCACCACGTCGCGGAAGGCGCTCGGGTCGGCGATGGCCGCCTCGCGGACGATCACGCCGCCGAGCGAGTGGCCGATGAGGTGCACGGGAGCGCCGTCGTCGAGCAGCCGTGCGACCCGGACGACATCGGCGGCCTCTTCCGCCAGCGTGTAGCCGGACGGCCCCGATGCGCGCGCCGAGTCGGCCTGGCCGCGGCGGCTGATCGCCACCGCGGTCCAGCCGGCGTCCCGGAGGAGCGGCATGAACGTGCGCCAGTCCTCCTTCGAACCGGTGTACCCGGGGACGACGAGGACGGTGCCCTTCGACGGCCCGGGAGGCACGACGCGGTATGCGGTGAGCCGGCCGACGGGGAGGTCGATGCCGACGACGTCGACCCCCTCGGGGGTGGGCAGGTGTCCGAACGGCGGGACGGACGGGAAGTCGCGGAGCGTGCTCATGCCAGCAGCGCCCGTCGTGGGTTCGGCACCGCGTCGAGCAGCGCCACCGTGTAGTCGTCCTGCGGGTGCTGCAGCACCTCGGCCGTGCGGCCCCGTTCGACCACGGCGCCGTCGTGCAGCACCATGATGTCGTCCGTGATGAGCCGCGCACTGAGCAGGTCGTGGGTGATGTAGAGGAGCGAGACGCCCCACTGCTCGCGGAGGTCCTCGAGCAGGGCGAGCACCCCGGCACGGAGCGTCACGTCGAGCATCGAGACCGGCTCGTCGGCGATGATCACCTGCGGGTCGGACGCGAGCGCCCGGGCGATGACCACGCGCTGGCGCTGGCCACCCGAGAGCTGGTGCGGGAGCTTCTGCGCGAACTGTTCCACCGGGGTCAGGCCCACGGTCTCGAGCAGCTCGAGCACGCGCTTCCGGGCATCGCGCCCGCGCAGGTTCGTGTAGTTCGCGACGGGGCGGGACAGCGTGTACTCGACCGTGTGCAGCGGGTTGAGCGCGGCGTAGGGATCCTGGAACACCATCTGCACCTCGGAGCGGAGGTCCTTCAACCCCCGTCTCCCGAGCTTCGCCACGTCCGTGTCGCCGAACCGGACCGTGCCGGTCGTCGGCTTCTCGACGCCGGTCAGCATCTTCGCGATCGTCGACTTGCCCGAACCGGACTGGCCGACGAGGGCGAGCGACTGCCCGGGTTCGAGGGTGAACGACACGTCGCGCACCGCCTGCACCGGCTGCTCGCCGCGACGGGGTGCCGGGTAGGTCTTGACGAGGTGCTCGACCACGATCGGGTTGCGGGCGGCGCTGCGCTCGCGGGAGCCGACCGTGCTGAACGACGAGGTCGTCTCCTGCCGCTTCTCGCCTGAAGCAGCGCGGACCGCCCGGTCCGGGAACCCCGGCAGCGACACGACCGACGCCCGCGGGTCGGCGTAGTGCGACAGCAGCATCTGCGTGTACTCGTCCTGCGGGTCGCGGAGGATCTCCTTCGAGCCACCGTCCTCGACGATGCGGCCCTCGTGCATGACGAGCACGCGCTCGGTCGCCTCGAGGACGATGCCGAGGTCGTGGCTGATCAGGATGGCCGTGAACCCCTCGGACTGCTGCAGCTCGATGATGGTGTCCATCACGGCGTGCTGCACGAGGACGTCGAGCGCGGTGGTCGGCTCGTCGAACACCATGAGCTGCGGCTCGAGCGAGAGCGCCAGGGCGATCGACACGCGCTGCCGCATGCCGCCGGACAGCTCTCCCGGGTACCGGGCCAGCATGGCGGTGGGGAGCTTCACCTTCTCGATGAGCTCCTTCATCCGGGCGTCCCAGCGATCACGCGACACGTGGCCGTGGGCCCTGAAGATGTCGATGAAGTGGTTGCGGATGGTCCGCACCGGGTTGAGCGCGTTCATACCGGACTGCAGCACCATCGCGAACCCGCCCTGGCGCTGCTGCCGGAGGGCTTCCTCGTCGAGGTCGCGGATGTCGTGGCCGCCGAAGAAGATGTTGCCGCCGTTGGTCCGAGCCGGCGGCTTCTGCAGCCGGGTCAGCGCGTAGCCGAGGGTCGACTTGCCGGAACCCGACTCCCCCACCAGGCCGACGAACTCGCCCTTCCGCAGCTGGAAGGACACGTGGTCGACCGCCTGGACGGCCTCCTGGCCGGCCGATTCGTACACGACCGACAGGTCGCGGACGTCGAGCAGCACGTCCTGCGTGGCGCTCGTGGCGTCGGACGGGAGGCGCGTGGCGGCGCCGTCCCGCGCCTCCAGGCCGTCGATCGGTTCGGAACGCGAGCCGCTCATGCGGTGGCCTCCTTGCGCTTGCGACGCGCGCCTTCGCGCAGTCGCGGGTTGGACACGGCGTCGACGCCGAAGTTGATCAGGGTCAGGCTCATCGCGAGGAGCGCGATGCAGAGACCCGGGGCGAACAGCAGGATCCACTGACCGGTCAGCAGGGCGTTCGAGTTCTGCGCCCAGTAGAGGATCGTGCCCCAGCTCACGATGGACGAGTCACCGAGTCCGAGGAACTCGAGGCCCGCCTCGGCGAGGATCGCGCTCGTGGCCGCACCGAAGAACGAGCCGACGATGAGGCTCGTCATGTTCGGCAGGATCTCGCGGAACACGATGCGCGTCGCACCGTCGCCGGAGAACTGGGCCGCCGTCACGAAGTCACGACCGCGGAGGGACTGCGTCTGGCTGCGCAGGACGCGCGCGCCCCAGGCCCAGCCGGTGACCACGATCACCGCGATGATGACCGCGATGCCGCCGTTCTGCAGGTACGCGGCGATGACGATCATGAGCGGCAGACCGGGGATGACGAGGAAGAGGTTCACGATGAACCCGATGACCTCGGCTATCCAGCCGCGGACGTAGCCCCAGCTCAGGCCGATCGCGACGGCGACGAGCGTGGACAGCAGCCCCGCGACGGCACCGACGAGCACGGAGATCCGGGCGCCGTAGATGATCTGCGACAGGACGTCCTCGCCGGCGGCGGTCGTGCCCATCCAGTGCGCGCCGGTGGCGTCGGCGCTCCGGGCGAACCCGTTCTGGCTCGCGCCGTACGGGGCGAGGAGCGGGGCGAAGATCGCCACGATCACGAAGACGGCGAGGATGATGATGCCGATCCGGGCCTTGGTGTTGCTCCAGACGACGCCGAACTGGCGGGCGGCGGCTCGGAGTTTGCTCGGGGCGGTGGGTTCTTCAGCTTGCGTGCGAACTGCGATCGTGGTCATCGGCGCGTCCTCGGGTCCAGGACGCCGTAGAGGACGTCCACGATGAAGTTGGCGATGAGCACCGACACGGTGATCATCAGGAAGAGGGCCTGCATGAGCGGGTAGTCCTGCCCGATCACGGCGTTGAACAGCAGGTAGCCGATGCCCGGGTAGCCGAACACCTGCTCGACCAGGACCGAACCGCCGACCACACCACCGAGGGCCAGACCGAAGCCGGTCAGGTTCGGCAGGATCGCGTTGCGGGCCGCGTACCGGATCGCCACGGTGCGACCACGGAGGCCGTTCGCCTCGGCGAAGGTCACGTAGTCGTCACCGAGGGTGTTGATCATGGCGTTGCGCATGCCGATGATCCAGCCGCCGAGGCTCGTCACGAGGATCGTGATCGCCGGCAGGACCGCGTGCTGCAGGGCATCCCCGAGGAACGCACCGTTCAGCCCCGGGGTCGTCGTCGCGGAGTAGGCGCCCGTGGTCGGGAACCAGTGCAGGACGTAGCCGAGGAAGAACAGCAGCAGGAGCGCCGTCCAGAAGTACGGGAACGTCGACATGAACGAGCCCGACAGGGTCGGCAGCGAGTCCAGCCAGGTGCCGCGCTTCCAGGCCGCGCCGACACCGATCAGGGTGCCGAGCACGAACGCGAGGATCGTCACGACGCCGACGAGGATCAGCGTGTACGGCAGGGCCTGGGCGACGAGGTCGCCGACGGGCTGCGGGTAGAACGTGTAGCTCGTGCCGAAGTCGAGGGTGATGACCTGGTGCAGGTAGCTGACGTACTGGTCCCAGAGGTTGCCGCTCGGGACGCCGAGCTGGGCCTCGATGGCCTTCTTGGTGGCGTCGGTGACCGGGCCGTTCTGGCTGAGCTTCGCGAGAGCGGCGTCGGTCGGGCTGCCGGGCATGAGTCGCGGGAGCACGAAGTTCAGCGTGACCGCGGCCCAGAGGGTCAGGACGAAGAGGACGAGTTTCTGGAGGATGTACTTCACTTCTGGTCCTCTTCGGCCTTGATGATCGCCCGGCCGGCTGCGCTGTCGCGGAGCCGCAGCTTCGAGAAGATGAGCAGCGGTGCCGAGTCGTAGTTCTGCGGCGCCATGTAGGGGTCCTCGGCGCTGGGCCAGCCGACGAACTTGCCGGTGTTGAACAGGCCCCAGAGTCCGCCGTAGTACATGCCGATCACGGGCAGGTCGTCGTACACGATCTCCTGCAGCTGGTTCAGGATCTCCTGCTGCTTCGCGGTGTCCGTCGTCGCCTTGTACTCGTCGAGGAGCTTCTGCGTGTCGGCGTTCTGGTACCGCTCGAAGTTGTTCACCGTCGACTTGCCGACCGGCTGGTAGAAGTCGCTGCTGAGCAAGGAGTTGAACGCCTGGTAGACGTCACCGTTGCCCATGCCGCCCATCGCCATGTCGAACTGTCCGTTGTTGATGTTCGACTGGTAACCGGCGGGCTGCGGTGCCTGGATCGACACCTTGATGCCGATGGCCGTGAGGTTGCGCTGCACGGTCTGCGCGGCGCGGAGCCAGTCCGAGTAGCCGTTCGCGGTCATGATCGTGATGGACAGCTGCTTGCCGTCCTTCATGATCTTGCCGTCCTGCTCGGTCCAGCCGGACTTCGCGAACGCCTGCTTCGCGGCGTCGACGTCCTGCGCGATCATGCCCTGGTCGGGGATGTCCGGGTTGAGGTACTTCTCCTGGTTCGGCAGGATCAGGCCGGTCTGGCCCGCCGCCGCCAGGTTGCCCTCGGACGCGGTCTCGGCGATGTCGTCGCGGTCCAGGGCGAGGGAGATGCCCTTCCGGACGTTGACGTCGTTGTACGGCGCCTTCGTCAGGTTCGGGATGAGACCGATGACGCCGCCGGCCGGGAACCACCACGTGTTCGTCTTCGACGCCGCTCCCCAGGTGCCCTTCACGTCGGAGATGAAGGAGTACGCCCAGTCGTAGCCGCGCGTGACGGTGTCGAGCTGCGTGTTCGTCGCCGGGAGGATCAGGTGCTTGATGGCGATCTTGTCGGCCTGCCAGTACTTCGGGTTCTTGTCCATCGAGTACTGCTGGTCGGTGTAGTTGCCGAGCACGAACGGACCGGTCCCCACGGGGTTCGGGTCACGCCACGTCGTCGGGTCCTTCACACCGCCGTAGTGCTTCTCACCGAGGATGTACGTCGCGCCGATGATGTTCAGGCTCGGCACGTCGTCGCCCTTGAGGTGGAAGACGACGTGGCCGTCCGTGCTCTCGATGCTGTCGATGTGCTGCCAGGCGCCCTTGACGTCCATCGCCGGGAACTTCTTGAGCAGGTCGAACGTGAAGACGACGTCCTTCGCGCTGAACGGCGAGCCGTCCGACCATTCGACGCCCTTGCGGATCGTCATGTCGATCGTGCGCGCGTCCGGCTGGTCCCAGCTGCTCGCGAGCCACGGGGTGCCCTTGCCGTCGAGGGGGTTGATCTCGATGAGCGGCTCGTACATCCACTTGCTCGCCGTGCGGGCGTTCGCGATGTACGGGTTGAAGTTGCGGTCGAACAGCGGGTTGCCGTGGTCCGCGTTGATGAGCATCGTGTCCTTGCCGATGCTCGGGTCCGGCTGGGACCGGACCTGGATGCTGCAGCCGGTGGCCGCGAGGGCCACGACCGCGATGCCGGCGATGGCCGCGATGAGGCGGCCTCTCCGTCCCCGGCGGGTGCCCGGGGTGCGCGCTGGGACGCGCTGTGGGGGAAGCGTCATTGCTCGGTCGACCTCCGTGTCGAGTCGGTACGGAGACAATGTATGCGCTTACATCACGTCGCGCAACCGGGCGGGTTGTTTCGCGGGGCGGCACGTGTGCGCGCGGTCCGGACCGCAGTGTGAGAGGTTCCGACCAGCGTGCGGGGGCGCGAGCGTCCCACGGTGCGCGGAACCTCGCACACTGCGGCGGCGCGGCGACGCGGGTGCTCGCGCACTGCGGCGACGCGGGACCTCGCACACCGGCGCAGCCGCCACCTACAGCGCCGGCGGGCAGCTCTCGCGCAGGAGCACCTCGACCGGCAGGCGCATCGCCCGCGGCGGCCCCTCGCGGCGCTCCAGCCGGTCCACGATCGCCCGCACCGCCGCGCGCCCGAGCTCCCCCATCGGCTGGTGCACGGTGGTCAGGCGCGGCGACGAGAACCGACCCGCGTCGATGCCGTCGAAGCCCGTCACGACGAGGTCCTCCGGCACCCGCACACCCCGCGCCCCCGCGGCGTCGAGCACCCCGAGCGCCGACTGGTCGTTCGAGCAGACGATCGCCCGCGGGACGGCGTCCCCGTCGAGCAGCTGTGCCGCGAGCTCCCGGGCCCGCGCACGCCCGAAGTCGCCGTGCACGACACGCACCGACGACGCCGGCACCCCGTGGTCCTCGAGCGCCTGACGGAACCCCGCGGAGCGTTCGATGTCGTCCGGCGAGTCGATCGGCCCCGCCAGGTACACGAGCGACGACCGGATGCCGAGCCGCCCGATCACGTGCGCGCCGAGTGTCCGCATGCCCGCGGCGTTGTCCACGCTCACCGAGTCGAACCCGTGCGAGCGACGGTCGTCGGCGAGCACCACGACCGGGATCCGTCGGGCGACGTGTTCCAGCAGGTCGTCCGGCACCGTCTGGGCGAGCACCGCGAGACCGTCGACCCGGCCGGCGACGTCGTTCACGATGACGTCCCGCGAGGACCCCCGCCCCGCGGCCACCATCAGCGCCAGACCACGCTGCCACGCCTCGGTCTCGGCGCCGCGCAGGACCTCGTCGAAGTACAGGTTGGACGAGAACGGCTGCGTCACGTGCCGCCGGTCGTCGACGACCCGCACGCCGCCGTCCGTGACGAGGTCGGGGCGTTCGTCCGGCACGACGTCGAACCCGGGCAGCAGCAGTCCGACCACGCCGGTGCGCTTGCCCGCGAGGGCCCGCGCGTTCCCGGAGGGGACGTACCCGAGCGTCCGGATCGCCGCCTGGACCCGGTCGCGCGTGCCCTCGCGGACGGCGTCCGGCGTGCGGAGCACACGGGAGACGGTGGCGATGGAGACGCCCGCCGCGGAGGCCACGTCGTAGACCGTGGGAGGTGCGGTGCGCTGCTCGGCCAAGCCCGTCCCTCCTGTCCGACGTCCGCTGGTGTCGTGCCGCGAGCCGCGCGGCCGGACCATCCTAGGCATGGTGCCGGCCGGGACTTTCCCACATGTGACGGAAACCCCTTGCGCGATCCGGACAGCGCGCGCGACACTGTCACGACCTCAGCACGTCCCGTGAGGAAGCGCACCAACGACGGTGCCCACACACACAGGAGAAGACGCGATGTCCCAATCGACACGGTCCGGCAGCAAGAGCGCGATCCGGCTCACCACCGACGAGGCCGAGGTGCGCGACGCGCTGCTCGACCACTCCGACGGCGGCAACGCCTGGATCTTCGACCAGATCGACGCCGCCGAGGACGCGGCGACGAAACCGTAGCGGCCTTCCCGGAGGCGCGGTGCGGGTCCGCCCCGCACCGCGCCCTCCGCGGGTGGGCGCGTCCACGGCACGGCCGTCGCGTCAGCGCTCGGTGCTGCCCACGATCGCCATGCCGGCGCCACGCAGACGCCGGCGCTCCTGCGCGATCCACGCCAGCAGCCGGTCGTTCGTGCCGGCGACGTGCGCCGCGAGCAGCTCGGCCGCGCGGTCCGCGTCCCCGGAGCGCACGGCGTCGATGATGGCGCTGTGCTCCTCCCACGCGGCGTCGCGGGCCTCGGGCGTGCGCACCTCGATCCAGCGCGTGCGCTCCAGTCGGGTGAGTGCGTCGGCGATGGCGTCGGTGATGAACCGGTTGCCGCCGAGCGCGGCGAGGTCGAGGTGGAACGTCGAGCCCATCCGGATGCCGGCCTGCTGGTCGGGCGTCGGCCGGAGGGTGTCGAGGTGGCCGCGGACCTCGGCGAGCTGCTCCTCGGACGCGCGCGCCACCGCGAGCCGGGCGGCGGCGGGTTCGAGGACGCCGCGGAGTTCCGCGAGCGAGGCGATCTCGTCGAGGTCGATCGGGGTGACCGTCCACGAGCGACCCTCGTGCAGGATGAGCCCTTCGCGCTCGAGCCGCGACAGGGCTGCGCGCACGGGGGTCCGTGAGGCGTGGAACCGCGCCTCGAGCCCCCGCTCGGAGATGCGCTCCCCCGGGGCGATCTCGAGCGTGAGGATCGCGGCTCGGAGGTTGTCGTAGAGCTGGCTCGTCTGCGACACGGGCGCTGCGTCGGTCGTCTCGGTCACGGCGATCCAGCCTAGCGGCGATCCGGACCGGATGGTATACCGTTATGGTATACCAATCCGTTCCACACTGAAACGATCCCGTGACCACCACCTCCCGCGCCTGGACGATGCTCGGCCTCGGCGTCGCCGCCCAGGCCGCCGGCACCCTCGCGGTGTCCGCCCCCGCGCTGCTCATCCCGTACCTGCACGCCCACGGCACGACGCTGACCCTCGCCGGACTCCTGGCCGCCGCGCCGACGTTCGGCATGGTCCTGACGCTCATCGCCTGGGGCGCGATCACCGACCGCGTCGGCGAGCGCGTCGTCATCGCGGGCGGGCTCGTCCTCACGACCCTCGCGGTCGTCGGGGCCTGGCTGGCAGCGGGTGACCCGGTGCTGCTCGGCCTGGCGTTCCTCGCCGCCGGCATGACGAGCGCCTCGACGAACGCCGCGAGCGGACGGGTCGTGGTGGGGTGGTTCCCGAAGGAGCGGCGCGGCCTCGCGATGGGCATCCGACAGATGTCGCAGCCGCTCGGGGTGACGCTCGCGGCCGTCACGGTCCCGCAGCTCGCCGAGGCGGACGGCATCCGCGCGGCCCTCGTCCTGCCCGTCGTCCTGTGCGCCGTGCTCGCCGTGCTGTGCGCGATCGGCATCGCGAACCCGCCCCGGCCCGCGCGTGCGGACGCCCCGGTGGAGCACGTCGCGAACCCGTACCGGGCGAACGGGTTCCTGTGGCGGATCCACGCGGTGTCGGTCCTGCTCGTCGTGCCGCAGTTCACGCTGTCCATGTACGGCCTGGTGTGGCTCGTCGGCCTCGGCTGGTCGACCCCGGCCGCGGGACTGCTCGTCGGGGCGTCGCAGTTCGTCGGCGCCGTCGGGAGGATCCTCGTCGGCGCCTGGAGCGACCGCGCCGCCTCGCGCGTCGGGCCGCTGCGGATCGTCGCGGTGAGCGCCGCCGTGGTGATGGGGCTGCTGGCGGTGGTGGACGCCACGCACCTCGCCGCCGCCGCGGTGTTCCTCGTCGTCGCCACGAGCGTCACCGTCGCGGACAACGGGCTCGCGTACACGTCGGTGGCCGAGGCCGCGGGGCCGTTCTGGTCCGGGCGGGCGCTCGGGGCGCAGAACACCGGGCAGTTCATCGCGGCGAGCGCCGTGGGTCCCGGGGTCGGCGCGCTCGTCGGGGCGCTCGGGTTCGCGGCGTCGTTCTCGATCGTGGGGGTGTTGCCGCTGCTGGCGCTGCCCCTGGTGCCCCGGCGCGATCGTTCCCACGACTGACCGCGGGACGGACGGGAGGCGCGGTGCCAGGCGGCACCGCGCCTCCCGTCCGTCAGGTCGTCACCGCATCAGGCGGGCACGGCCGGCCCCACCGGCCACCGCAGCAACGCCGCCGCCGCGACCCCGCCCGGCAGCGACGCCGCGTTGACGAGCACGAGCTCCGCGTCCGTCAGCACCGCCGCACGCACGAGCGCGCACACCGCCGGCACCGCTCCGATGACGGGCGTCCCGGCAGCCTGTTCCGGTGCCGTCGCCACCCACGGGGCACCGGCGAGCGCGAGGAGCGTCCGCTCCCCGACCGCCACGGCGTCGAGCGCGACGACCGATCCCTGCGCCTGTTGCAACGCCCCGACGACTGCTCCGAGCCCGGTCACCGCGAGGTTGTCGCCCCGACCGACGTGGGTGCGGAGCAGGTCCTCGAGGTCGTGGCGTCGGGTGGCGACGACTCGAGCGAGCGCGGTCTCGACGTGCTCGACGAACGCCTGCTTCGACGAGGCGTCGGCGCGGGGGTCGCCCGGGAAGACGGAGGTCAGGGCACGGGTCTCCGACGACAGCGCCTTCACGAGGAGCTCCCGCGCGGTGACGTCCCCGGCGACCACGACCAGTCCGGGTCGGAGTGTCCGGACGGCCTCGTCCACGGCGGCGGCGGTCTCCGACGAGTTCTGCTTCCAGATCTCCTCGGTGTGCTGCTGCCAGTGCGGCTGCTTCCACCCGGTCCCGGCCTTGGCGTAGTGCAGGGTGTCGTTGCGCCCCTGGACCTGCTGCTCACCGCCGGTCGCGTCGAGCGGCGCGTGGCCGAGTCGGTAGGCACGGAAGGCTCCGCCCTCCTTGCCGGCGTGCACCACCAGGAACGGCAGGTCGACGGGCCGGTGGGCGACGAGCGGCACGAGGTCGGGGACGGCACCGACGCCGACCGACTCCGCGCCGTGCAGGTGGCCGGGCAGGACCTCGCTCAACACGAGCGCACCGTCGTGGACCAGCACGTACCGGGTGACGGGCGAGGGGACGCCGGGTTCCTGCTCGAACTCGCCGGCGACGAGGTCGACCACGTCGTCGGTCGCACCCTGCGCACGGAGTGCCTCCTCGACCGCACGCAGCTTCAGCGCCGCCTGCCGTCGGGGGTCCTCCACGTTGCCGGAGACGTCGGCGTACGCCCAGGCCCAGGTCCCACCGCCCTCCAGCCGCTGTCCCAGGATCCCGTGCAGTTCGCTCGTCGCGTTGGTCGACGTCATGGCAGCTCCTCTCGGACGGATGCCGGGGCTGTCACGGACCCCGACGTTTCGTGTTGGCCCACACTCCACCCCGGCGGGGCACGGTGTTCCACGTCCGGAGGGAACGTCCAGAGTCTTCGTGAAAGTACAGCTGCGCTCGGTTTTGTGGTTGGGTTGGAGGCATCCCGCTCGACGACGAACCGGAGTCCCGGCAATGACGCCTCCACCGAACCGACGGCCCATCTCCCGACGACAACTGCTGGGCTTCGGCCTCGGCGCGGCCGCGACCGGACTGCTCGCCGGCTGCGCGGTGCCGGGCTCGACCAACGTGAACAAGGCGGCGCTGATCCCCGCCGCTACGAGCGGGCAGAAGGTCGAACTGACCTACTGGGCCTGGCTCAAGGACCTGCAGAAGGTCTGCGACGTCTGGAACAAGACCCACCCGGACATCCAGGTGACCGCGAACTGGATCCCGGGCGGCAACAGCGGCGGGTACCAGAAGATGTACTCCGCGCTCGCGGCCGGTGGTGGCCCGGACATCGGGCAGGTCGAGCTCCGTCAGATCCCCGAGTTCATGCTCGCCAACGGCTTGGTCGACCTCGCCCGCTACGGCGCGAAGGACTTCGAGTCGAAGTACGACGACGCCGCCTGGGCGCAGGTCTCGTTCGTGGACGGCATCTACGGCATCCCCCAGGACACCGGCCCCATGGGCTTCTACTACCAGACGGCGCTCCTGGAGCAGGCCGGCGGCGAACCCCCGACGACGTGGGACGAGTGGCGCGACCTCGCCGAGAAGGTCCGGAAGACCGGGGCGCAGAACTACCTCGAGGTCTTCCCGGTCTCGGACGCCTCCCCCTTCGCCGCGTACGCGCAGCAGGCCGGTGCCCGGTGGTTCAAGGTCGACGGCGACGAGTGGGTCGTCGACATGACCGACGACAAGACCCTGATGGTCGCCGAGTTCTTCGACGGCGTGATCGACGACAAGCTCGTCGACACGAGCGCCGGCGCGTACTCCCCCGGCTGGTACGCCTCGGCCGCGAGCGGCAAGATCGCGGCCGTCACGAGCGCGAGCTGGGGCGACGCCCTCATCGAGTCCGTCCAGGGCGGCGAGGGCAAGTGGAAGGTCGCACCCATGCAGAAGTGGGGCGACACCGGGTTCGGGTCGAGCGCGATCGGCGGTTCGACGGCCGCGGTGCTCGCCAACGCGAAGCACCCGAAGGAAGCGCTCGAGTTCATCACGTGGATGACCACCTCGAAGGAGGGCATCGACGCGATGATCAAGTACTGCGGCATCGGGTGGTCGCCCGCGAAGGACTACATCGGGGCGCAGCGCGAGCAGCCGAGCAAGTGGTTCTCCGGGCAGAACTACAACGAGGACGTCTTCGTCCCCGCCGCCCAGGAGCAGAACGTCGAGTGGTCCTGGTCGCCCGTGACGCAGTCGGCGTTCACGAGTCTGCAGAACCAGTTCCGCCGCAAGCTCACGAGTGGGCTGAAGCTCACCGACGCGGTGGAGCTCGCCCAGAAGGAGATCGTCCAGTCCTTCAAGGACAAGGGCCTCAGCGTGAGGACGGCACGATGACCACGACGCAGCCGAAGAACGGCTTCCGCACGAGCACGAAGGCCACGGTCGCCCAGAAGCGCGCCCCGTGGATCCTGCTCGCACCCTTCCTCGCCCTGTTCGTGCTGACGTTCATCATCCCGATCATCAGCGCGCTGTTCCAGTCGTTCACGACCGTCGACCGCGAGGGGCTCTTCGGCGAGGACGGCGTCGTCGGCAGGTTCGCCGGGTTCGACAACTACGCGATCGCCCTGCAGGACGCCGGCTTCGTCGCCTCGATCGGCCGCATGCTGCTGTTCGGCATCGTGCAGGTCCCGGTGATGATCATCGCCTGCACGATCCTCGCGCTGCTGCTCGAGTCGGCGAGCGCCCGCTGGCCGGGCTTCTTCCGTGCGATCTACTTCATGCCGTACGGCGTCCCCGGCGTCATCGCGACGATCCTGTGGTCGTTCCTGTACGTGCCGGGCCTGTCGCCGATCGTGTCGCTGCTGCAGGGGATCGGGCTCCAGCCGGACTTCCTCGGCGCGAACAGCGTGCTCTGGTCGATCGCGAACATCGTCACGTGGACGTACACCGGCTACAACATGCTCATCATCGTGGCGCAGCTGAAGTCCATCCCCGGCGAGGTCTACGAGGCCGCCAAGGTCGACGGCGCGAACGCGTTCCAGGTCGCGTGGCGGATCCAGATCCCGCTCATCGCGCCGGCACTCGTGCTCACGACGGTGTTCTCGATCATCGGCACGCTGCAGCTCTTCGCGGAGCCGCAGATCCTGTCCACGGTCGCCCCCGCGATCGACACCGAGTACACGCCGAACTACGCCGCCTACACGAACGCGTTCGCGTTCAACGAGTACGGCGTCGCGAGTGCGCAGGCGGTCATCATCGCCCTGGCCGCGTTCATCCTGTCGTTCGCGTTCCTCGCGTTGACGAACCGTCCGCCGAAGGACGAGCGGGATCGCCGCAAGCGGGCGAAGCGGGACGGCCAGGAGGCGCGGGTCGCGCTCCAGACGCGCGTCGCGTCGGCCGGGACGGTCACCACCCAGGCCGCACCGCGCCTCCAGGGCCGATCCGGTCCGGACCACGGCACCACCGTCACGAAGGGGGCGGACGCATGAGCAGCGAAGCCATCGAAGCGCCGGCCACCGCGAAGACCGCGGTCCCGGTGGACACCACGTCGATCTCGGCGCACCAGCGCCGCAAGCTCGACCGATCCGGCAAGTCGCAGATCGTGGTGACGGGCATCCTCGTGATCGTCGCGATCTACTTCCTCGTCCCGCTGTACTGGGTGATCATCGCCGCGACGAAGACCACCGGCGCACTGTTCGCCACGAACGGGTTCTGGTTCGGCGGCGACTTCGCGCTGTTCAGCAACCTCCAGCAGGTGTTCACGTACGACGGCGGCATCTTCGTCCGCTGGATCGCGAACAGCATCCTGTACTCGGGCGTCGGCGCCGTCCTCGCGACGTACTTCGCCGCGGCGGGTGGCTACGCGCTCGCGAAGTACGAGTTCCGGGGTCGGCAGCTCGTGTTCGGCACGATCCTCGGCGGCGTGCTCGTGCCGGGGACGGCGACGGCCCTGCCGCTGTTCCTGCTGTTCTCGACGCTGGGCCTGACCGACACGTACTGGAGCGTGCTCATCCCGAGCCTCGTCTCGCCGTTCGGCCTGTTCCTCTGCCGGGTGTACGCCGCGGCGTCGGTGGACACGGCACTCCTCGAGCAGGCACGCATCGACGGGGCCGGCGAGCTCCGGATCTTCCACACGATCGTGCTCCGGCAGATGACGCCGGCACTCGTCACCGTGTTCCTGTTCCAGGTCGTCGGCATCTGGAACAACTTCTTCCTGCCGCTCATCATGCTGGCCGACCAGAAGCTCTACCCGATCACACTGGGACTCAACAACTGGCGCTCGCAGGTGGACCGGCTGCCGGAGTTCTACCAGCTCACCACCGGCGGGGTGCTCGTCTCGGTCATCCCGCTCGTCATCGCCATCATCGTCCTGCAGCGCTTCTGGCGCGGGGGCCTCACGGAAGGATCGGTCAAGGGTTGACCATCGCCGCACTCTCCTCCACCACCCCCGGTTCGGACACCCGGCTGGCCCCGCGGGCCTGGCTGCACACGGACGCCCCCGCCCTGTCGTTGAGCGGGGAGTGGGACTTCCGGTGGTCGCCCGTCGCGGACGTCCCCGAACCGGGGCCGGAGGACGAGTGGGGCACGATCCCGGTGCCGGCGCACTGGGTGCTGCACGGGCACGGCGCGCCGAGCTACACGAACCTGCAGTACCCGTTCCCGATCGACCCGCCGCACCCGCCGGAGGAGAACCCGACCGGCGACTACCGCCGCACCTTCGACGTCCCGATGTCCTTCGACGCCGCGGCCCGGGTGCTGCTCCGGTTCGACGGGGTGGAGTCGCACTTCCGGGTGTGGGTGAACGGCGTCCTCATCGGATGGTCGACCGGGTCGCGGCTCGCGACGGAGTTCGACGTCACGTCCGTACTGCGACAGGGGTCGAACGAGGTCCGCGTCCGCGTGCACCAGTGGTCGGCGGCCTCGTACCTCGAGGACCAGGACCAGTGGTGGCTGCCCGGGATCTTCCGCGACGTCACGCTGCTGGCGCGGCCGACCGCCCCGATCGACGACGTGTTCGTCCGCGCCGGGTGGACCTCGACGCTCGGATCCGCCGCGACCGCGGGCACGGCAGCGTCCGGCCGACCGTCGACCGGCACGGGGACGATCTCGTTCCCGACCGTCGATGCTGCGTTCCCGGTGCGCTTCACGGTGCCCGCGCTCGGCGTCGACGTCTCGTGGGCGTCCGCCGACGAGGTCGGACCGATCACCGTCGAGGGAGTCGAGCCGTGGAGCGCCGAGCTCCCGACGCTGTACGACGCGACGCTGTCCACCGGGACCGCAGCCGGTGGGAGCGCCGGTGGTGAGACCGTGTCGCTGCGGCTCGGCTTCCGCACCGTGTCGATCGAGGGCGATCGGTTCCTGGTGAACGGCGAGCGCGTGGTGTTCCACGGCGTGAACCGGCACGAGACCCACCCCGTGCGCGGTCGGGTGTTCGAAGAGGAGCACGCACGCGCCGACATGGCGCTCATGAAGCGGAACAACGTCAACGCCATCCGGACGTCGCACTACCCGCCCCACCCCCGCGTGCTCGACCTCGCCGACGAGCTGGGCTTCTGGGTGATCCTGGAGTGCGACCTCGAGACGCACGGGTTCATCTTCACCAGCTGGGTCGGCAACCCGTCGGACGACCCGGCCTGGCGCGAGGCGTACCTCGACCGCATCGCGCGGACCGTCGAGCGCGACAAGAACCACGCGTCGATCGTGATGTGGTCGCTCGGCAACGAGTCCGGGACCGGCCGCAACCTCGCCGCGATGTCGCAGTGGGTACATGACCGCGACGACGAACGTCCGGTCCACTACGAGGGCGACTACACCGGCGCCTACACCGACGTGTACTCCCGCATGTACCCGTCGCTGCAGGAGACCGAGTCGATCGGCGGCGGTCCGGCAACGCCCCTGCTCGGCTGCGGCCCGGCCGAGGCGGCTCGCCAGCGGTCGAAGCCGTTCATCCACTGCGAGTACGTGCACGCGATGGGCAACGGACCCGGCCAGATCGCCGAGTACGAGGCCCTCGTGGACAAGTACCCGCGCCTGCACGGTGGGTTCGTGTGGGAGTGGCGGGACCACGGGCTGCTCGCCCACACCCCGGACGGACGGCCCTACCACGCGTACGGCGGCGACTTCCACGAGGTCGTCCACGACGGCAACTTCGTGATGGACGGCCTGGTGCTGCCGGACGACACCCCGACGCCGGGGCTGGCCGAGTTCGCGGCCGTCGTGGCACCGATCCGGCTGTCCGCGTCGGACACCACCGTGCTCATCGAGAACCGGTACCACTCGGCCTCGACCGCGGGACTCCGGTTCCACTGGACGCTGTCCCGGAACGGCGTCGTGGAGCACGAGGGCCGGTTCACGCCCGGTGTCGTCGCGGCGCGGTCGTCCGCCACGGTGCCGGTGCCCGACGAGGTGCTCGAGGCCGCGACCGCGGCGCTCGCCCCCGGTGACGAGCTGTGGTTCGACGTCACGGCGGAACTGGCGGGGCCGACCGCGTGGGCGGACACCGGCCACGTCCTGGCACGCACCCAGACGCTCGTCGCATCGCGCGAGGCGGACGTGCCACGGGCCTCCGGTCAGGGGTGGGACGGCGACCGACTCGGGGACGGGACGTTCTCGGCCCGCGGTGACCTGGTGTCCTGGAAGGGGCACGAGGTGGCCGGGCCGCGGCTCGAGCTGTGGCGGGCACCGACCGACAACGACAGTCTGGCGTCGCAGGGCGGGTACGAGACGGCCGACCCGGTGCTGACGCACGGCGTGGGCGACCCGGACGCTCCCCCGTCGGCCACACGCTGGCGCGAACGCGGTTTGGACCGGCTCACGCACCGGCTCGTGTCGGTGTCGCGGACGGACTCCGGGCTCGAGCAGCGGGTCCGCGTCGCGGCGGCGAACAGCGGCTGGGGCGTCGACGTCACGCACCGCTGGGCCCTGACCGACGCCGGGCTGCTGCTGCAGACCGACGCGGTGCCGTTCGGCGCGTGGGACGTCACGTGGCCACGGATCGGGGTGCGGTTCGACCTGCCGGCGTCCCTGGCCGACTCGGACGCGTCGTGGTTCGGCACGGGGCCGCTCGAGTCGTACGCGGACTCGTCGCACGCCGCCCGCGTCGGACGCTTCTCGGCACCGGTGCGGTCGCTCGGCGTCGAGTACTCGATGCCGCAGGAGACCGGGCACCGGCCGTCGCTGCGCGAGCTGTCGGTCGGGCCGTTCACCGTGTCGACCGTCGGCTCGCACCGTGCGGGGTTCACCCTGTCGCCGTGGACCGCGCAGCAGATCGGTCGCGCGATGCACCCCTACGAGCTGCCGGTGTCGGAGCACCTGTACCTGTACCTCGACGCCGCGCAGCACGGCCTGGGGTCGCGTGCGTGCGGCCTCGACGTGCTGCCGGAGCACCAGCTCTGGCCGCAGGCGTTCTCGTGGAGCGTCGTGCTCGGCTGAGCGCAGCCCGGAAGTCGTATATCTGATACATATTCCTTGCGCCCGCGTCGGGCGTCCGGAAGGGTCTTCTCCACCAGCAGAGAGGACCCCATGCACAGCACTCCCAGGCGCGCCGTCGCGAGCGCCGCCCTGACCGCACTCGTGGTGGTCGGCGGCGGCCTCGCGACCGCGGTCGCCACGACGTCCCCCGCGCACGCGGTCGCGCCGTTCCCGGTCACCGACCCCTTCGTCGGCCTGCCGATCGGCACGACGATGCCCGCCGGCTGGACCCGGATCGCGACGGACGACGGACAGGCAGCGATCGTCGACCACGGCGCCGCCGGACGGTGGCTGCGGCTCACCGACGACACGAAGCGGGTGAGTTCCGCCGTCTACAACGAGTCGCCCTACGACTCCAGCCACGGCCTGACGGTCGAGTTCGACCAGCGGATGTGGAGCACGACGGACACCGGGTACGCCGACGGGATCGGGTTCTTCCTGCAGGACGCCGCCGTCCCGCTCGACGCGATCGGGCCGGTCGGTGCCGGCCTCGGCTACCACGACGGCACCCGCCCCTGCGAGGAAGGCCTCGACGGCGGGGTCGTCGGGATCGGGTTCGACCGGTTCGGCAACTTCGCGCGTCCCGACGTCGTCCCGAACGCGATCACCGTCCGGGGTCCGGAGCGCGAGTGCTACCCGGTCCTCGCGACCACCGGGGACCTCGGCGACGGGTTCCTCGAAGACCGCGAGACCACGGCCGAGGCGGCGACGCACCGTCACGTGCAGATCGATCTCCTGCCGACCGACGCCGGCGGGATCCGGGTGCTCGTCGCCATGTCCGAGCCGGCCGACCCCGGCGCCGACGCGGGCGAGCTGCGCGAGGTCGTCAGCGCCGACCTCCCCGCCACCGCGCTGCCGGAACAGGTGCGGTTCGGCTTCAGCGCATCGACCGGTGGCCGGACGCAGTTCCACGAGATCCGGAACCTGCGGGCGACGCAGCCGACCGACGTCGTCACGACCGCCCACACGCTGACGAACGCGCCGGTCACCCCCGGCGAGGACGTCACGTTCGAGCTGCGGTCGGTGAACGACGGGCCGGCGACGATCGGCGGAGCGGTCGACGCCGTCGCGCGCACGGTGGCGGTGACCGAGGGACTGCCGCTGACGGACGTGCGGTGGACGTGCCGTGCTGAGGCCGGGGCGACGTGCGGCGCCACTGCGGGACAGGGTGCGGTCGCCGCCGACTGGTCGGGCCCGCCCGGCGGTGCGGTCACGATCACGGTGCGGGGGACGGTGCCGGTGACGACCCGCTCGGGCCTCCACACGATGCCCGTCGAGAGCGTCACGGACTTCACGACCGACCGTCTCGACGCAGCCCGCCCCGCGATTGCGCTCGACGGTTCGGTGACCGACGTCGAGCTGCCGAACAACGCCGACCGGACCGCGTTCGAGGTCGTCCTGCCCGAGGCCGTCGCGGTCGACGACGAGGGCACGACGAAGCAGGGCGAGCCGGTGACGATCGACGTCCTCGGGAACGACCCGCTCGACGGGAGCTCGGCGGACCCGGACTCCCTGCGCTTGAGCGGCGACGGGATCGAGGGGGCGGAGCTCTCGGCGGACGGCAAGCGGCTCCGGGTCCCCGGCGAGGGCGTCTGGACGGTCGAGGGCGTGCAGGTGACGTTCACCCCGGAGTCGTCGTTCTCCGGACCGGCGACGGCAGTGCGGTACCAGGTGACGACGCACGCGGGGCAGACCGTGGTGGCGGTCGTCCGGGTCGTGGTGGAGCCGGTCGAGTCGGTGGTCGTACCGCCGACGCCGGACCCGGCCGCGGGCTCGGGCTCGGGCGGCGGCGCGGGGTCGGGGGCCGGCTCGGACGCGGGGCCGGGCGCTGCCTCAGGCGCTGGTGGCCGCGGAGCGTCCGACGCCGTGGCCGAGCGGGCGAGCGCGCGGGGCGTGCTGGCGTACACGGGCGTGTCCGGGCCGGCCGTCCTCGTCACCGGGGCCGTTGCGGCGCTGCTGCTCGCCGCGGGTGCGTGGGTGCTGCTCGCGCGGCGGCGCGCCGCGGCCGCGGCCGCGGCCGCGGTCGCGCGCTAGCCGCCGACGGCTCGCCGCGAGGCGGCGCGGCTCGCACAACGGAAGTCACCTCGAACCAGGCGGAAGCGTGGTTCGAGATGACTTTCGTTGTGCGACGGCCGGGCGCGCCAGCGCGAGCGCGCGGGCCGCGGGGCGCGGGGCGCTCTACGCGCTCAGCGCCGGGATCGCCGCCGGGTCGGACGCGTCGAGGAACTCCGTCAGCCGCTCGGGCTCGCCCGGCTCCTCGATCGCCGAAGCCGCCCGCCGCAACGCGAACAGCGCCCGCAGCACGCCCCGGTTCGGCTCGTGCGACCACGGCACCGGCCCGGCACCGCGCCACCCCGCCTTCCGCAGCGCATCGAGCCCTCGGTGGTACCCCACCCGCGCGTAGGCGTAGGACTCGAGGGTCGCCCCACGCTCCCACGCCTCGTCGGCGAGCAGTGCCCACGCCAGGCTCGACGCCGGGTGCGACACGACGACGCTCGCGACGGGGGCGTCGGCGGCGAGGGCGGCGGTCACCTCCGGCTCGGCGGGCAAGAGCGTCTCGGGGTTCGCGGTCGGGTTCGGCAGCAGGTTCTCCGGCATGCCCCCAGCCTGTCACGGCTCGAGGGCCTTGCGCGGCGCGAGACTCCCGGCGTACCGTGGGCGGGTCCTCGTCGTCATCGCGAGGCCACCGGTGCGGGACGACCGACCGGCGGTGCGGGTGGCGGTCACGCAGGGCTCCCCGACGGAAGTGGACGAATTGCTGTCGATCACCGGATCTGCTCAGCCCTCGCGCTGACACCGTGATCGTCGCGCCCCGTCGGGCGCTCCGCCCTCCCGTGGCGGGTCCGGTGTCGTGCGCCCAGCATCGACCACCGGGGAGGCACCCGTATGCCCATCAATCCGTCCGTCGTCCTGAACGACCTCAGTTTCGCCTGGCCCGACGGCACCGTCGCGCTGAGCCACCTCACCACCGCCTTCGGCCGTGGCCGGACCGGCCTGGTCGGGAGGAACGGTGCCGGCAAGTCGACCCTCG
The DNA here is from genome assembly GCF_031455235.1 of Curtobacterium sp. 320. NCBI lineage: Bacteria > Bacillati > Actinomycetota > Actinomycetes > Micrococcales > Microbacteriaceae > Curtobacterium > Curtobacterium sp. 320. The sequence goes on along the minus strand of NZ_JAVDSI010000011.1, from coordinate 96,347 downwards.
TCCGGCTGGTCACGGGTCGGCTCCACCCCACGTCGGGCACCATCACGACATCCGGCCCCGTCGACCACCTGCCGCAACGCCTGCAACCGCAGAACGACGACGCGGTCGCCGACCTCCTGCGCATCCGTCCGACCCTGACGGCCCTCCGCGCGATCCTCGGCGGTGACGCCGCTCCGGAGCACTTCGACGCCGTGGGCGACGACTGGGACCTCGAGGAACGTACGGCTGCGGCGCTCGACGGCATCGGCCTCGGCGCCGACCTCGAGCGTCCGGTGAGCACCCTGTCCGGAGGCCAGGCCGTCCTCGTGGCGGTCGCCGGCATCCGGCTGCGGGGGCTCCCGATCGCGTTCCTCGACGAGCCGACGAACAACCTCGACCGCCGTGCGCGAAGCATGTTGCTCGACATGGTCGACGACTGGCCGGGCACCCTCGTCGTCGTCAGCCACGATCGCGAGCTCCTGGAACACGTCGACGAGGTCGCCGAGCTCCGCGCGGGCGGCATGACCGTGTTCGGCGGGACCTTCAGCGCCTTCGAGGAGCACCTCGCGGTGCAGCAGGCCGCCGTCGAACGCGAGGTCCGGGTCGCCGAGCAGCGACACCGCACCGAGAAGCGGCAGCGCATCGAGGCCGAGACGAAGATCGCCCGTCGGGCCCGGTCCGGGGCGAAGGCCGCCGAGGGGATGCCGAAGATCTTCGCGAACGAGATGCGGAAGCGCGGCGAACAGACCGCCGGGCGGCTCCGTACCGGGTACGCCGAGGACGAGGCCGCCGCACTCGCCACCAAGCGCGAGGCGGAGGGACGGTTGCGCGTCGACGAGTCCATCCACGTGACGCTCCCCGACCCGGACGTGCCGGCATCGCGGCAGATCGCGACCATCACGCTGCGCGGGCGGAGGACGATCGTGCAGGGCCCGGAACGCATCGCCGTCGCCGGGGACAACGGCGTCGGCAAGACGACGCTGCTCGAGCAGCTCGTCGGGGTCCCCGGCGCGCGGGCGCACCCGTTGCCCGACACGGCTGCGGTCCCCCACGTCGACCGCATCGGCTACCTGCCGCAGCGGAAGGACTCACTCGACGACGCGCTGTCGGTGCTCGAGAACGTCCGGCGGGATGCCCCGCACGTCCCGCCGGCGGAGGTGCGGAACCGGCTGGCGAAGTTCCTGGTCCGTGGGGACACCGTCGACCGCCCGGCCGGCGCGCTCTCGGGCGGGGAGCGGTTCCGAGTGGCGCTGGCGAGCCTCGTGCTCGCGGATCCGCCGCCGCAGCTGCTGGTGCTCGACGAGCCGACGAACGACCTCGACGTGACGAGTGTCGACCAGCTCGTGGACGCGCTCCGGGCGTACCGGGGAGCCCTCGTCGTGGTCAGTCACGACGAGACGTTCCTCGACCGCCTCGACCTCACCACGAGGATCGAGCTCAGGTGACCCGCCCCTGGACGCAGCGGGTCAGCGCCGCCGCGTCGGCCGGATCGCCAGCGACTCGATCGTGCCCCGCTCCGGCAGGTCGACGACGGTCCGGACGGCGTCGGCAACGTCCGAGGGCGCGAGGTAGTAGTCGGTGTCGTAGTTCTCGCCGAGCTTCTCGGTCAGCGCCCGCTGCATGTCCGAGTCCGTCCGGCCCGGGTGCACGCTCGACACCCGGACGCCGTTCGCCCGTTCTTCTTCCCGCAGGGCATCGGCGAACGCCCGCAGCGCGAACTTCGACGCCGCGTACACGCCACCGCCGGGGCCGGAGTGGAACCCGGACCCGCTGTTGATCGGCACGACGATGCCCCGCGCCGCGCGGAGGGCCGGGAGGGCGAGCCGCGTCAGCTCGGCGACCGCGAACACGTTCGTGGCGAAGACCTGCTCCCACACCTCGCGCGGGGTGTCCGCGACGGTCGTGCCCTGCTCGACCCCGGCGGAGTGCACGAGGACGTCGAGGCGCTCCGGCAGCGGCGGGAACTCGCCCGCGCCGAGGTCGCCCACGAACGGCGACGCGCTGGGCAGCTCGGCGACGAGCGCGTCCACGGCGGCGGCGGTCCGGCCGCCGACGAGCACGTGGTGCGTGCGTCCCAGGTCGAGCGCGATGGCCCGGCCGATCCCACGGGTCGCGCCCGTGACGAGTGCGGTCGGACGGACGGGAGGCGCGGTGTCGGTCATGCGCACCACCCTACGGAAGCCGCGGGGCGAGCTGGCACCGCGCCTCCTGGACTGTGGAGAACCGGACGACGGCCGCGGGGCGGGCCGACACCGCGCCTCCTGGCCGTCAGACCCGGGACGTGTCCGCGGCGAGACGGCGACGACGCCGGACCGTCCACACGGCGACCGAGGCGGCCGCCGCCAGCACGACGAGCACGATCACGCCCCACGGCGACCCCGCGAAGGCCGCGAGCACCGCCCAGAACAGCGCGATCCCCACCGTCGCGTACACGAACGCCCACGCCACGCACCCCGGGACCATCGCGATCGTGTACCGCCACCACGGCACCCGGGCGATGCCGGCGGCCGCGTTCATGATCGTCTGCAGCCCCACGGTGAGGAAGCTGACCGTGACGACGGGCAGCCCCCAGCGGTCGAGCAACGCAGAACCCCGTCGGACCGCCGCCGAGTCGAGCCAGCGGCCCCAGCGGGACCGCGCCGCGCCGGTGACCGCGAGCCGTGCCAGCCAGTAGGTCGCCTGCGCGCGGCAGACCACCACGACGAAGAGCGCGAGGACCAGCCACCAGAACGGGAGCCCCTCGAGGAAGGACGGCACGGGCGAACCGTAGCGACCCCGACCGGGAATGTCCCGTCAGCGGCGGTCGGCGTCCTCGCGGATCTTGATGCCGTCGAGGACGTCCTGCGCGCGCTTCTCGTCCTGCTTCTCGATCTGCCGGGTGTCGCGTTCGGGCAGCTGGATGTCCTCCTCCGCACGGATGCCGGCCTGCAGCTGCCGTCCACGCTCGAGCTCGGCGTCGAACTCCGCGCCGAAGAGCAGCGCGTTGTTCGTGATCCACACCCACAGCAGGAAGACGATCACGCCACCGAGGGATCCGTACGTGGCGTTGTAGTTCGAGAAGTTCCCGACGTAGAAGCCGAACCCGACGCTGGCGACGATGAGGATCAGGATGGCCAGGATCGACCCGCCGCTCACCCACCGGAACTTCGGCTGCTTGACGTTCGGCGCCCAGTAGTAGAGCACCGCGACGACGATGATCGCGATGACGAGCAGGATCGGCCACTGCACGATGCTCAGGACCGTCGCGGCGGCGTCGCCGAGGCCGATCACGTCGCCGAAGCTGCGGGCGAGCGGGCCGGACACGAGCGCGAGCAGGCCGAGGACGAGCAGGACGACGGTGAAGAGCGTGACACCGAGCATGGTCGGGCGGAGCTTCCAGATCGGACGCCCCTCGCGGACGTTGTAGATCCGGTTCATCGCGCGGCCGAACGCGCCGACGTACCCGGAGGCCGACCAGAGCGCACCGACGACACCGATGATGAACGTGATCGGCGCCGCGGGCGAGCGGACGAGTCCTTCGATGGGGTCCCGGAGCAGGCTGACGACCTGTTTGCCCCCGATGTTGTTCACGAGGTCGAGCAGCGTGTCGATCGTCTTCTTCGGGTCGGACACGAGCCCGAGGATCGACACGACGGCCAGCAGACCGGGGAAGAGCGCGAGCACGGTGTAGTAGGTCAGGCTCGCGGCGAGGTCGGTGCACTGGTCGCTGGAGAACTCGCGGAGCGTCTTCTTCAGCGTGTAGACCAGCGTGGGCTTGGTGAGGTCCGCCGGGCTGTCGGGCTTGCGGGGGTCGTCGGGTTCGGGCTTGTGCTGCTCGCGTGCCACGGGACTACCCCCTCGCCTTCAGTGCCTGCTTCGAACGCTTGGCGGCCTGCTTGCGGTTCTTCGTCGCCCGGCGCTGGACCGCGGCGATGCCGGCACGCTGCTTGACGCGTGCGCGGTGCTGCGGGTCGCGTTCGAGCGACTCCTCGGCGGCCTTCGCACGGGCCTTGCGCCCCTTGCGTCCGGGCTGGCTCTGCTCGGCGGCGCCCGGGCCGTCGCCACCACGGGCCCCGAACGGCAGCAGCGCGGTGAAGGCCGACGACGCGGGCGGCTCGGCGAGGTGGCCGGCGGGGTTGTTGCGGATCGCGATGCCGACGACGATCGCCGCGACACCCGCTGCAGCGGTCACGCCCATCGCCACGAGCGGGGTGGGGTCGCGGTGCCAGCGCTGCTTGGTCTTCGCGATCGCCAGGCGGGTGCGCGCCGGGATGTCCGCACGACGACGGATCTCGGTCACGGTGTCCGTGATGCCCTCACGTGTGCGGACGTTCGCGAGTTCGAGCTCGGGGAGACTGTCCTTGGCCATTCCCCATTTCGTACACGCTCGGGCCGGGGTCGTGTCCAGCCCCGGGCGTGTCCCGCGCACGGCGGACGCGGCCGGCGGCGTGCCGCCGGTGCCGGGGCCGGTGCCGGTGTCGGTGTCGGTGTCGCGAAAGCGACAGATCCGCGGGCCGGCCCGCCGTCCGTGTCGCGAAAGCGACAGGGTGCCGCGGGAACGCGACGGCAGACCGTCGCTTTCGCGGGGCGGGAGCGCGACCGGACGGCGGCCGGGAGGCGCGGGTCGGGCCCGCACCGCGCCTCCAGTCCGTGCCGCCGGAGCGACAGATCCGTGGGCCGGCCCGTCGTCTGTGCCGCGGAAGCGACAGGGTGCCGCGGGACCGCGGCGGCAGACTGTCGCTTTCGCGAAGCCGGACCGCCGGGCGTCAGGACGGGACGACGACGTCCTCGGGCAGGCCGGACGCCGCGGAGCGGCCCGCCGCCTCCATGAGCGCGAGGCTCCGCAGGTTGTCGCGACCGCTCGTCGCCGGCGCGGGACCACCGGACACCGAGCGCGCGAACGCCTGCAGCCCGCCCTGCCGGTCGGTGTGCGCCATCGTCGGCAGCTCGACCGCCTCAGCCTCGTCGTCCTGCGTCCGGCGGACCGTCACGCGGTCCCCGGCCACCGCGTTCGGCTCCCCCGAGCGGCTCGTGAACCACAGTTCGCCGTCCTCGCCCTGGATGCTCCACTCGCCCGCCCAAGCCGTCCGGGGGCCGCGCGAGAGCCAGCTGCCGCGGTAGCTGACCACGAGGCCGTCGTCGAGCTCGATGATCATCGAGGCGACGGCTTCGTCCTGGTACTTGCTGTACGACGGGTACGACGACTTCGCGAACACCCGGACGGCCTCGCGACCGGTGATCATCCGGAGGAGGTCGAAGTGGTGGATCGCCATGTCGTTGATCATCGCGTGCGGGAACCGGTAGTGCGGGTGCTCCTCGAACGCGAGGTCGTTGTCCCACTGCCGGAAGTCGACGTTGATCGCCGAGAGCTCGCCGACGGTGCTCGCGGCGAGCAGGTCCTGCACGACCCGGGGTGCGGGGTACCAGCGGTAGTTCTGGCTGACCTGCAGCACGAGCCCGAGCTCCTCGGCACGACGGACTGCGGTGACGGCCTCGTCCGTGGTGTTGGCGAAGGGCTTCTCGACGAGGACGTGCTTGCCGGCCTCGAGCGCCTCGAGGGCGAGCGGCACGTGCGTCACGGCGGGGGCGGTGATCACGACGGCATCGGCTTCGACCCCGGCGAGCGCCTCGGTGAGGGACGCGAACGCCGCCGACTCGGGCAGGCCGAGGTCCGAACGCACGGCGTCCAGTGTCGCCGGGACCGGGTCGACGATCCCGACCACCTCCACTTCGGTGACCTCCGGGATGGCGGTGCGGGCCCAGTTGCCGCCCCACCCTCCGAGACCGACGTGGATGATCCGGACCGTCATGCGTGCACTCCTTCGTGGCTGGCGCCCCACGACTCCCGCGGCGCGTGCGTCCAGTCTGTCAGGGCACGGGTCAGTGCGTGAACGCGTACGCGATGAGTGCCATCGTCACGATGAACCCGGCGAGGTAGTTGATCCAGAGGAACCGCTTCCACCCGGCGTTCGCGGACTCGGCGCCCGCGTCGGTGACGTTCCACCACGGCAGCACGTTGAGGGCGTACGGCACGACGACGATCGCGGCGATCGGACCAGGGAACGCCGAGAACAGCAGTGCGACACCGGCGACGAGGTACGCCACGAACGCCAGGCGCACGGTGGCGCGGGCACCGATGACGGTCGCCACGGAGCCGATCCCACCGGCCCGGTCGGCGAGGACGTCCTGCACGGCGCCGAACGCGTGCGACGCCACGCCCCACAGGAAGAACGCCACGCACACGGCGACGAGCTGCCCGGTCCAGTGCGGGCCGGCGAGCGCCAGGCCGTAGATCGCCGGCGACACGAAGTGGGTGCTCGACGTGAGCGAGTCGAGGAACGGCTTCTCCTTGAAGCGCAGCCCCGGTGCCGAGTAGGCGATGACGGCGAACACGCTGATCGCGAGGACGAGCCACGACCACGGCCCGTTGCCGGACACCGCGCCGAGCACGACGAGCGCGACCAGGAACGGCACGTTCGTGACGACGACGGCCCACAGCGTGGTGCGGTGCACGCTCTTGTCGAGCAGGGCACCCTCGACCCCGCCCTTGCGCGGGTTCCGCAGGTCGGACTCGTAGTCGAAGACGTCGTTGATGCCGTACATCGCCAGGTTGTAGGGCACGAGGAAGTACACGACGCCGACGAGGAACGCGACGAGCGAGAACCCGCCGCCGCCCTCGACGCCGACCCCGCTGCCGAGCAGGTACGCGGCGCCGAACGGGTAGGCGGTGTTCACCCAGCTGATCGGCCGGGACGACACGAACAGGGCGCGCAGGGTCGACGGCCTGGAGGCGGTGCTCGCGTTCATCGGGTCGGTTCCTCTTCGTGGGATGGCCGGGTGGGTCGGTCGAACAGGACCCACAGGCTGGGGAGCAGCACGATCGCGGCGATCGAGTACGCGAGGTCCTCGACCGGGATCGCCCCGATCTTCGCACCACTGATGAGCGCCGGGTCGTACGCCACGATCCGCAGCGTCACGATGACGTTGTCGAACACGATGGTCATGACGAGCAGCGCGATGCCGGCGACGAGCCCGGTCACGAGGGCGATCCGCCGGCCGGTCGGTGCGCGGCGGCCCCGGGCACGAGCACGTCGTGCGGCGACGACCCCGGCGGCGACGGCGACCACCGCGACCGCGGCGAAGAACGGCAGCGCGAGCAGGGCGTACGCGCCGGAGCCGGTCACGATCGGCTCCGCTCGGCCCGCCGCAGGCCCCGCGCGACGAGGGGCTGCACGAAGCCGACCAGGTTCATGGTCGTGTAGCAGAGCAGCAGGAGGAAGAAGAGCTCCTCGAGCGGGACGTCCGGCGCGAGGAGGACCCCGGTCAGCAGGTTCTGCGGCCCGATGAAGAAGATGCCGAGGGCGACCCCGAGCACGTCCCACAGCAGGAAGAACGCGACGCCGACGACCATCACGGCCGCCGCACGCCACGGCGCCCGCCAGAAGAACAGGTGCAGCCGGGCGTCGAGGACGGTCATGCCGACGAGCGACACCAGCAGCCCGGCGAGGTAGAGCCCGGGCATCAGTCAGTGGCGCCGGGTCGCCGGAGCGGTGCCGGGAGCGGTTCGGTGCTGGTGTCCCCGTGGATGCGCTTGAGGAGCACCTCGGCGCTGATCAGGCACATCGGCAGCCCGATGCCCGGGATCGTCGAGGCACCGGCGTAGTAGAGCCCGTCGACCTTCGCCGAGGCGTTCTTCTCGCGGAAGAACGCGCTCTGCTTCAGGGTGTGCGCCGGCCCGAGCATCGAGCCGCTCCAGGCGTTGTAGTCGTCGGCGAAGTCGCGGGGACCGATCGTCCGGCGGACCCGGATCCGGTCGCGGAGGTCCGGCACCCCGGCACGCTCCGCGACGACGTCGATGGCGCGGTCGGCGATCCGCTCGACCTCGTAGTCGCCGGCACCGTCGATGCCGCCCTTGCCGATCGACAGGTCGGCGGGCAGCGGCACGAGGATGAACAGGTTGCTCGATCCCCGCGGGGCGACCGAGGCGTCGGTCTCCGACGGAGCGCAGACGTAGATCGACGCCGGGTCGGGGACGTGCCGGTCGGCACCGAAGATCGCACCGAAGTTCGCCTTCCAGTCCTCGGTGAACACCAGCGTGTGGTGCAGCAGCCCCGGCACGGGCCCGTCGACGCCGAGGTAGACGAGCACGGCGCTCGGCCCCGGGTCGCGCTTCGCCCAGTGTGCTGCGGGGTACGTGCGGTGCTCCGCGTCGAGCAGCTGCAGCTCGGTGTGCCGGAGGTCGGCGGCGCTCACCACGAGGTCGGCGGGCGCCGTGTGCTGCGCACCCGCGCGGTCGCGGTGGACGACACCGGTGACGTGGCCGTCCTCGACGACGATGCGCTCGACCTTGGCGCCGGCGATGATCTTCGCGCCCTCACGGCGGGCGACGCGTTCGACGGCGGAGATGACCTCGGTGATGCCGCCCTTCGGGTAGAGCACCCCGTCGGCGAGGTCGAGGTGGCTCATGAGGTGGTACATGCTCGGCGCCGCGTACGGGCTCGTGCCGAGGAAGACCGCCGGGTAGCCGAGGACCTGCCACAGGCGGCGGTCCTTGACCGCGGACTCGGCGAAGGTGGAGAGCGGCTCGATGAGGAGGCGCGCGAGCTTCGGCAGCCGTCGGAGGACGTCGGGGGCCGCGAGCTTCGTGAGGTCCTGGAAGGTCGTGTAGAGGAACCGGCGGATCGCCATCGCGTAGGTGTCCTCGGACGAGGCCAGGTACTTCCGCATCCGTCTGCCGGCGCCCGGCTCGACGGACTCGAACAGGGCGATGTTCGCCTCCCTGTCGGCACGGAGGTCGATCGGGTCGTCGTAGCCCTCGCTGTACACGCGGTACCCGGGGTCGAGCTTCTCGAGGTCGAGTTCGGCGTCGGCCGAGGTGCCGAGCAGCTGGAAGAAGTGGTCGAACACCTCGGGCATGAGGTACCAGGACGGGCCGGTGTCGAACCGGAAGCCGTCCTGCTCCCACGACCCGGCGCGGCCGCCGAGCTGCCCGCGCTGCTCGAGCACGGTCACCGAGAAGCCGTCCCGCGCGAGCAGGGCGGCGGACGCGAGTCCGCTGATGCCGCCGCCGACGACGACGGCACGTCGGGCGGGCACCTTGCGCCTGGTCGTGGTGCCGGCGTCCTTCGGACTGGAGGCGCGGGGCGGGGTCACGCCGTGCCTCCCGTCCGGTGGTGGGTCGCGCGCGACCGCAGCGGCGCACGTCCGGCGAGCACCTGCGCGGCCAGGCGGGCCTTCACCGGGTTCGGGACGCGCACCCGGGTGGTGACCAGGCGGTCAGCGGGCGTGGCGGCGATGCGGTCGTTGAGCTCCTGGAAGAGCGCGTGCGCCAGGCCGACGGCGTTCCGCGCGTCGGCCGGCAGCAGCCGGACGGTGCGGGCGGCCCGGTCGAGGTCGGACTGCACGTCGGCGACCAGCCGGTCCTTCGTCGCTTCGTCGAAGCTGCGGATGTCGACCCCCGGGAAGTAGGAGCGGCCGAGCACCTCGAAGTCGGCGTGCAGGTCGCGCAGGAAGTTCACCTTCTGGAACGCGGCACCGAGCGCTCGGGCACCGTCGACGAGCACGGTGCCGTCGAAGGTCGGCCGGCCGGCGCGGTGGACGAACGCGCGCAGGCACATCAGGCCCACCACCTCGGCCGAGCCGTACACGTAGCGGTCGAAGGACTCCTGGTCGTGCTCGGTCCGCTCGAGGTCCATCCGCATCGAGGCGAAGAACGGCCGCGTGAGCTCCGGGCCGAACCCGGTGACCCGAGCGGTCCGCGCGAAGGCATGCACCACCGGGTTGACGGAGAAGCCGAGCGCGATCGCCCGCTCGGTGTCGGCCTCGAGCTCGTCGAGGACCGTCCGGGCGAGGTCGTGGTCGAGTCCGGCCTCGGTCGCGGGCCCGTCGACGACCTCGTCGGCGACCCGGACGAGGGCGTACACGTTGCGGATGTGCTCACGCGTGTCCTTCGTGAGCAGCCGACTGGCGAGCCCGAAGGACGTCGAGTACCGGTCGATGACGACGCCCGACGCGGCCTCGGCCGTGGCGTCGTAGAGCGGGAGCCGGGTCGTGGGACGCGGCTCCGTTCGGCTGTGGCTCACCGGGCGCGCTCCACGAGTTCGGTCACGAGGGCCTCCAGGCGGTCGGCGAGGTCGTACGGCAGTCCGGCGAGCTCGGCACGGGCGAGTGCGGTGTGCTCGGCGATCCGCGATTCGGCGGCGGCCCGGGCGCCGCAGGTGACAAGGGTCGCACGGAGTTCGGCCGCGCGCTCCTCGCTGAGGTCCGGGTCGCCGAGGTACGGCGCGATGTCCGGCCAGCACTCGGTCGTCGCGGCGTGGGCGATCAGCATCGTGCGCTTGCCCTCGCGCAGGTCGCCGAGGACGGTCTTGCCGGTCGTGCCCTCGTCGCCGAAGACCCCCAGCAGGTCGTCGACGATCTGGTAGGCGATCCCGATCTCGCGGCCGAAGGCACCGAGGGCCTCGACGATCGGTTCGGCGGCGCCGGCCAGCACCGCACCGGACTGCAGTGGCGCCTCGAACGAGTACACGCTCGTCTTCGCACGCTCCATCTGCAGGACCTCATCCACCGTCGGCATCACCCCGAGGGCGAGGTCGACGTCGGTCATCTCGCCCGCGGCGCTGGCGAACACGGCCTCGTCGAGGAGCTCGAGCAGTCGGGCACGTCGGTCACCCGTGACGCCGGCCGACTCGATGAACCGGGGTGCGCCCGCGAGCGCCAGGTCGCCGGCGATGACCGCGGCGCTCATGCCGCGGTGCTCGGCGGTGGGCAGCGGCAGGCCGCCCGTCGTGCCGGTGTCGCGGAAGGACCCGGCGACGTTCGGCTGGCCGCGGCGCGACCAGTCGCGGTCGATGACGTCGTCGTGCACGACGAGCGCGGTGTGCAGCAGCTCGTACGCGGCACCGACGTGCGCGGCCGCGTGCAGGTCGTCGCCGCCGAGGCCGGTGTAGGCGGTGAGGACCATGCGCGGGCGGAAGCGCTTCCCGCCCATGCTCGCCTTGCGGAGCACCCGCCAGAGTTCCCCGGACGGTCGTCCATACCGCTCGGCGCGAGCCGACGACACGGCGAAGAAGCGCTCGAGGCAGTCGTCGACGAGCGCGAGGTCGATGTGCGCCACGGTGGCCGCTTCCTCGCTCATTGGCCTAACCTATCGATGCAGATGACGACTTTCCCTGAATCCGTGGTGCTCCTGGCCGATGACCGTACCCCGATCGGTACGGCGGACAAGTTCACGGTGCACACCGACCACACGCCCCTCCACCTGGCCTTCTCGTGCCACGTGCGGAACACCGACGGCGACGTCCTGGTGACCCGTCGTGCGCTGTCCAAGACGACGTGGCCCGGGGTGTGGACGAACACGTTCTGCGGCCACCCCGGTCCCGACGAGTCGTTCGAGGACGCGATCGCTCGACGGGCCTCGCGTGAACTCGGCATCACCGTCCGCGACGTCGAGCTCGTGCTGCCGGACTTCCGGTACCGCGCAGTCGACGCCTCCGGGATCGTCGAGAACGAGGTCTGCCCGGTCTTCCGCGCGGTCACCGACGACGTCCCGGCTCCGGCCGACGACGAGGTCGCCGAGTACGCCTGGGTCTCCGAGGCCGCGCTGCGCGAGTCGGTCGCCGGTGCGCCGTTCGCGTGGAGCCCGTGGCTCGGGTGGCAGCTCACCGAGCTCGCGACGGCCGGTCTGCACATCACCCGCTGACCCCCGCCGGCCCGGCCCCGCCCCGGCGGCGAGCCCGAGACTCGGCTCCGCGGACACATCCGCGCGCCGATCGCCACGGAACTGTCCGCCGGGCCGAGACTCGGCGCCGTTCCGGGGCGTGTGAGCGTTCGTTCACTTGGCCCCGCCGATCCGGCGGAGTAGGGTCGGGCGTCGGCTGCACGGGCAGCCCACGGACGACGAAGGGCAGGTGAGGCGCGATGTCGGGTGACCATCCTCGATCGGGCCGGCCGCCCCTGACGGTCGTCGCCGAGCCCGTTCGCTGAGCAACCCCTCCCCCGGACCTCTCCGGGGTCACTTCGCGCCTGCCTGCTCCCGAGAGGAGCACGCACATGGCACTGATCGACAACGCGATCTACGTCGAGGGACGTCGCGTCGGGTCACCGTCGACCCTGTCGCTCGCCACCGGGGGCGACCTCGCCTGGATCGGGCTCTTCCGCCCCGACGACACCGAGCTCGAGGCCGTCGCGACCGAGTTCGACCTGCACGAGAACGCGGTGGAGGACGCCCGCAAGGGACACCAGCGCGCGAAGCTCGAGCGGTACGGCGACACGCTCTTCCTGGTGCTCCGGCCGGCGTGGTTCGACACCACTGCCGAGACCGTCGAGTTCGGCGAGGTGCACCTGTTCGTCGGCGACCGGTTCGTGGTGAGCGTCCGGCACGCCGAGCGTCCCGACCTGGCGGCGCTCCGTGCCCGGGTCGAGGCCGACCCGGAGTTCCTCGCCCGGGGCTCCGAAGCCGTCACCGCCGCCGTGCTCGACGAGGTCGTCGACGGCTACGCCCCCGTGGTCGAGATCCTGCAGGACCACGTCGACGCCATCGAGGACCAGCTGTTCGCCGGGCAGGTCGACCCCGGCGTCTCGAAGCGGATCTACCAGCTCCTCAGCGAGGTCCTGGCCTTCCAGCGCGCCACGAAGCCGGTTCCGGCGATGGTGAAGGGGCTGCTCCGCGGCGCCGACAAGTACGGCGTCGACGACGAGGTCCAGCACCGCCTGCGGAACGTGCTCGACCACGCACTGCGGGTCACCGAGCGGGTGGACTCGTTCCGGGCCCTGCTCGAGAACGCCCTGACGCTGCACGCGACCCTGGTGTCGCAGGAGCAGAACGAGGCGATGCGCCGCATGACGAGCGCCAGCCTCGCGCAGGGCGAGGAGAGCCGCCAGCTCGCACACGCCGCGCACCGGCAGGGCGAGGAGGTCAAGAAGATCTCCTCGTGGGCGGCGATCCTCTTCGCGCCGGGACTCATCGCCGGGGTCTACGGGATGAACTTCGACCACATGCCCGAACTCCACTGGCGGTACGGCTACCCGGTCGCGATCCTCGGGATGCTCGCCCTGATGGGCGTGCTCTGGGCGATCTTCCGCAAGCGCAACTGGCTCTAGGCACGTCCTGTCCCCGGCCAGGCAGCGACGGCTCAGGTGGCGTGGACGCTCGAGGCGTGCATAATGATCTGGCTCGGAATGTGAACGTGCACATGGGCGTGCCACGGCCCCGGGCAGGAAACGAGTAGCAATGGCGTCGACGCGGGCACAGCAACCGCGGTCGCCCAGCATCCGCGACGTCGCGCGGGTTGCCGGTGTGTCCCACCAGACGGTGTCTCGGGTGCTCAACAACTCGGACGCGATCCGGGCCGAGACCCGCGACCGTGTCCTCGCGGCGATGGAGCAGCTGCAGTACCGGCCGAACCGTGCCGCACGGGCACTGGTCACCAGCCGGACCCGAACGATCGGTGTGCTCACCGCGCAGCGCTCGCACTACGGGCCGGCGGTGACGATGCAGGCGATCGAGGACGCCGCGGTCAGCCGCGGGTACTCCGTGACGACGGCGAACATCGCCGAGCCGACCGACACCGCCGTCCGCGACGGACTCGGGCACCTGCTCGACCAGGACGTCGAGGGGATCGTGGTCATCGCGCCGCAGCAGCGGGTGTTCGACCTGATCGAGGAGCTCGGGATCCGGACGCCGTACGTCACGATGCGCTCGAGCGTCGGCGAGGACCCGACCGCACTCTGGGTCGACCAGATGGAGGGCGCCCGGCTCGCGACGGCGCACCTGCTCGACCTCGGGCACGAGTACGTCCGGCACATCGCCGGACCCCAGGACTGGATCGAGGCGGACGCCCGGATGCAGGGCTTCCTGCGCGAGATGTCCGACCGCGACATGCCCGTCGTCCCGCCGATCCTGGGCGACTGGTCCGCCGACTTCGGGTACCACGCCGGCCGGGAGCTCCTGCGCTGGCGGGACTGCACCGCGATCTTCTGCTCGAACGACGCGATGGCGCTCGGGGTGGTGCACGCCGCACGCTCGTACGGCCTCGACGTCCCCGGGGACCTGTCGGTGGTGGGCTACGACGACATCCCCGAGGCGAAGCACTTCTGGCCGCCGCTCACGACCGTGCAGGTGGACTTCGCCGAACTCGGCCGACGGTGCGTGGACCTGCTCCTGCCCGGCGACGACGACGCCGTCCTCCGGCCGATCGACATCGTGCCCCAGCTCGTGGTGCGCGGCTCCACGGGCGCCCCCCGCAAGCGCTGAGCGCCGCGTCGGGCGCCCGTGCGGGGTGGGCGCGCCCGTGTGCAGACGGGAGGCGCGGGGCGGCGCCGACCCGCGCCTCCAGGCAGTCATCGACCCACCCGGGTACCCCAACGCGGGGGACGTGCGGTGCCCGGTTCCGCCAGATCACGCGGCCCGTTACACAAACGCGACCAAACCGAATTGACAGGCGCGCCGATCGCGTGCGTAGTATTACCTCCGTTCCGCCGATGTGAACGGTCACATGACCGTCACGACGCGGATCTCCGGACGCGACAACGAAGTCCACACAGACCTCCTGTGCCTTCGCTGCCGCTCGCAGAACCACCCGAAGGACTGCCGCATCGCAGCGGCAGAAGGAGATGCACCGTGGCGTCAACCCCGATCGACACCGGCCTCGAGACCCGGTCGATCACCGCACCCGAGACGATCCTCGAGATGCGCTCGATCACCAAGGAGTTCCCTGGTGTCAAGGCGCTGTCCGACGTCTCGCTCAGCGTCCGTGCCGGCGAGATCCACGCGATCTGCGGCGAGAACGGCGCCGGCAAGTCGACCCTCATGAAGGTCCTGTCCGGCGTGTACCCGTACGGCACCTACGACGGCGAGATCGTCTTCGAGGGCGAAGAGGTCCGGTTCAAGGACATCAAGCAGTCCGAGCAGTCCGGCATCGTGATCATCCACCAGGAGCTCGCGCTGATCCCGGAGCTCTCGATCACCGAGAACCTGTTCCTCGGCAACGAGCCGGGCAAGTTCGGCGTCATCGACTGGACGAGCGCCCAGCTCCGTGCACAGGACCTGCTCGCCCGCGTCGGCCTCGCCGACGACCCGGACACGCAGATCAAGAACATCGGCGTCGGCAAGCAGCAGCTCGTCGAGATCGCCAAGGCCCTGCACAAGGACGTCAAGCTCCTCATCCTCGACGAGCCGACCGCGGCGCTCAACGAGAACGACTCGCAGCACCTCCTCGACCTCATCGTCGGGCTGAAGGCCAAGGGCATCTCGAGCATCATCATCAGCCACAAGCTGAACGAGATCGAGCAGATCGCCGACGAGATCACGATCATCCGCGACGGCAAGACCATCGAGACGCTGAACGTCAAGGGCGACGGCGTCAACGAGGACCGCATCATCCGCGGCATGGTCGGCCGGTCGCTCGAGAGCCGCTTCCCGGACCGCACCCCGAAGATCGGCGAGACGTTCTTCGAGGTCCGCGACTGGACGGTCCAGCACCCGCTCGACTCCTCGCGCCTGGTCTGCAAGGGCTCGAACTTCCACGTCAAGCGCGGCGAGATCGTCGGCTTCGCGGGTCTGATGGGCGCCGGCCGCACCGAGCTCGCGATGAGCATCTTCGGTCGCTCCTACGGCACGTGGCTCGGCGGGCAGATCATCAAGGACGGCGAGGAGATCAAGGTCACCAACGTCCAGCAGGCGATCGAGCACGGCATCGGCTACGTCTCCGAGGACCGCAAGGCACTCGGCCTCAACCTGCTCGACACCGTCAAGCGGTCGACCGTCGCGGCCGACCTGCAGAAGATCTCGAAGGCCGGCGTCGTGGACTCCCTCGAGGAGTACAACGTCGCCGAGAAGTACCGGAAGCTGCTCCGCACGAAGGTGCCGACCGTCGAGGAGAACGTCGGCAAGCTCTCCGGCGGCAACCAGCAGAAGGTCGTCCTGTCGAAGTGGATGTTCACCGACCCGGACATCCTCATCCTCGACGAACCGACCCGCGGCATCGACGTGGGCGCCAAGTTCGAGATCTACGGCATCATCCAGCAGCTCGCAGCCGAGGGGAAGGGCATCATCCTCATCTCCTCCGAGCTCCCCGAACTCCTCGGCCTCTCCGACCGGATCTACACGATCTTCGAGGGCCAGATCACGGCCGACATCCCCTCGGAACAGGCCGATCCAGAAACGCTCATGCGCAGCATGACCTCCGCGCGGAAGGGCGCTCTCGTCTCATGAAGAACCTGAAACTGCTGTTCGGCAAGGGCAACAGCATCGGCCAGTACGGCATGATCATCGCGTTGATCGCGATCGTGATCTTCTTCTCGATCACGACCAAGGGCCTGATCCTCGAGCCGACGAACGTCATCAACCTGTTCCTGCAGTACTCCTACATCCTCATCCTCGCGCTGGGGATGGTGATGGTGATCATCGCCGGCCACATCGACCTGTCGGTCGGTTCGGTCGCGGCGTTCGTCGGCATCATCGTCGCGCAGTCGATGTCCGTGTGGCACTGGCCGGCGTGGGCCGCGATCATCCTCGGCCTGGCCGTCGGTGCCCTCGTCGGTGCCTGGCAGGGCTTCTGGGTGGCGTTCGTCCGGGTCCCCGCGTTCATCGTGACGCTCGCCGGTCAGCTCATCTTCCGCGGTGCGAACCAGATCATCGGTCAGTCGACCTCGGTGCCGACCCCGGACTCGTACAACGCCATCGGCGCCGGCTACCTCGGTGACTTCGGCCCGGACTTCGGGTACTCCAACGGCACGCTGCTCATCGGTCTGGCCACGATCATCGCCCTGATCGTCATCGAGGCCCGCGGCCGCTCCCGCCGCAAGAAGATGCAGGCCGAGGTCCCGCCGCTGTGGGTGTCGATCGTCCGCACGGGCGTCCTCGTCGCCGTCACGCTCGTCGCGACCTACCTGTTCGGCGCCGGCCCCGTCGGTACGTCGATCCCGATCGTCGCGATCATCCTCGGTGTCCTCACGATCATCTACGGCTTCATCACGAAGAACACGATCTTCGGTCGCCAGGTCTACGCGGTCGGCGGCAACGCGAGCGCCGCGGTGCTCTCCGGTGTCAGCGCCCGCAAGGTCAACTTCTTCGTCATGGCGAACATGTCCGTGCTCGCCGCGGTCGCCGGCATGGTGTTCGTCGGCTACTCGAACGCCTCGGGTCCGGCTGACGGCACCGGCTGGGAGCTCGACGCGATCGCCGCCGTGTTCGTCGGTGGCGCCGCGGTCGCGGGTGGCATCGGCACGATCTCCGGGTCGATCATCGGTGGCCTCGTGATGGCGCTCCTGTCGAACGGCCTCCAGCTCATGGGCATCGAGTCGAACAAGGTGCAGATCATCCGTGGTCTCGTCCTCCTCGTCGCGGTCGCCTTCGACGTCTACTCGAAGTCCCAGGGCCGCCCGTCGCTCATCGGCGGCATGATGCGGCAGTTCCAGAAGAAGGACACCGAGCAGAACACGGTGGCGGCCCAGCAACCGCAGTCCATCCAGGACCAGCCGGAGAAGGTCAACACCCAGTAAAGACGTGGCGCCCCGGGCGACCGGGGCGCACGAACCCCTCACCACAGCACCACCCCTCAACGAAGAGAAAGCACTCACATGCGCAAAAAGCTCATCGCCGGCATCGGCCTGGCGCTCGTCGCGGGCCTCGCCCTCAGCGGCTGCTCGGCTCGCGGCACCTCCGGCTCGGACTCGGGCTCGAGCACCGAGATCAAGAAGGGCGACCTCATCGGCGTCGCCCTGCCGGCCAAGACGTCGCAGAACTGGGTGCTCGCGGGCGCCGCGTTCGAGAAGTCGATCGAGGACGCCGGCTTCAAGGCCGACATCCAGTACGCCAACGCCGGCAACCCCGTCCCGGACCAGCAGTCGCAGATCTCGGGCATGGTCACCAAGGGCGCCAAGGTCGTCATCATCGGTGCCGCCGACGGTTCGCAGCTCGGCTCGCAGGTCAAGGCCGCCAAGGCGAAGGGCGTCACCGTCATCGCCTGGGACCGCAACATCCTGAACACCAAGAACGTCGACTACTACGTGGCGTTCAACAACTACAAGGTCGGCCAGCTGCAGGCGCAGGCACTCCTCGACGGCCTCAAGGCCGAGAAGGGTGACGGCCCCTACAACATCGAGCTGTTCGCCGGTTCGGCGGACGACGCGAACGCCACCGTGTTCTTCAACGGTGCGATGAACGTCCTCGAGCCGAAGATCAAGGACGGCACCGTCAAGGTCACGTCCGGCCAGGAGACCTTCCAGAAGGTCCAGACCAAGGGTTGGCTCGCGCAGAACGCCCAGTCCCGCATGACCGACCTGCTGTCGCAGTACTACTCGGGTGACACCAAGCTCGACGGCGTCCTGTCGCCGAACGACACCCTCGCCCGTGCGATCCTGACCGCGACGAAGGCCGCCGGCAAGCCGAACCCGGTCGTCACCGGCCAGGACTCGGAGACCGCGTCGATCCCGCTCATCATGCAGGGCACGCAGTACTCGACGATCTACAAGAACACCACCGAGGAGGCCCAGGCCGCCATCGACCTGGTGTCCGACCTCTCGAAGGGCAACAAGCCCGACACCAAGATCGACAAGACGAACAACTACAACGGCGTCAAGACGGTCCCGGCGATCGAGCTCACCCCGATCCTCGTGACCAAGGAGAACGCCGTCGAGGCCTACAAGGGCAACGACACCCTCGAGGCACTCGCCAAGAAGGGCTGATCTCCCCGATCACACGACGACGGCCCCGTCTCGCTCCGGCGAGACGGGGCCGTCCCGCGTTCGCGGCGGGGCCACGGTCGGACGGGAGGCGCGGTCCGGGGCCGACCCGCGCCTCCCGTCCGTCACCGCGTCAGGTCCGCTGCCCCTGCCGCGCCCCGACGGTCACCGCGCGCTGCGTGCGCGGCGCGCAGGCGGTGGACCGCCTCGCAGAGCGACGGCACGTCCACCCGGGCCGTCCCGAACACGACGGCCGGCGTCGTGTCGAAGTACCGCCGGGTGAGGCGTTCGCCGAGGAGCGACACCCGCGACCACGGGATGCTCGGCTCGGTCGACGTCACCGCGCTCGGGAGCATCCGGACCGCCTCGCCGATCTCGACCAGTCGCATCCGGACCGCGTCGTACACGAGGCCCTCCGGCAGTGCGTCGTCGTCGACGTAGGCACGGATCACCCCGCAGGCACGGATCACGTCGTCGAGCCGGTCCCCGACGTCGCGGCTCACAGCGGCACCGCGTCCCGGACGGCGTCGGCGCCCATGCCGGCGGCGTCCACCACGTCCACCCGCACGCCGAGGAGCTGTTCCGCCTCGTCCTGGATCCGCATGAGCGCGAAGATGCCGAGCCCGGGGTCGAGGTCCACCATCAGGTCGACGTCGCTCGCCGGGCCGTCCTCGCCCCGGGCCACGCTGCCGAAGAGCCGGGGGTTGCGGCCACCGAGGCGCTGCACGATCGCGACGAGTTCCCGCCGTGCGGCCATCACCCGTTCGCGGAGGGGCGGCGGTTCCTCGACGGGGTGCAGGTCGATCGCGGCCGTGAACCCCGCTGCGAGCAGGAGCCGCTGCAGTGCGGCGAGGGACGGCTCGCGGCGTCCGTTCTCGTAGGTGCTGATGACGCTCTGCGTGACGCCGGCGCGGTCGGCGAGCTGCACCTGGGTGAGTTCGGCGCGGAGGCGGGCGTCCCGGATGAGCCCGGCTGCCGACACTGGCGGCGCGGGTCGAGGGAGTACTGCGGACATGCGGCCACGATACACAGAATGCGACATTTCTTTACGCACATCCTGCGGTTCGGAGTGCCGCGTCCAGGATATTGCGACGGGCGATATCGCGGGCCGCGTTATGCCGAATACAAGTTTTTCCTCTCGACGTCCGCTTTGCTTGTACGATCACGCCATGGACGTCGTGCGAGGCCTCGAGCTGCTCGAGACAGTTGCGCCCGACCTGGACCTCTCCGTCCGTGCGACCTCGTCACGGACCGCCAGTCTGACGTCTCGGCAGGGGCTCCGCCACGTGCTCATCCGGGCGCTCGACACCCCTCCGACCCCGGCGCGCGTGATGCGTGAGCTGGGCACTCTCGGCCGAGGCGCGATGGCGGCTGAAGCGCTGCTGTACGTCGTTCCACGATCGACCGCCTCCCTCCGCGCGATCGCGCTCGCTGACTCGCGGGTGATCGTCGCGGCCGTCGACCAAGGTGCCGTACTGATCGACGGCACCGAGTGGTCGCGGACGCCCGTTCCGGCCCCGGTGCGTGGCTCACGCGGCCGCACGCCCTGGGGACGGTTCGCGCTGATGCGAGCGCTCGTGCGCACCGGCGCTCCGCGAACACAGTCCGAACTCGCGAGCGAGACGGGCGTCACCCAGCAGGCGATCGCGCTCGCCCTGCCCGCGTTGCACAGCCTCGGCGTGGAGCGAACGGCCGGAGGATGGGTCGGTCGTGATGCCTCAGCACTGTGGGACGAGTTCCTGTCGGCGTACCCGGGCCCGTCGGGGGTACGCCGACGCTGGACGAGCGTGGCCGCGCTCGACCTCCAGCGGCAGCGGGCAGTCGAGGCAGCGCGCTCCGAGTCACGTTCGGTGCTCGTCTCCGGCGACTCGGCCGCCGACACCCTCGCGCCGGTTCGTCGCCCGGTCGTCGCGGTCCTCTACAGCGAGGCCGACCTCGACCTCGCGGCACGCTTCACCACGGCACCACCCGGTGACGAGACGCTCGCGGTGGTCGTCCCCGCAGATCCCACCGTCTTCGCGACCGCTCGAGCCTGGGACCCGCACGGCGCACCGACGCTCACGGATCCGCTGGTCACGGCATGGGAGGTCGCCAACTCCCGGGGTCCCGACCGCGACGACGCGGTCTTGGCACTGCGCCGCGTCACGCTCGACGGGCGGGACGAACGGTGATCCGTGTGAGCGCGGTGGTCCCGTGCACCTCGGTCGCCGACGAACTCGCTTTCGCCTCGCTCGGTGACGCAGTACGCGCGATCGCCGATCGCAGCGCCGCGCGCATCGTCGGAGGCCACATGGTCGGACTGCTCCTGACAGCGTTCCCGGTCGACGGCCTCGCGGCGCGGCGGACCGTCGACGCTGACGCGGGCGTGAGCACTGAGATCGCGGCCCGCGGTGACGTGGTCGACAGGCTGCTCGCCGACGGGTACCGGGCAACCGCCGGAAACCGGTTCGAGCGGGACGGCCGAACGATCGACCTGCTCGTGGAGTCGCTCGACGGACGCTTTCGCCCACGGCACCTCGGCGGGCGGCACTTCGACGCGAGTCCCGGCCTCGACGTCGTCCTCGCACAGGACCCGATCGAGGTCGACACGACCGTGGTCGACACCCACGGTCGCGAAGAGCGCTTCGTGGTCCGGGTCCCGACCGTCGAGATGGCGACGATCCTCAAGACGTACGCCTGGGCTTCGCGCCGCTCCACGAAGGACCTCGCAGACCTCGGGCACCTGCTGGAGATCCGTCATGCACACGGTGCCGCCGCCGTCGGCGGGTGGGCCCTCGACACCGAACCGGTGAGCGGGCGCCGGCTGGACACCGCACGAACCCTCCGGAGCATCAGGCCGGCCGATGCACGATTCGCGGACTCCGGGATCGCCGGGCCACGCTTCGTTGCGCTGATCAGGGAGTACGTCGCGGTGGTCTGACGTCCGACGTCCACCCGGGTGCCGGTCAGGAGCGGCGGGAGACGTCCGTCCGCAGGAAGTTCTGCGCCGAGCGGGACGGCGTCGGACCGCGCTGCCCCTGGTACCGCGACTGGTACTCGGCGGAGCCGTACGGCTTGTCGGCGGGGCTCGACAGCTGGAAGAAGCAGAGCTGGCCGATCTTCATGCCCGGCCAGAGCTTGATCGGCAGGGTCGCCACGTTCGAGAGCTCGAGGGTGACGTGCCCGGAGAAGCCCGGGTCGATGAAGCCCGCCGTGGAGTGGGTCAGGAGGCCGAGGCGCCCGAGCGAGCTCTTGCCCTCGAGCCGTGCCGCGATGTCGTCGGGCAGCGTGACGACCTCGTACGTCGACCCGAGCACGAACTCCCCCGGGTGCAGGACGAACGCCTCGTCCGGGTCGGTCTCGACCAGCCGGGTCAGGTCGGGCTGGTCGACCGCCGGGTCGATGTGCGGGTACTTGTGGTTGTCGAACAACCGGAAGAACTTGTCGAGCCGGACGTCGATGCTCGACGGCTGGACGAGCGAGGCGTCGTACGGGTCGAGGCCGATCCGGCCCTCGGCCAGCTGGGCGGTGATGTCGCGGTCGGAGAGCAGCACGCGACGAGCCTAGCGGCAGCGGAACGGCACCGGTAAGCTGCGAGGCTGCCCAGCGTCGGGCGGCGTCACACGGCCAGGAGGAACCGACATGACCGCGTACACCGTGCACGAACTCGACGTGCCCGCCACCATGGACGACGACGCCGTGACGGTGCAGGCCTTCCGCGACTGGGTCCGCGTGCAGAACGCCGCCGAGGTCGCCGTCACCGGGTTGCCCGAGATCCTCTGGACGCCCGAGGAACAGCTGCCGTACCTGCTCGACCCCGAGGCACCGAGCCGCCTCTTCGTCGTGCGCGGCTCGGACGGCGACGTCGTAGCCGCCGGCTCCTACGACACCAAGCGGGCACCGGGGACTCCGAACTGCTGGATCGCGGTCGCCGTCGCGCCCGACCACCAGCGGCGGGGCATCGGCACGCTGCTGGCCGATCACCTCGAGGACACCGCCCGCGACGACGGTCGCACCCAGTGGAAGACGTACGCGGTGTCACGGCAGGTCGGACCGGCGTCCGGACCGGGGTACCTCGTCCCGCCCACCGGCCACGGCGCCGTGCCCGAGGACGAAGCCGGCGCACGGTTCCTCACCGGGCGCGGCTGGCGCTTCGGGCAGGTCAACCGGATCAGCCGCCTGGCGCTGCCGGCCGACCACTCCGTGGTCCGCGAGCTCCACGACCGTGCAGCGGCCGCCGCCGGGCCGGACTACCGGGTGCACGCGTGGGCCGGGCCGACGCCGGAGCAGTGGCTCGACGGCATCGCACTGCTCGAGACCCGGATGAGCACCGACACTCCCGAGGGCGACATGGAGGAGCCGGAGGACGTCTGGACGCGCGAGCGCCTGCAGGAGCACGAGGCGCAGCTGCAACGCTCGCCGCGCACGATGGTCACGGTCGCGGTCGAACACCTCCCGACGACCACCTTGGCCGGTTTCACGCAGCTGGCAGTGCCGGACGCGGTGCACCAGCCGGTCATGCAGGGCGACACCCTCGTGCTCCGGGAGCACCGCGGGCACCGGCTCGGATGGCTGCTCAAGGTGGCCGGGATCGAACGCGTCGAGCAGGACTTCCCGGGGCGGCCCTCGATCATCACGTTCAACGCCGAGGAGAACCGCCCGATGCTCGACGTCAACGAGGCCGTCGGGTTCGTGGGCGTCGGGAGCGAGGGCATCTGGGAGCGCCGCGTCTGACGTCGTGACCTGAGGCGGGCCGCAGCCGGTGCGCGCGACGCACGCCGCGCCTCCAGGCCCACACGCCTACGATTGGACGGTCATGACCGTCACGTCACCCGAAACCCAGCCAGGAGGCGCGGCGCCGGAATCGGCGCCCGTCACCGCGCGCACGTCCACCGTCGCGACGGTCCTCGTCGTCGCCGTCCCGCTCGCGGTGGCGTGCTCGATCCTCGGGATGACGCTCACCGGCGCCTTCACCGCGAACCAGCAACTGGTGTCCGCCGGCGACCTCGTCGAGTACGGACTGCCCGTCGCGCGCGTCGTGCACGACACCATGGCGGCACTGACGATCGGCCTGCTCGTCGTCGCGGCGTTCGCACTCCCGGCGCAGAAGAAGGACCACCGGGCGATGTCGAGCGTGCAGCACCGCGCCGCGCGCTGGGCGGCCGCGACGGGTTCGGTGTGGTTCCTCGCGGCCGTGGTGAGCATCGTGCTGACGGGCGCGAACACCCTCGGTGTCCCGCTGACGAACCCGGTGTTCGCGCGGAACTTCACCCTCTTCGCGTTCCAGGTCGAGATCGGGCAGGCGCTCGTGGTGTCGGCCGTGGCGATCCTCGTCGCGACCGTGGTCGCCGCCTTCGCCACCCGGGTGACGACGCTCGCGGTGGCGACGGTCGCCGGGCTGTTCGCGCTGCTGCCGCTCGCCCTGTCCGGGCACGCGGCCGGGTCGCTCGAGCACGCGAACGCGGTGAACTCGCTCGCGGTCCACCTCGTCGCCGTCTGCGTCTGGGCCGGTGGCCTCGTCGCCGTGCTCGTCCTGCGCACCCGGACGAAGGGCGCCACCGGTCGGGTCGTGTCGCGGTACTCGACGCTCGCGGGGTGGGCGTTCGCCGCGGTCGCCTTCTCGGGCATCGTGAACGCGTCGCTCCGCCTGACCGGCCCGCTCGACCTGTTCACGACGACCTACGGGTGGCTCATCACGGTCAAGGCCGTGATCCTCGTGCTGCTCGGGCTCGCCGGCGTCGTCCAGCGCCGGCGGCTCGTGCCGGGGCTCCTCCGCGCGCCGCTCGACCGCCGGGTGTTCGTGCGGTTCGCCCTCGCCGAGATCGTGTTCATGGCGATCGCCATCGGGGTCTCCGTCGCCGTCTCCCGCTCGCAGCCGCCGATCCCGCAGACGCCGGAGACCGGGGACGACACCCGCTCCGGACTCATCGGGTTCCCGTACCCGCCCGCGCAGACCGTGCAGACCTACCTGACCCAGTGGCACATCGACTGGGTGTGGCTGGCGCTCGCGGTCGTCGGGGCCGGCTGGTACCTGCTCGCCGTCCGGAAGCTCCGGAAGCGCGGGGACAAGTGGCCCGTCGGACGCACGATCGCGTGGCTGCTCGGGTGCGCGCTGTTCATCTGGACGACCTCGGCGGGCCCGGCGGTCTACGGCATGATCCACTTCTCGTCGCACATGATCCAGCACATGCTGCTGATGATGTTCGTGCCGCTGCCGCTCGTGCTCGGTGGCCCCGTGCTCCTCGCGCTGCGGACCCTGCCGGTGCGGAACGACGGCTCGCGCGGTGCCCGTGAGTGGCTCATGCTCTTCACGCACTCGCGGTACATGCAGTTCCTCGCGAAGCCGGCCGTCGCCGGGGTGATCTTCGCCGGGTCCCTCGTGGTGTTCTACTTCACGCCCGCGTACCAGTACGCCATGCAGTCGCACGAGTGGCACGTGGCGATGGTCGTGCACTTCGTCTTCAGCGGGTACCTGTTCTTCTGGGTGTTCATCGGCGTCGACCCGGGCCCGAAGCGGCCGCAGTACCCGATCCTCATCATCGCCCTGCTCGCGACCCTGGCGTTCCACGCGTTCTTCGGCGTCGCCGTGATGACGTCGGAGTCGGTCTTCGCGATCGACTGGTTCCACGCGCTCGGACAGACGAACGACGCCGCGCTCCTGGCCGACCAGCACACCGGCGGCGGGATCGCGTGGGGTGCGTCCGAGCTGCCGATGGTGTTCGTCGCGCTGCTCGTCGTGCGCAACTGGGTGAAGTCGGACACCCGGGACGCGAAGCGCCTCGACCGCAAGGCGGAGCGGGACGGGGACGCGGACCTCAAGGCGTACAACGAGCGCCTCGCCGCCATGCACGACCGCGACTGACGCGGCGCGGCGCGACGCGGCGCCCGCTCAGTCGCCGTGGACGATGCAGACCGCGTCGAGGTCCATCGCGGCCTCGAGCGCGGCGGAGATCCCGGACTCGCCGTCCGCCCCCTCGGGCGTCACGGTGTCCACCCACCACAGCGGCGTCGACAGCGTCGGGGCGTCCGGCAGGATCCGCTCGACCTCGTCGAGGGCGTCCACGCGCCGCACCGCGAGCACCGTGATCACGGGGTGCGTGGCGTCCCGGCAGACCTGCATCATCGGGCCGTCGTCGAGCGCCCGGACACCCCAGGACTCGTCGTGCAGGAGCAGCGCCTCGGCGACGTCGCGCGTCTCCACCGGCCCGCGGCAGAGCAGGGTGACGTCACGGGGCACGGTGACCGCCGAACACGTGCGAACCGTCCCCGACGTGGCCGTCCAGCGTGCCCTCGTCGTGCGCCGGGTCGAGCGGGGCGCCACCGACGAGCTGCAGGAACCGGTCCTCGTCGATGCGGTCGAGGAACTCCTCGAGCGCTTCCCAGCCGTCGTCGAAGCGCACGACGAGACCGCCGCCGCCGAACGTCGAGGTGGTCGTGCGCGGCGGGGGCCACACGCCGTCCCGGTCGAGGAACTCGGTCGCCTCGGGCCCGACCACGACCGCCAGCGGCGCGGGTTCGCCGTGCGAGACGGCACGGACGAGGTGGTCGGCGTCACCACGACGCTGCATCACCACACCGAAGACGGGTTCGACGTCCTCGGCGACGCGGTGCACGGCGTCGAGGAGCCGCGGCGCGAGCGTCTGGTCGGCGCCGTCCTCGGGGATCGTGAGCACGGCGGACATCGTCTCGACGACCACGCCGTCGAGCAGGTGCGCGGTCATCGTCGCCGAGAAGCCCTCGCCCACGGCGTACGACGTCGACACCGCCGGGGCCTCGTGCTTGGCGTACTGCGTGACGACCCAGCGGTCCCACGGCACGGTGAGCGGTTCGGCGGTGCCCCAGCGCGTCGGGCAGGTGCCGACCGTCTCGCACAGGGCCTCGATCGCGGACCCGATGTCGATCGCGCGTTCGGCGTGGTGGCGCAGCGTGAGGTCGATGCTGATCTGCCGCACCGAGTCGCGCGCGACGGGGTGTTCCGGCGAGGGGGTGCCGACGAGCTCGGGGCCGCGGTGCACGAAGTCCTCGATGCGGGAGGCTGCGACGCCGGTCCGTCCGTCGCGGAGCGTGCCGTCGGGATCGGTGACGGCCCACGCGGCCCCGTACGCGCCGAGGGCGTGCCGGAGCGCCGGTGTGAGCGCGGAGCCGGGCCCGGTGCGGAGGACGACGAAGCGTCCGGACTCGGATGCCCGACGGAGCAGGGAGGCGAGCGCCTCGGTCAGCCACACCACCGGCGAGGCCGAGTCGACCACGATCGCGGGGCCGACCACGTCGTCGATGAGGGGATGTCTGACCATCCGGGTCCTCCTCGGGTTCGCGGGTCGCTCGATCCACCTGGACGGTACACACGGGGGCGACACCTGTCCGTCAGACGGACCGGCTCACAGCGGAGACACGGGTCCGGCCAGGAGGCGCGGTGCGGGCCGGCAGCGCCACGCTCGGCGGGCACTCGGCTGGCGTCCAGCGCAGAATCCGCTAGGCTTGCGACGTCCCGCTGAGCGGGGTGCGCGAGTGTAGTTCAATGGTAGAACTCCAGCTTCCCAAGCTGGTAGCGCGGGTTCGATTCCCGTCACTCGCTCCGACACGAAGGGCCGCCCGACCGGGCGGCCCTTCTGCGTGTGGCCCCGGAGCGTGCGGGCACCGTCCAGGGCCGCGCGCGAGAGTGCTGCCATGCGCGCCACCGCCCCACTCGTCGCCGGCATCGTCGCCGCACTCGCCCTGACCGGCTGCAGCGGCGGGAGCCCGGGCAGCACCGCGACGGCACCGTCACCGATGCGCACACCCACGTCCTCACCGACGCCCTCGCCGACCCCGACCATCACCGCCGCCGACCGGGCTGCCGTCGCCCGCACCCTCGCCGCCCTCGAGCGGGAGTACGACGCCACGGTCGGCGTCGTCGCGACCGACACGACCACCGGCGAGACCGTCGCGTACAACGGCGACCGCCGCTTCGGCTACACGTCGACCCTCAAGGCGTTCGCGGCGGCGCAGTTCCTCCGCGCGGTGCACGGCACCGACCGGGACGAGCGGGTGCACTGGAGTGCGGCGGACGCCACCGCTGCCGGCCACTCCCCCGTCACGAGCGAGCACGTCGCCGACGGCCTGACGGTCGCCCAGCTCGCCGAGGCCGCGGTCCGGCAGAGCGACAACCTGGCCCTGAACCTCGTCCTCGACCGCATCGGAGGCCCCGCGGGGCTCGACCGAGCACTGGCGGAGCTCGGGGACCGCACCACCGAGGTCGTGCACGACGAACCGGCCCTCAACACGATCGAGCCCGGCGGCACCGAGGACACCACGACCCCGGCGGCGTTCGCGGCGACCCTCGCCGCGGTGCTCGACGGCCGGACGCTCGGACGCTCCGACACCGCGCTGCTCGAGCACTGGATGAGCGGCAACGCCACCGGCGACACCCTCGTCCGCGCAGGCGCTCCCGACGGCTGGACGGTGGTCGACAAGTCCGGCGGCGCGGGCGGCATCCGGAACGACGTCGCACGCGTGACCCGGCCGGACGGCGGCCCGATCGTCATCGCGGTCCTCACGACCCGCAACACCCCCGACACCGCCTACGACGACGCCCTCGTCGCGCGGTCCGCCGCTGCGGTGCTCGACGCGTTCGACGGCTGACGGCCGCCCGGCGTCACACGGCGTCATGCACGACACCTGTCGGGTACGCCGGGCAACTACGATCTGGTCATGTCCTCCCCCGACTCCCCCACGGTCGTCGTCGGCGCCGGCATCATCGGTCTGAGCACCGCGTGGCACCTCGCCGACCTCGGGCAGCGCGTCGTCCTCGTCGACAGCGGCCCCGCAGCCGGTGGCACGACGACCGCGGGCGCCGGGTTCGTGGGCCAGTGGGCGACCGGGTACGCCTGGTACTGGAACGAGTCCGAACGCGACGTCGAGCAGTACGGCATCGACTTCTACCGGCGGCTGGCCGAGTCCGGCCACGGTCCGACGGGCTACCGCCGCAACGGGAACGTCTGGCTGACGGTCACCGAACAGGGCCGCGCGGACCACATCCCGCCGTTCGAGGACCACCCGCTGCGCCCGGCCGGTGCACGGACGCTCACCCCGGCCGAGGCGGCCGACCTCGTCCCCGGACTCGACCCGTCCGCCGTGACCGCCGGATTCCTCCACCCGGACGGCATCCAGATCAGCGCGCCCGACACGGCCGCCGCGCTGGTCGGTGCGCTGCGTGCGAAGGGCGTCGATATCCGCGAGCACACCGCGGTCGCGGGCCTGGAGGCGCGGGACGGCTCCGTCACGGGCGTCCGGACCGCGGGCGGCGAGGTCATCGACGCCGCGCGGGTCGTCCTCGCCGCCGGCAGCTGGACGAACGCCCTGCTCGCACCCCTCGGTCGCGAACTCCCGACGGTGCGCGTGGTCGCGAGTCGCCTCGTCACGAAGCCGTTCGGCCTGCCGGGCACGCTGCCGACCCTGATGCTCCCCGAGCTCGAGGGGCTCTGGATCCGGGAGCACCGCGGCGGCCTGACCTACGGCGCCGGGAGCGGGTACGAGGCGCTGCACGTCGGTGGCGCGGACCGGGGCACCGATCCCGCGCGCCGCCCGGTCCGGACGGACCTGCTCGACGCCATGCGGACCTCCGTGCACCCGATCGTCGCGCGGCTCCTGCCAGCGGCGGCGAGCGTGCTCGGAGCGGACGAGACCCCGACGCAGGGCGTGGTGTCGATGACCGCCGACCGGAACTTCATCGTCGGCCCGGTCCCCGAGCTCGCCGGACTCGTGGTGGCCGGCGGGGACAACGAGTCCGGCGTCACCCACGGCCCCGGTCTCGGCCGGATCGCCGCCGAGCTGAGCGTCACGGGGACGACCACCCTCGGCGACGCGAGCCGGTACGACCCCGCACGCTTCCCGGCCCGTGCGCCGAGCGAGGCCGACGTGGTGGCGATGATGCCGGCCCGACGCGAGGCCGATGCCCGACGAGCCGGAGCGACGGCATGAGCGACCGGACGACGACGCACGTCGTGATCGGCGGCGGGGTCGTCGGCGCCGCCACCGCGTACGCCCTCACGCTCCGCGGCGAGCGCGTCGTGCTCGCCGAGCAGCACGAGCGGGGTCACCACCGGGGGTCGTCGCACGGCGCCACCCGGATCTTCCGGCAGGGCTACGCCGATGCCGAGTACGTCGCACTGACCACCCGGGCGCTCGCACGGTGGGAGGCGCTCGAGGCCGCGGCGGGCGAGGAGCTGATCGTCCGGACGGGCGCCGTCGACCACGGGCGGCCCGCGGTCGTCGACGCCATCGCCACGGCGCTCGCGGACGCCGGCATCCCCCACGAGACCCTCAGCCCGGACGCCGCCGCCGAGCGCTGGCCGGGCATCGCGTTCGAGGGGCACGTCCTGACGCACGCGACCGCGGGGCGGATCCGGTCCGACCGCGCGATCGAGGTGTTCCTCACGCTGGCCGACCGCACGGGGCTCGCCGACCTCCGCTTCGACACCCGGGTCACCGGGCTCGAGGACCACGGCGACGAGGTGACCGTGGCGCTGTCCGACGGGTCCACCCACCGCACGTCCTCGGTGCTCGCGGCCGTGGGGTCGTGGGCACCCACGCTGGTGGGCGACCTGCTCGCGGAACGCGGGGCGCGCCTCCCGGCCCTCCGTGTCACGCAGGAGCAGCCCGCCCACTTCCCCAGCCACCTGCCGGACGAGGCGTGGCCGAGCTTCGTGCACTGGGCCGACGGCGACGACGTGTACGGCCTGCTGACCCCGGGCGAGGGCGTCAAGGTCGGGTTCCACGGCACCGGCCCCGTGGTCGACCCCGACCACCGCGACTTCACCCCCGTGCCCGCCGAGGCCGAGCGCCTGCAGGCGTACGTCGCCCGGTACGTGCCGGGGGTCGACGCGACGAAGCCGACGTTCATCAGCTGCCTGTACGACAACTCCCCCGACGAGGACTTCGTGATCGACCGTCGAGGTCCGGTCACGGTCGCGACCGGGTTCTCCGGCCACGGCTTCAAGTTCGCTCCGTTGCTCGGCGACATGATCGCCGACCTCGCGACCGACGGGCCACCACCCCCGGCCCGCTTCTCCCTCTCGAAGCACCACCCCACTCCCTCAGGACCATGACGATCCGACTCCTCAGCGCCATCGCGCTCACCGCCACCGCCGCCGCCGTGCTCACCGGTTGCGCGTCCACCGGCTCGTCCGGCACGGACGCCGTCGACGGGCTCGTCGTCGGTACCACCGACGTCGTGACGTCCCTCGACCCGGCCGGCGCCTGGGACCGCGGGAGCTACACGGTGCAGACGCAGCTCTACCAGCACCTGCTCACCTACCCCGCCGGGAAGACCACGACCAGCCCCGAGGTCGCGAAGTCCTGCGACTTCACCGACGGCACGCACTACGTGTGCGAGATCCGGGACGGCCTCACGTTCTCGAACGGCGACGACCTGACCGCGAAGGACGTGGTGTTCTCGTTCGAGCGCCAGGTGTCCCTCGGGTCGACGAACGGACCGGGCTCGCTGCTGGCCAACATGGCGTCGGTGTCGGCGTCGGGCAGCACCGTGACGTTCACCCTGAAGCAGGCGGACGACCAGACGTTCCCGTACGTGCTCGCGAGCATGGCGGGGGCGATCGTGGACTCGAAGGTGTTCTCCGCGACGAAGGTGCACGCGAACGACGGGGTCGTGGGCTCCGGGCCCTACGCGCTGCAGGACGCCGCCGACGGCGGGGCGACGATCGCCCTCACCGCGAACACTCGGTACGACGGCGACGCGCCGGCCACGAAGAGCGTGACGATCAAGCAGTACACGAAGTCCGCGGACCTCAAGCTCGCCGTGCAGAAGGGCGACGCCGACGTCGCCTACCGCCAGCTCACCCCGACCGAGGTGACGTCGCTGTCCTCGGACGACTCGCTGCAGACCGTGCACGGCGACTCCGGCGAGGTCCGGTTCCTGGCGTTCAACCTGCAGACGATGCCCGGGAAGGACGCCGCGCAGAAGCAGGCGATCCGGCAGGCCGTCGCGGCGACGATCGACCGCGAGGCGATCGCGAAGGACGTCTACCAGGGCACCTACACCCCGGCGTACTCGATCGTGCCGAACGGGTTCCAGGGCGCCACCGAGGCGTTCGAGGACGCGTACGACGGCGCCGACGCGAAGTCGATCCTGCGTGATGCCGGCGTGACCACTCCGGTGCGGCTGCCGATCGAGTACACGACCGACCACTACGGCTCGGGCTCCGACGACGAGTACGCGCTCATCCAGCAGCAGCTCGAGGACACCGGCCTGTTCACGGTCGACCTGCAGTCGGCCAGCTGGGACACCTACGTCGGGAACGTCGGCAAGGGCGAGTACCCCGTGTTCCAGCTCGGCTTCTTCCAGGACTACCCGGACGCCTCGTCGTACCTGACCCCGGCGTACGGCGCGACCGACGTGAACCTGCTCGCGAACCACTTCGACGACGCCACGGTGAACGGCCTCGTCGCGTCGCAGGCCGTCGAGCCGGACGCGGCCGAGCGGAAGCACCAGATCGAGCAGATCCAGCAGGACACCGCCGAGTCGGTGCCGCTCATCCCGCTGCTCGCCGGGCAGGAGAACGTCATCGGGCAGGGGTCGCTGACCGGGCTGTCGAAGTCGGTCGACGCGTCCGGCGAGTTCCGGATCTGGGAGATCGGGCGCTCGTGAGCAGCTCCCCGCTGCGCGCCGCCGTCCGCGCCCGCATGCCCGCCGGGCTCGACGACCTCGCCGCGCTCGTCGCGATCCCGTCGGTCCACGACCCCGCCGTGCAGTCGCTCGACGACTGTCACCGGGTCGCGGAGGCTGTGCGGGTCGCGTTCGGCGACCTCGGCCTGGAGGCGCGACTCGCCACCACCGCGGACGGCTCGCAGGCGGTCATCGCGACCCACCCCGCGCCGGCCGGGGCACCGACGGTGCTGCTCTACGCGCACCACGACGTGCAGCCCGCCGGTGACCTCGCGGCCTGGACGAGCGATCCGTGGACCCTGACACCGCGGGACGGGCGGCTGTACGGCCGCGGCGCGGCGGACTGCAAGGGCGGGATCGTCACGCACCTCGTGGCACTCCGGGCGCTGCTCGACGTGCACGGGGCGTTCCCGGTCGGGCTCGTCGTGGTCGTCGAGGGTTCGGAGGAGCAGGGCACCGACGGCCTCGAGCAGTACGTGTCGTCGCACGCCGCCGACTTCCGGCACGTGGACACCGCCGTCGTGATGGACGCCGGGAACGCCGCGGTCGGGGTGCCGGCGCTCGTGACGACGCTCCGGGGCACCGCGTTCGTCGAGCTCCGGGTCCGCGCGCTGCGGGGCACCGTGCACTCCGGGATGTTCGGCGGGGCGGCGCCGGACGCGATCGCGGTGCTGGTCTCGCTCCTCGCCACGCTCCGCGACGAGGTCGGCGACACCACGGTCGACGGCCTCGACGCCTCGCAGACCTGGGACGGCCTGCCGTACGACGCCGACCGGTTCGCCGCCGACGCCGGGCTGCTCGCCGGCGCCGTGCCGATCGGCTCGGCGGACCCGGCGTCCCAGGTCTGGGCACGGCCGGCCCTCACGGTCGTGGGCATCGACGCCCCGGCGGTCGCGGGGTCCTCGCCGTCCGTGCAGGCGACCGCCGGTGCCGCGCTGAATCTCCGCGTGCCGCCGGGTGTCGACCCCGCGGCAGCCGGCGAGCTGCTCGTCGCGCACCTGTTGCGTCGCGCACCGGCCGGCGTCGAGGTGACGGCTCGGGTCACCGGGGTGGGCGCCGGGTTCCGTGCCGAGGGTGGTCCGTCGTCGGCGGCGTTCCGCGCGGCGCTCTCGGAGGCGTACGACGGGGCCCCGGTCGGGTCGCTCGGCGGCGGCGGCTCGATCCCGCTGTGCGCGACGCTCGAGCGGGCGATCCCGGACGTCGAGGTGATCCTGGCCGGGGTGTCGGAGCCGGCGGCGAACGTGCACGGCGCGGACGAGAGCGTGGACCCGTCCGAGATCGAGCACATGGCCCTGGCCGAGGCGCTCTTCCTCGACTCGCTGACCACCCCCTGACCCCGTGCGGCGCACGGGCCGTCCGCTACGGTGGTGCCGTGCGCATCGTGGTGGCTCCGGACTCGTTCAAGGGGACCGCGACGGCGGCCGAGATCGCAGCGGCCGTGCGCGACGGCTGGCTCGCCGAACGTCCGGGCGACGAGGTCGTCCTGGCACCGATGGCGGACGGCGGCGAGGGCACGCTCGAGGCCTTCGAGACGGCGATCCCGCTGACCGTCCGGGTGCCGATCACCGTCACCGGTCCCGCCGGCACCCCCGTCGACACGCACTGGCTGCAGCTGCCGGACGGCCGCGCCGTGGTGGAGCTCGCCGCCACGAGCGGGCTCCCCCTGCTGCCCGAGGTCCTGCCCGACACCGCGACGAGCCGGGGCTTCGGCGAGGCGATCGCCGCCGCCCTCGACGAC
The DNA here is from genome assembly GCF_031455235.1 of Curtobacterium sp. 320. Classification (NCBI taxonomy): domain Bacteria; kingdom Bacillati; phylum Actinomycetota; class Actinomycetes; order Micrococcales; family Microbacteriaceae; genus Curtobacterium; species Curtobacterium sp. 320. The sequence continues at coordinate 62,325 of NZ_JAVDSI010000011.1, read as the reverse complement.
GGCGCGACCGGGCTCGTGCTCGGCATCGGCGGCAGCGCCTCGACCGACGGCGGTGCCGACGCCCTGATCGGGCTGGGAGCACTCATCCATATCGATCCCGCGGTCCCCGAACACCCGCCGCGACCGCGTCAGGGCGCCGAGCTGCTCGACGACGTCACCGGCGTCGACACCACGTGGATGCGCCGGCTGCCGGAGCACGGCGGCATCGTGCTGACCGACGTGACCTCGCCCCTGCTCGGACCGACCGGCGCCGCCGCGGTGTTCGGCCCGCAGAAGGGCATCGCACCGGAACGGATCGCCGCTTTCGACGCCCGGCTGGCCGACTGGGCGCGCTGCTTCCCCGACGTCGACCCGACGACCCCCGGCGCCGGAGCGGCCGGCGGTGTCGGGTTCGGACTGCTCGCCTGGGGTGCGACGCTGGCGGGCGGAGCGGCCGCCGTCGCCGAGGTCCTCGGGCTCCCGGCGCTCCTCGACGGCGCCGACGTCGTGATCACCGGCGAGGGCCGGTACGACGGGCAGTCCGCGGCCGGCAAGGTGCCGAGCGTGGTGCGGACCCTCGCGTCGACGCACGCACCGGGTGCCCGGGCGATGCTCGTGGCCGGGGCGATCGACGCCGCGCTCGACGACTTCGACGCTGCCGCCTCGCTCACCGTGCTGGCCACGCAGACGACGGGCGAGCCGGACGACGCCCTCGCCGACCCGCTGCGCTTCGCCCGGATCGCCGGCCAGCGGCTCGCCCGCCTGGCCTGACGCACGGCGAGCCCGGCGAGCCCGGCGCCCGCGCGCGACACGCCCGCATTCCGTGCAGGGGTGCCCCAACGGGACCTCCCACCCGATGGCGCGCTCCACCACACTGGTGGAGGGCCGGAACCGGCCCGGACGCACCACCCACGAGGAGACCATGCGCACCGTCAACGCGTACGCCGCACCGTCGGCCACCGAGCCGCTCGTCAAGACCACCATCACCCGTCGCGACGTCGGCCCGAACGACGTCGAGATCGACATCGCCTACGCCGGCATCTGCCACTCGGACATCCACACCGTCCGCGGCGAGTGGGGCGAGATCCAGTACCCGCAGGTCGTCGGCCACGAGATCGTCGGCCACGTCACCTCCGTCGGGGAGAACGTCACCAAGCACCAGGTCGGCGACCGCGTCGGTGTCGGCTGCATGGTGAACTCCTGCGGCGAGTGCGAGAACTGCGTCAAGGGCGAGGAGCAGTACTGCCTCAAGGGCAACATCCAGACCTACGCCGGCGTCGACCCCGCCGACGGCAGCATCACCCAGGGCGGCTACTCGCAGGCCGTCGTCGTGAACGAGGACTTCGTCCTCCGCGTCCCCGAGTCGCTCGACATCGAGAAGGTCGCACCGCTGCTGTGCGCCGGCATCACCACCTACTCGCCGCTGCACCACTGGGGCGTCGGCCCCGGCTCGAAGGTCGCCGTGATCGGCATGGGCGGGCTCGGCCACATGGCCGTGAAGATCGCCGTCGCACTCGGCGCCGAGGTCACCGTCCTGTCGCAGACCACCTCCAAGCAGGAGGACTCGCTCCGCTTCGGCGCGAAGGCCCACTACGCGACGAAGGACCCGGAGACGTTCGAGAAGCTCGCGAGCTCCTTCGAGCTGATCATCAACACGGTCTCCGCGAAGATCCCGATGGGCGCCTACCTCGGCCTCCTCAAGGTCGACGGCACCCTCGTCAACGTCGGCGCACCGTCCGAGCCGCTCGAGGTCCCGGCGTTCGCCCTGATCCCCCGCCGGCTGAGCTGGGCCGGGTCCGCGATCGGCGGCATCCGCGAGACCCAGGAGATGCTCGACTTCTGCGCCGAGCACGGGATCCTGCCGGAGACCGAGCTCATCAGCGCCGACCAGATCAACGAGGCCTACGAGCGCGTCCTGTCCTCGGACGTCCGCTACCGCTTCGTGATCGACGCGGCGACGCTCGCCTAGTACGCGACCACCAACGCGACGGGAGGCGCGGTGCCAGCTGGCACCGCGCCTCCCGTGCGTGCAGCGGTCTGTCCCCACAACGCGAGCCGGTCGTCCGGCTGGCGCAGCTGGCGGGCCGGGCACAGCCGTTCACGCCAGACTCGATGCATGAGCAGCACGGCGGAGGAGGGCCCCGCATCCCTCGTGTCCGTCGCCGGGACGGACACCGACACCGCTGTCGCCGACCTCGCCGGCATGTACGCCGGCCGTGCTTGGCACTCCGGCCGCACCGACGGCGACTACTGGTACCGCTACGTCGGGATCGGCGACGAGCGGATGAGCATCCGACGGTCACAGATGCACGGATCGCTCCGCGGGGACGTCGCCGTCGAGGGCGAGGTCGTCGTCCAGTGGATCGACAGCGGCTCCGCGTCCATCGACGTCGGCCGCGACGAGATCCGCCTGCAGCACGGTGTCCCGACACTGTTCCCGATCGAGCGACGCTTCGACATGGACTACCGCGACTGGGACCAGCGGCTCGTGCACCTCGACCGTGACCTCGTGCTCGACGTCGCGTCGGAGCGGTACCTCGTCGACCGCACGGTCGACTTCGACCGGACGACGCCGCCGACGCCCGCGGCGATCGCCGAGTGGCGCCGAGCGGTCGCGCAGTCCGTGCAGGCACTGCGCACGTCGGGGAACGAGTCGCTCGCCTGGCACGAGGCGCAGCGCGGGGTCGCGTCGGCGCTCCTCGACCTGTACCGGTTCCGCGCCGAGGCGGTCCCGGCGGGATGGGGACAGCACCGCAACGCACGCATCCGGGCGGCCGTCGAGTACCTGCACGCCCACGCGCACGAGCCGTTGACGGTGTCGGACCTCGCACGGGCTTCCGACCTCAGCGTCCGCGGGCTGCAGGAGGCGTTCCAACGCACCCTGGACCGGTCGCCGATGCAGTACCTGCGAGAGGTCCGCCTCCGTCGCGCCCACGAGGACCTCGTGGCCTCCCACGTCGGTCAGGTCTCCGTCGCGGATGTCGCCGCCCGGTGGGGTTTCACGCACATGGGCCGCTTCTCGGGCGAGTACCTGCGTCGGTTCGGGGAGTACCCGAAGCAGACGCTCCGCCGCTAACCGACCTCGTCGCCGGACGGCAGCGCCGTGCACCAGTCCACGGACCCGGCGACGACGCTCGCCTCGAGCGCGCCGGACGCCGCGTCGACGATGCTCACGAGCACACCGCCGGCCGACTTCGTCGCCACGGCGACGAACTGCCCGTTCGGGGACGGGCAGACGGCCGTGACGCTCGCGTCGTCGGGGACGGAGACGGGCAGCCTGGAGGCGCGGCTCCCCTCCACGCGCACGATGCGTTGCGCGAGTGTCCCGTCGGCACGCACGTCGCCCACCACGCGCAGGTAGCCGTCGTCGGTGAGCGGGGCGATCCGGCCGAGGTACGCCGCGTCGGTGCTGCCGGCCGGCGCCCGCAGCGCGGTGCGCTTCCCGTCCGTCAGGTCGAGGCGGACGATCCCCGTGCCGGTCTCGACCACCGCCGTGGTGCCGGTGCCGACGAAGCCGTGCAGGTACGTGGCGCTCCCCAGCCGGACGGGGTCGGTCCGCCCGCTCATGTCGACGAGCACGAGGTCGTCGCTGCCGGTGCGGACGAGGGCGCTCTCCGTGCGGGGCACGTAGGCCCACTGCCCGACGCTCATCGGGACCGCCCCCGTCCTCGGCTTCCCGCTCGCGTCGATCGCGGTCGGCAGGTGGGTGCCGGTCATGTCGACGACGTAGAGCCCGACGTTGCGCGACTGGCCGGTGGACGTGTCGGCGTACTCGAAGCCGAACGAGGCGCCGTCGTCGGCGGCGTGCAGGGCCGTGACGCGTCCCTCGGCGGTCGGGAGCGTCAGGTGCTCGACCGGGAGGTCCTCGTCCTGCACCCCGCCGGCGAGCGGCACGATGTCGACCGACGACCCGGCGTCCGTGCCGCTCACCACGACGAGCGACCGGCCGAGGCGGACGTACTCCGAGATGCCGGCGCCCTCGTACACGGTGGTCGCTCCCCCGGCGTCGAGGGACCGGCGGACGATGCGGTCCTTCCCGCCGGCGCCACCCGGGACCAGCGCGAGCACGTCCGTGGTGCCCGTGCGGATCGAGGTGCGGAGGTCGGCGGTCGCGCGCTGCCCCGGCGCCCGGACGCCCGCGACCGAGATCTCGTACGAGCGGTCGTAGGCCAGGGGTCCGGTGAACTCGACCGCGATGGTGTTGCCGCTCGACGTCACGGTGTGCGCCGCTGCCGGACTGACCCGGACGTCCCGCGCCGACACGCGCTCGATCGCCTGGTTCGCGGTGAGGATCACGCGCTGTGCCGGTCGGGACACCAGGCCGGAGGCGTCGTACGACACGTCGCGCAGCCGTGGGCCCTGCTGCGACCCGACGACCGCGGCCGCGGTGCCGACGACGACGAACACCAGCACGGTCGCGACGAGTCGACGGCGGAAGCGGTTCCGGGGGCGTTCTCGCAGCTCAGTACTCATACGGGTCCTCGGGCTGCTCGACGCCCCGCACCGTGGCGGCGCGGATGACGATGCGGGCGTCGGCGGACTGGTCCGGGTTGGCGGCGAGCGCTCCGCGGACCCGGACCCATGCACCCTGGGCCGGGACCGTCCCGTCGGTGTCGACCCCGATCCCGACGGGTTGGGCGTCCACCGCGCAGCAGCTGATCACGAACCGGGTGAGGGTGAAGGAACCGTCCGCGCCCGGGACGACGAAGCCCGTCAGGTCGACCCGCTTGCCGACGAGCGACGTGGTGTCGGTCGTCTGCCGGATGAGGGCGGCCCAGTCCTTGACGCCGTACTCGGAGGTGTCGACCGAGGTGCTGCCGAGCAGGGACACCGCGGCCTGGGACCCGGTGGCGTTCGACAGGGTCGCCGAGTCGACGCTCCGCTGCTGTGCCGTGCGTGCGGACAGCGTCGTCGGGGGCAGGACCAGCATGGCGGCGGTGACCCCGACGGTGACGAGGGCGGCCACGCCGCTGAGGACGATCCGTGTGCGCCGAGCCGCGCCTCCTGGGCGGTGGTCGTGCCCCTCGTCGTGATCGTGCCCGTGTCCGCGCGCGGTCACCACCAGGCCGGCGATCGACGCGGGCACCGCGACGGCCGCGAGCACGACCGTGAAGACCGAGTAGCGCGGGTTGATGTACAGGTCGAGGTGTCCGGCGAGGGCGAGCCACAGCGTGCACAGCGCCACCGCGAGCACGGACCCGAGGCCGAGGGACGACGACAGGCGGGACTCAGACGAGGACATTCATCACCAACCCGACGGTCGCGGCGAACAGGACGCAGACGACGGCGAGCAGCACCAGGAAGCGCGCACGGAACGTCGTCCGGAGCAGGGCGATCATCTTCACGTCGATGATCGGCCCGATGATGAGGAACGCGGTGATCGACCCGGGGAGGAACGTCGACGCGAAGGACAGCGCGAAGAAGGCGTCGACGTTCGAGCACAGGGAGACCGTCATCGCGAGGAGCATCATCGCCGCGACGGAGAGCACCGGGTTCGCGCCGATCGACACGAGCGTGGACCGGGGCACGGCGACCTGGATCGCTGCGGCGAGCCCGGCGCCGACGAACAGCGCGGGCATCATCGTCGCGGTCTCGCCGCCGAACTGCGCGGCGCTGTCCCGCCAGCGGTTCCGGGACCGAGGGGCACCGACGGCCGCTCGGCAGCGGGCCTCGAACGCGGGCAGCAGCAGCTCGGTCGGACGACGGTGCGCGGCGACGATCCAGCCGACGAGGTTCGCGATGACGAAGCCGCCGACGATGCGCACGGGCAGGATCCAGCCGGACCACCCGAACGCCTGGGCGGTGCTGATGATCACGAGCGGGTTGAGGATCGGGGCGGCGACGAGGAAGGTGACGGCCTCGGCGGGCGTGAAGCCGCGCATCATGAGGCCGCGGGCGAGGGGCACGTTCCCGCACTCGCACACCGGGAAGAGCATGCCGATCAGGGAGATCACGGCCCGCCGCGGGATCGGCCGCTGCGGCAGGACCTTCTCGAGCGCGCCGACGGGGACCCACACCTCGACGACGATGGACAGCAGGATGCCGAGCACCACGAACGGCAGGGACTCGACGACGACGCTGATCGCGAGCGTGAGGAAGTCCTGCACGACGTCGGGCAGACCGGCGGTGCCGACGGCCGGCGAGAGCAGGCGGATCCCGAGGAGCACGGCGACGGCGAGCAGCACCAGCCCGGGGCCGGTGAGGCTCCGGGAGCGGGACGCGGCGGTGGGGCGCTGCTGCGGCGGCGTGGTCGTCGTCACCGGGCAAGGATAGGCCGCTCGCGCGCTCCTACGGTGAGCGCCGCGCGAGCCCGTCGAGGTGCCGGTCGAGCACGTCGATCGCCCAGTCGCCGGACTCCCCCGGGGCGAGCCGCACGAGGTGCATCGCGAGCCCGTCGATCAGCGCGTGCAGCCGGCGGGCCTCGTACTCGCGGTCGGCCGCCGGGACGCCCACGAGCTCGAGCACCTCCTCGCTCCACTCCCGCATCTCGACCACGACCAGGTCGAGCGCCGGCCGCAGTTCGGCGTCCGTGAGGGCCGCGTTCGCGAGCGCCAGGTACACCTCGAGCTCGATGACCCGCTCGTCGTCGAGGGGCAGCAGCTCGAGCAGGAGCTGGTGCGCGCGCTCGCGGTTCGGCAGCCCGTCGGGGATCGCGGCGATCCGTTCCCGGGTGCGGTCGAACACGAGCGTGATGGTGTGCTCGCGCAGGCTCGACTGCGTCGGGAAGACGTATCGGACGGTGCTCGGCGGCAGCCCGGCCTCGGCCGCGACGTTCCGCACGCTCAGCGCGCCGAGGCCGTCACGGGCGAGGACCCGCCACGCCGCCTCGGACACGGAGCGACGTCGTTCCTCGATGTCGATGCTCCTGGCCACGGGGCAATACTCGCACAGTCGTACGAGTTCGTGCTACCGTGGAGTTCGCTGTCGCACAGTCGTGCGACTTGCGGATCGAGATCGAAGGGAGACCGTCGTGGCGTGGACAGTCCTCGTCCTGTCGGGCGTGCTCGAGGCAGTGTGGGCCACTGCACTGAGCGCATCGAACGGCTTCAAGAAGGTCGTGCCGACGATCGTGTTCGTCGTCGGCATGGCACTCAGCATGGTGGGCCTGGCGTTCGCCATGAAGGAGATCCCGGTCGGCACCGCCTACGCGGTCTGGGTCGGCATCGGCGCATCGCTCACCGTGATCGTCGCGATCCTCCGCAGGCAGGAGGCCGCGTCCGTCGCCCGGGTCGCCCTCGTGCTCGGGCTCGTCGCCTGCGTCGTCGGCCTGAAGGTGGTGAGCTGAGGTGCCGTGGATCGTCCTGTTCGTCAGCGCCGCGCTCGAGACCGTGTGGGCCACCGCCCTCGGTGCGAGCGACGGCTTCACCGAGCCCCGTCCGACGATCGTCTTCGCGATCACCATCGTGGTGAGCCTCGGGGCCTTCGGGTACGTGCTCAAGCACATCCCGATCAGCACCGCCTACGCGGTGTGGACGGGGACCGGAGCGGCCCTCACGGTCCTCTGGGGCATGGCCACCGGCGCGGAGCCCGTGACCGCACTTCGCCTGCTGCTCATCGCCGGGATCGTCGGGTGCGTGGTCGGCCTGAAGCTCGTCCCGGCCCGCGCCGCTACCAACCCGCGAGGCTCGGCCCCGCGGACACTTCCGCGCGAGGAACGCGCGAGTTCTGTCCGGTAGCCCGAGACTCGCGACGGCGACGTGGGTGGCGACCCGAGACGGACTGGAGGCGCGGTACCAGCTGGCACCGCGCCTCCAGTCCGTCAAGCGGTCACGCGATCAGACGGACGCACCCGTCCACTCGTCCTCGGCGGCGACGTGGTCGCTGCCCAGGGTGCCGGCGGCCATCGCCGCGGCCACGCGGTCGGCGTGCGACGGCGGGTTCGAGGGGACGCCTTCCGGGCGGCCCTCCTCGTTGATCTTCCGCAGCTCGGGGACGATGTCCTCAGCCAGGATGTCGATCTGCTCGAGCACCGTCTTGAGCGGCAGCCCGGCGTGGTCGACGAGGAACAGCTGGCGCTGGTAGTGCCCGACGTGGTCCTTCATGGCGGCGTACCGGTCGATCACCTGCTGCGGCGAACCGACCGTGAGCGGGGTCTGCTCGGTGAAGTCCTCCATCGAGGGGCCGTGCCCGTAGACCGGGGCGTTGTCGAAGTACGGGCGGAACTCGTCGATGGCGTCCTGCGAGTTCTTCCGCGCGAAGAACTGGCCACCGAGCCCCACGATCGCCTGGTCGGCGCGGCCGTGCCCGTAGTGCTCGAAGCGCTGGCGGTACAGGCCCACCATCTGCTCGGTGTGCTGGATCGGCCAGAAGATGTTGTTGTGGAGGAATCCGTCACCGTAGTAGGCGGCCTGCTCCGCGATCTCCGGCGTGCGGATCGACCCGTGCCACACGAAGGGCGCGACGCCGTCGAGCGGACGCGGGGTCGAGGTGAAGCCCTGCAGCGGCGTGCGGAACTTGCCCTGCCAGTTGACGACGTCGTTCTCCCAGAGCTGGCGGACGAGCGCGTAGTTCTCGATCGCGAGGTTGACGCCCTGGCGGATGTCCTGCCCGAACCACGGGTAGACCGGCCCGGTGTTGCCGCGGCCCATCATGAGGTCCATGCGGCCGTCGGAGATGACCTGGAGCATCGCGTACTCCTCGGCGATGCGCACCGGGTCGTTCGTGGTGATGAGGGTCGTCGACGTCGAGAGCGTGATGTGCTTCGTGCGTCCGGCGAGGTAGCCGAGCATCGTCGTCGGGCTCGAGGCGACGAACGGCGGGTTGTGGTGCTCACCGGTGGCGAAGACGTCGAGTCCGGCCTGGTCGGCGTGCTCGGCGATCGTCAGGATGTCGCGGACCCGCTGGGTGTCGTCGGGGGTCCGGCCGGTGACCGGGTCGGTCGTGACGTCACTGACCGTGAAGATGCCGAACTGCATGATGCGCCGCCTTCCGCGGAGTCCCTCCGCCTGCGATTTCGATGCGTTTGCATCGACTTGCTCGGTACAACGTAGCGCAGGCCGAGGCATTCCCGCCAGCGGCGACTACGCGGCGTCGTCGTCCAGCACGCGGTTCCGCAGCACCTTCGACTCCCGCCACAGCATGTACGCGCCGGTCCACACGAACATGATCGCCACCAGCGCCAGGCAGGGGAAGAGGAAGACGAAGTCGAGCGTGGTCCCGATCGGCGGGGCGCCGGGCATCGCCGATCGGAGCGCCGGGAACGACAGCAGCGTGGCGCTCAGCCAGATCACGTTCGCGAACTCGAGCTTCCGCCGGAGGATCGCGCTGCCGATCGTCACGACGGCCATCAGCGTCGTGAAGAGGATCGCCATGATGTAGAACGACACGATCACGACGCTCAGGGTGTCTCGGTGCCCGTCGATCTGCATCGGGACGAGGGTGCGGTCGCTCTGCACCTCGGCGGCGCTCCGCTCGGCGTTCATCACCCACGGCCGGGCGGAGTTCGACATGTCCACCTCGAACGGCACGGCGTCCCCGGAATCGTCGTCCTGCACGCTCAGCTGGAAGTTCGCGAACGGCTGGTCGAACGGGTACGAGGTGTCGCCGCGGTCGAGCGTCAGCGTCAACGAGGTCGCGTCCACCACCGACTGCCCCGGGAACGTCACGACACTCGTCGTCACCCCGCCGCTCGAGACCTCGATGCGCAGCGGCTGCGAGATCTCGCCGGCCTTCTCGCCCTCGAACGAGCCGTGCGGGATCGGCAGGACGTTCGCCTGCATCACCCGGTTCGAGAGGTCGACGTCCTGCACGCTCATCCGCAGGGTCATGTAGTCGCCGGACTGGCTGTTCGACCCGCTCACCGGGACGGCGGTCGTCGTCTTGAGCGCTCCGGAGAGGCCGATCACGACGTAGTACACGGCCAGGAGGGCCACCGCCACGAGCAGGATGACCGGCGCGGGGTTCCTGCGGGTGCGCTTCGCGGTCGGAGCGCCGGGTGCGTCGGTCGGGGCGTCGGTCGTGTGGGTCATCGGTTGCTCCCGGACGGTGGGTCGGTGGCGGGTCGGCTCGGGTCGGTTGCGGGGCCGGTCGGACCGCTCGGTGCGGCGCTCGGACCGCTCGGTGCGGCGCTCGGACCGCTCGGTGCGGCGGTCGGACTGGAGGCGCGGTTCCCGTCCGACGGACCGGACCCGGTCGGCGAGGCGGTCGCCGCTGCGGCGGGTCCGCTCGTGGCCCGCCGGCCGACGACGGTCGCGGCGAGCGCGAAGAGCAGCATCGCGAGGAGCGGCACCATCGCGCCGGGGAACTCCGTCGCGTTGAAGGTCGTGATCTGGTCGGCCAGCTGCGACGCCTCGGTCTCGCCCTTCGCGACGGCCGTGGTCACCGTCATCGCGTTGGACTGCGACGCCCGGTTCGACGCGAGCGAGATCTGCTGGACGGCGGTGTCCGGCGCGTTCACCGGGTCGGCGTACACCCGGACGTCGACGTCCGCCTGCTGCCCGGGGTCGAGCGGGATCATGCACGAGAACGAGCTCGTGGCGACGGTGCAGTCGAGCGGGGAGTCGTCGACCTCGACGTTCACGTTCCGGTAGACCATGCCAGTGGTGATCCGGGCCTCGAACGTGATCGCGACGGTCGCCCCGGAGGCGTTCGGGCCCAGCGTGCCCCGCATGTCGGCTGCGGTGCCGGGCACGATGCGCTGCGTGCCGAAGCGGAGGTCCATCGCGAGCGGACCGTCGTCCGTACCGCCGATGCCGCTGCCGCCCCCGCTGCCGTTGCCGTTGCCGGCGCCGGCGTTCTCCCCCGGCGCGGGCGGTGTGCTCGAGGGCGGCGACGACGGGCCGGTGCTGCCGCCCACGTCTCCCGACCCGACCCCCTGGCCGGCGCCGGAACCGCTCCCGGCTCCTGTGCTCGGACTGCCGGGTGTGCTCGGCGCGGTCGGCGCGGTCCCGCCACCGGCGCCGCCAGGCCCGCCCGTGGAACCGCCGCCGGTGCCGGGGAGACCACCCGCGCCTCCTGGAGCGGCCGGTGTCGCGACCGTCACGGTGAAGGCGGTCGACGCGCGCGCGGACTCGACGCCACCGTACGTCTGGCTCGCCGTCAGGGCGACCGCGCCGAGGGCGAATGCGCGCTCCGGCGTGCAGGCGAAGGAGGTGGCCCGCGTCGCGGTGGCCGTGCAGACCACGGTCTCCCCCTGCCGGACGGTCACCACCGCGTTCGGGATCACGCCGCGGCCACGGACCTCGGGTGTGCGGTCCGTCGTCGACGTGCGGTTGCCCGGGGCGGTGATCACCGGCGCTCCGGGAGCGATCGTGCGGACGGTGCTGCCGGACTCGACCGGTGAGACGGCCGCGGTGGTGGAGGACGCTCGGGCCGTGATGGTGAACGCCGATGCGGGGACGGTCCCGGACCGGGCGGCGACCGTCAGCCGGAGGACGTGCCGGTCGCCGGGAGCGATCGTGCCGAGGTCGACCCCGGCGGCGAGCTCGGCGCAGTCGATCGTGGCGCCGTCGAGCTCGCACACGGGGACCTGCAGGCCGCCGGTGTCGGCGGTGAGGAGGACGCCTCTCGCCTCGCCCTCGCCGGTGTTGGCCAGTGTGACCGTCCGGATCGCCGGGAAGCCCGCGTAGAGCTGCGTCGCACCGGCCTGGGTCACGCTGAGGCCGGCCGGCGCCAGGACGGTGAACGTGCTCGTCACCGCCGGGGAGACCTGCCCGAAGCGGTCCGTCTGCGTCGCGCTGATGGTGTGCTCTCCGACCGCGAGCGGCTCGGTCGGCGTGCACGACCAGTCCGGGGTCGTCGCCGGGTCGACCGTGCACAGCGGCTCGCCGTCGATCGTGGCCGCGAGGGTCGTTCCCGTCGTGTCCGCCGCACCGGCCACCTTCGTGCCGGTGATCGTCGGCTGCGTCGCGATCGACTCGTCGCCCGCGGGCGGGGCGGTGATGGTGGGGGCAGCGGGGGCCGGGGGCGCGACGACCGTGATCGAGTAGGGCGCGGCTGCCTCGAACGGGCTGATCTCGGACGAACCGGCGACGGTCCCGAGCGGCGAAGCCGGATCGATCGTCATCGTGATGGCGACCTGGTTGCCGGTGCCCCACGTGCTGGCGCCGCACGCCGCCTGCGTCCCGCCGTTCGTGGGCACGCAGGTGAACTGTCCGAGCCCGGGTGCGGGGACCGACTGCGCAGCCGTGATCGTCGTGTTGGGCGGCGCGGTGATCGTCCAGGTCCCGGTGCCGGCGGACTGGTTCTGCACGATCGCCGTGGCGGTACCACCGGGTGTTCCTTCGTCGGCCGGCCCGTTCGGGACCTGGACCATGGCGGATGCGGAGGTCGCGGGGACGAGCACCCCGGTGGCGACGAGGAGCGCCCCGAGGGCAGCGGCCACGGTGCCACGGACCCGACGTGCCCGCGTCGGGGTGTGCTCCACCCGCATGTGTTCCCCGTCCACGGCGGCTCCCGAGGCCGGCGTGTGGACGACGCTAGTCGGACAACGGCCGTCCGGTCCGGAGGCGTTACAGGCCTGTAACCCTTACGGATGCGATGGCTACCGGCCGGGGATCGCCTCGGAGTCCGTCCGCGCCGCGTGGTGCATGCCGTCGGCGATCCACACGATCGTCACGACGGCCAGCACGCTCGCGCTCGACGCCATTCGGCCCGCGACGAGGATCGCACCGTGGTCGTGTGCCCCGCCCGAGATGCCGTACACGAGCGCCGCGACACCGACCAGGAACGTCACCCCGGTGGCGACGAGGAGGACCCAGGTCACCAACCGACGCGGACCGCGGTGGCCGTCGCGGTCGCCCCGCGCGCCACGGTCGACCCGTGGTCCGAACGCCCGCACGGCCCCGACCCAGAAGAGCGCGATCGCGCACGCGCCGATGATGTCGCTGACCCGGTGCCAGCCGTAGACCACGGTCTGGTTCGCGACGAAGACCGCGTAGGCGGCGCCGACGATCACGACGAGCGGACGGAACCGACGCGGCGTGACCATGAGCACGGCGAACAGGGCGGCGAGGGCGATCGTGGCGTGACCGGACGGGAACGAGTTCGGCGTAGTCGACTGGGCGATCTCCGGGCGCTCGGCGATACGCTTGACGAGCGTCGAGGTGGCCGCCGAAGCGAGCACGACGACACCGGCTCCGAGCCCCACTGCGAGCCGGCGCCGAGCGAGCGCGACGGCGGCGATCACGACCACGAGCAACAGGATCACCGGTACCGAGATGACGTTCAGGGCAGTGTCCGACGAGAACAGGTCAGATTCCCGGACTCCGCCGAGTGCGGCGTCCTCGACCCGCTGCCCCACCGGCGTCAGCACCGCCACCGCGTAGACGAGAGGCACGATCACGAACCCCAGAGCCGACAACAGTCCCCACCGCAACCGCCGTGAGACGCTCGGTCCACGCGACTCGGGTGCGCTGCGTTCGGGCGTTCGGGTCACCGGGCTGGTCCTCCTCGGGGTGCTGGTCGTCGGTGTCGTCGCACGCCTGTTCACGCGCGTGCGATTCGGACGGTCGGGGTCCGACACGATACCGTTGGGACGCCGGTCGGAGCCTGGGAACCGCGGGACAGCGACCTTCGGATCCGGCAACGCACCGACCGGCCGCGCGCGGGCGAACGCACCGGCGCGCATCGCCGGACCGACGTACACGGCGTCGGCTGCGTACGAGGAGGAAACCGAAGTGGCCATCAAGGAACCGAGCATCACCGCTTCCCCGAACCGCGGTCTCGCGCTCACCGTGGGCGCGCTGCTCCTCATCTGGGGCATCCTCGGGTTCTTCTTCGCCGCCGACGGCGACCCCGGCTTCTTCAGCCGCAAGGGCGGCATGCTCTGGAACGCGTTCGGCGTCAACCCGCCGCTGGCACTGCTGTGGGTCCTGCTCGCGGCCGTGCTGCTCATCGTCGGGCTCGGCAACACGATCGGGTCGCGGAACGCGAACGTCCTCGTGGGCGCCGTCCTCGTCGTGCTGGCGGTCTACGGCTTCGTGTTCGTGAACACCTCGGCGAACGTGTTCGCGCTCAACACGACCGACAACGTCTTCCACGCGATCGTCGGTGTCATCATGCTCCTCACGGCGTTCGGCGCCGACAAGGAGAACCTCCGCGCGCTGCGTGCGGACACCGCCCGGGCCTGATCCAGCGCGTCCCGACGCCCCGCCCGCCCCTCGTGGCCGGCGGGGCGTCGTGCGTCCGTGCCGTCGCACGCCCGGGCCGCCGCACGCCCGCGCCGCCGCGCGCCCGCGCCGTCGCACGTCCCGGCCGTCGCGCGCCTAGGCCGTCGCGCGGGGGCGGGTCAGTCGCCGCCGTCGGCGTCCGGGGCGGGAGCGGGAGCCGCCTCGAGCTCCGTCGCCACCACCCGCGGCGCCTCGGACATGAACCGCCGGACGTCGAGGTCCACGATGATGTCCTGCGGCCGCAGCGGACGCGTGAGGTACAGCCCCTCGAGCGAGGTCAGCCGTGACAGCGCCACGTACGTCTGCCCGGCGCTGAACACCCGGTTGCCGAGGTCGACCACCGCCCGGTCGTAGGTGCTGCCCTGCGACTTGTGGATCGTCACCGCCCACGCGAGCCGGAGCGGGAACTGCTGGAACTCGCCGACGGTGTCCTTCTTGAGTTCCTTCTTGTCGGCGTCGTAGGAGTACTTGAACTTCTCCCACACCGACGGCTGGACCTCGAACGACTCCCCGTCGACGTCCACCCACACGGTGTCGCGGATCGTCTGCACGACCCCGAGGGTGCCGTTCACCCAGCGCTGGTCGGGGTCGTTGCGCAGGAACATCACGTGCGCGCCGGGCTTCAACTCGAGAGCTTCGTCCGCCGGGAAGTTCCGTCCGCCGAAGTCACCGTTGACGTCGGCCCGCGCGGTCCGCACCTTGCCGGGCAGCCGGTCGAGTGCGGCCTTGTTGATGCGCGCCACGGTGTCGTTCCGGGTCGCCAGGGTGATCGCGTCGTCCGGAGCGGGTCGGGCGCCCGCCGCGTTGAGCTGCCCGGCGACGTCGGCCGTCACCCGCCCGTGCCGCACGGCCGTCAGCATCGCGGCGAAGGCGTCGTCGCGCTGCCGGTGGACGGTCGCGAGCTCGACGATGTTGAGCTCCGCCTCGAGCCACACCTTGGCGTCGAAGAACCACATCGAGCGGTAGTGGTCGGTGAAGTACGCGCGCTCGTCCCCGTCGCCCGGCACCGGCGGCAGCTGGTACGGGTCGCCGAACATGACCACCTGCACGCCGCCGAACGCCTCGAACTGACGCCCACGGGCCTTGCGCAGCGAGCGGTCCATCGCGTCGAGGAGGTCGGCGTTCACCATCGAGACCTCGTCGATCACGAGGGTGTCGATCGTGTTGAGGAGCTTGCGGGTGTCGGGCCCCTGCCGGAGTTCGGCGTCGGCGATGAGCCCGATCGGCAGGCGGAAGAGCGAGTGGATCGTCTGCCCACCGACGTTCAGCGCCGCGACACCGGTCGGCGCGCAGATCACGACCTGCTTCTCGGTGTTCCACGACAGGTGGTTCAGGAGCGTCGACTTGCCCGTGCCCGCACGCCCGGTGATGAACACGTGGTCGCGAGTGTGCTCGATGTACTCGAAGACGGCCCGCTGCTCGGCACTGAGCTCGACGCTCATCGGGTCGCCACCCGGTCGTCGCTGCGCGGTCCGTCGACGGCAGGCTCCGCCACGGCACGGCGCACCCGGACCAGCACCACCACGACGACGGTCACGACGACGGCGACACCGGCGACCACGAGCAGGGCGCCCGCCCGGGCCTGGTCGACGAGCGGATCCGGTCCCCACGTCCGGCCCATCGCACCGAACCACGACGCCTGCAGGAGCCCGAGCGGCCCGCGCATCGCGATGCCCAGCGACACCAGGCCGGCCGCGACGACCACCGCCCCGGCGATCCGGACGAGCGCCGCGGGCATCGAAGCGCGCCGGGAGCCGACCGCGATCGGCGTGAGCAGGGTGGGGACGGCGAGGAGCCCGACGAGCAGGAACCCGACGTCGATCACGGTGCGGCCCGTCGAGTCGCTGACCGACCACCGGAGTGCGTCGGTCACGAAGAACGCCCACCACGCCGCCGCCAGGAACAGGAACGCCGGGAACGGCTGCACGAGGTACCGCACCGCCTGGTTGTCGACCAGGACGCCCGTCCACTCGCGGACACCGGTGCTGCCGTCGTCGCGGGGGTGCACGGCGGCACGGATGAGCTGCACGGGTGCCGACGCCCAGACGAGCGCCGGCACGACGAGCCCGAGGAGCACGTGCGACCCGACGTTGGCGGACACGAGGAAGCGGTCGTAGGTGTGCAGCGAGCCCGACGTCGCGACGACGAGCGACACGATCGCGATGCCGGCGGCGACCGTCCGGCGCACGGGCCAGCGCACACCGGCGCGACGCAGGCGGACGATGCCGGCGGTGTAGGTCGCTGCGAGCAGGACAGCGGCCATCAGCCAGAACAGGTCGATGTTCCACGCCGTCAGCCATCCCCAGGCACCCGGCGCGTGCGGCAGGGCGTCGTCGGTCAGCAGCTCGGCCGGCGACGGGTTCGTGGTCTTGCTCAGCGCGACCTGGTCGACGGGGGTCGCGGTGCGGCCGAGCGCCGCGGCGAACCCGCTGGCGACGCCCATCACGGCGAGCTCCGCCACGACGAGGAACCAGAACGGACGACGGCGCTCGCGGGCGGTGCCGAGCGCACGGATCGCCCGTCGACGCTGCACGACACCGAGCACACCCATCGCGACGATGGCCGCGATCTTCACGAGCACCAGGACGCCGTACGCGGTGAAGAGGTTGGAGAGCGCCCCGACCCGGATCTGCGCCGAGGCCACACCGGACACGGCGACGAGCACGAAGCACCCGAGCGCGATGCTCGAGTAGCGCCCGACGACGACGGGCAGGCGGTCGCCGTCGATCACCGGGCGCAACAGCACGAGCATCACGAGTCCGCCGACCCAGAGTGCGGCGCCGACGAGGTGCAGCCCGAGTGCGGTGACGGCCGCGTCGTGGCTCGCCGTGCCCGCGGCGTGCCCCTGCTGGGCGAGCGGGACGAGCCCGATCATCGCGACGCCCGCGGTCAGGGCGACCATCCCGCGGGAGCGCACGGCGAAGCACAGCACCGTGACGGCCGCGGCGACGAGGACGGTGACGAGCCACGCGAGGCCGAGGTCCGTCCCCGTGAGGAACACCCCCATCGACTGCCCGAACTGCTCGTCGATGCTGATCCTCGAGCCGGCGACGCTGAGGAAGGTGAAGAACGTCGTCACGGCCGACGACACGGTCCAGACACCCGCCGCACCGGCGGCCACGTCGATCGCGCGGTTCCACTCTGGCGCGGTGCGGGACAGCCCGACGGTCGCGAGTGCGAGACCACCGATCGCGGCCGCGGCGGAGAGGTCGACCACCAGTCGGGCGATCGGCAAGCCGAACCGGACGACGGCGCCGGGGTCGGCGATGAGCGCGGCGTTCGCGCCGCCCCCGATGACGAGGGCGACGAGGAGTGACACGAACCCGACGAGCAGCAGCACGGCGGGGCCGGCGATGCGCGCGATCCGATTCACCCGTCAAGCCTAGGCGCTGCCCTACCCGGCCACGGAATCGAGCGGGGCGACCTGTGGAGGGCGATCCGCGCCTCCTGGATGTGGAGGACCGACCACGGACCCAGCGCAGGCCGGGAACGACGAAAGGGACGGCCGAAGCCGTCCCTTTCGTGGCGCGGGAGCAGTCTTACTTGACGGCAGCCTTGAGCTTCGAGCCGGCGCTGACCTTGACCGAGTCGCTCGCGGCGATCTCGATGGCCTCGCCGGTCTGCGGGTTGCGGCCGGTGCGGGCGGCACGGTGGGTCTTCTCGAAGGCGATCCAACCGGGGATCGTGACCTTGGTGCCGTCGGCGACCGAGCCGGAGACGACGGAGAAGAGCGCGTCGACGACGCCGTTGACGGTGGCCTGGCTCTGGCCGGACTCAGCGGCGACGGCAGCGACGAGCTCGGTGCGGTTCAGGGACTTGTCAGCCATGGATGTCCTCCTCGGACTTCTTGCAGTATCGGTCGGACGACTTCTCGTCCGGCGCCCGGAGCGGGTGCTCCGTGCCACGGTGCCGGTGGGCGCGAGGCCCTGCGGAACCGGAGTCGAACGTACCAGCCACTAGGGACGAAACCTGCCGACTCGCCCGGATTTCCGGGGTTGTCGGGGTACTGGAGGGGCGGAAGTGACCGATGTGACGAAGATGTCCCCCGAAACGGCCCGGGAACGGCGAACGCCCCGCCACCACTGGGGTGACGGGGCGTCCGCGGAAGCTGGTGCTTACCAGGAGCTCTTCGTGATGCCCGGCAGCTCGCCACGGTGGGCCATGTCGCGGAAGCGGACACGGCTGATGCCGAACTCACCGAGGTGGCCACGGGGGCGACCGTCGATGGCGTCGCGGTTGCGGTAGCGGACCGGCGACGCGTCGCGCGGGAGCTTCTGCAGGCCGACGCGGGCGGCCTCACGCGACTCGTCGGAGCCGTTCGGGTCCACGAGGGCCTTCTTCAGCTCGAGACGACGCTCGGCGTAGCGCGCGATGATCTCGGCGCGCTGGTTGTTCTTCGCGATCTTGCTCTTCTTCGCCATGCTTAGCGCTCCTCACGGAAGTCGACGTGCTTGCGGATCACCGGGTCGTACTTCTTGAGCACGAGGCGGTCCGGGTTGTTGCGACGGTTCTTCTTGGTCACGTAGGTGAACCCGGTGCCCGCCGTGGAGCGGAGCTTGATGATCGGACGAACGTCCTGACCCTTCTTGGCCATCAGATCTTCTCCCCACGGGCGAGGAGATCCTTGACGACGGACTCGATGCCGCGTGCGTCGATCACCTTGATGCCCTTCGCGCTGAGCGTGAGCGTGACGTTACGACGAAGCGAGGGCACGTAGTACGTCTTCTTCTGCACGTTCGGGTCGAAGCGACGCTTCGTCCGGCGGTGCGAGTGCGAGATGTTGTGTCCGAAGCCGGGGGTGGCTCCGGTCACCTGGCACACTGCTGCCATGGTTTCCTCCTGAGGTACCGTGCGACCGGACGGCCGCACCCAAGGTCACTTGCCTGGCGCGCACGCGCTGCGTCGCCGAGCGACGGAGCGAGGGGGTTGTGCGCACCGCCCAGGCCCGCGATCCCTGTCGAAGGGGCCGTGGACACCGCGCGACCGCGGCGTACGCGACGGTCGGAGGGCTTGGAACAACTGGGCTCGCCACGCGAACGCGGAGAACCAAGGGTCAAGCGTACGCGACGACCGGGCGTGTCGCAAACTGCCGCAGCTGCGTGGGTCGCTCTGGAGGCGCGCCCCGCGCTACGGCGCCTCGGCCGGCCTCGGCGCCAGCGCCTGCACCATGAGCTCGCCGAGCTCCCGCGGCGCCGTGAACATCGGCCAGTGCCCCGTCTCGAGCCCGAGGATCGCGAGCTCCTCCGTCGCCACGAGCTCCGCTGCCCAGGCCTGGTGGTCGGCCACCATCGTCGCGAGGTCCGCCGCCGGGATCTCGCACGTGATCACCGTCGCCGGGATCGTGTGCCGCGCGCCGTCGGCGTAGTGGAACCGGTCGGACGGCACCGCAGCGGGCTCCGGGATCGCGCGGTGCTCGAACTCCGACCGCAGTGCCGGTGTCATCCCCCGCACGGTCGCCGGCTCCCACACGTCCCACGAGGGCAGCGGCACGACACCGTCCACCACGGGCAGCTCGTCGTTGACGCAGCCGCCCTCGGGCCCCGGGAAGGTGTCGACGTAGAGCAGGTGCGCGACGAGCGAGGGCCGCTGGTCGGCGGCCATGTACGCGATCGGCCCCGCGCCGGAGTGTCCCGCCAGCACCACGGGCTCGTCCGGCGTCGCGACGTCGTCGAGCTTGTCGACCAGGGCGGCCACCTGCTCGTCGAGCGTGTCGCCGTCGCGGGTGATCGCCTCGACCGAGTGGCCCGCGGCTCGGAGCACCGGGGCCACCTCCTCCCAGGCGCTCGCGTCGAGCCAGAAGCCGGGCACCAGGATCACGTGCATGAGGCGGAGACTACGCGCCGGTGCGTGCGGCCGTGCAGGACGCGCACTCCCCGAAGATGTCCACCACGTGGCTGGCGTTCGTGAACCCGTTCGCCGCCGCGACCTCCTGCGCCCACCGCTCCACCGGGTCCGCCTCGATCTCGACCGTGCGGCCGCAGTTCCGGCAGATCAGGTGGTGGTGGTGCGCGTCGGTCGTGCACGCGCGGTACAGCGACTCGCCGTCCTGCTGCAGCGAGTCGGCGTCGCCCTCGGTCGCCAGGTCGGAGAGCGCCCGGTAGACGGTCGCGAGTCCGATCGTGGAGCCGTCGTCCCGCAGGTGCTGGTGCAACGCCTGCGCGCTGACGAACCCCTCGGTGCTGGACAACGCGGTGCGCACCGCTTCGCGCTGCCACGTGTTCCGCTTCGGCTTCTGCACGGCGTTCATGCGGTCGCTCCTTCCTTCCGGCCGGCGGCGGCCCGGTGGTCCGCATCGTCGGCCTGGAGGCGCGGTGCGCCTCCGTCACGCTGGTCACGGCGCACGATCCGGTCGCGTCCGCGCTTGTCCTTGCGTCCGCCGACGATCCGGCAGACCACCCAGATCACGAACGAGATCGTCGTGACGTACGGGCTGATGGGGAGCCCCCCGCCGAGGGCGAGCAGGATTCCGCCGACGACCGAGACGACGGCGAACACCGTCGACAGGACCGGGACGACGACCGGGTGGGAGCTGAGGCGCAGGGCAGCGGCCGCGGGGGTGACGAGCAGCGAGAGCACGAGCAGCGCGCCGACGATCTGCACCGACACCGCGGTCGCGAGTCCGAGCACGAGCATGAACACGAGCGCCAGCGTCCGGACCGGCACCCCGGCGGCAGCGGCCACGTCGGGGTCGACCGACGAGAACATCAGCGGGCGCCAGATCACGAGCAGCGTCACGACGACGATCGCCGCGACGACGACGAGGAACGTCAGCTGCGGGTTGTCGACCGAGACGATCTGCCCGGTGAGCAGGCCGAACTTGTTCGCGGCGCGGCCCTTGTAGAGCGCGAGGCAGAGGATGCCGAGGCCGAGGCCGAACGGCATGAGCACGGCGATGATCGAGTTGCGGTCCCGCGCCCTCGACCCGAGCAGCCCGATGAGCAGCGCCGCGATCACCGACCCGACGAGCGACCCGGTCACCACGTTCACCCCGAGCAGCAGCGATGCCGAGGCGCCGGCGAACGAGAGCTCCGAGATGCCGTGCACGGCGAAGGGCATGTTCCGGGCGACGACGAACGGCCCGATGAGCCCGCCGACGATGCCGAGCACCGCGCCGGCCCAGATCGAGTTCTGCACGAGCACGACGAGTTCGCCGTAGTCCTGGAAGGAGAAGACCTGCGACCAGATGTCCATCAGATCCGCCCGTCGTCCGGCGTCGCGGCGTTCGGGTCCGCGTCGCAGTGGTGGTCGTGCGCGTCGTTCGCGCCGACGATGACGATCCGCCCCATCGTGCGGACGACGTCGACGGGGGTGCCGTACAGGTCGGAGAGCACGTCCGTGCGGAGGACCTCGTCGGGGGATCCGATCCGGAACCGCCCGCCGGCGATGTAGAGCACCCGGTCGACGACGTCGAGGATCGGGTTCACGTCGTGGGTGACGAACAGCACGGCAGCGTCCTGCTGCCGACGCTGCCGATCGATGAGCTCGGTGACGTCGCGCTGGTGCCGGAGGTCGAGCGAGATGAGCGGCTCGTCGCAGAGGAGCAGCGCGGGGTCGGCGGCGATGGCCTGCCCGACCCGGGTGCGCTGCTGCTCGCCGCCGGACAGCTCGGCGACCGGGGCGTCCGCGAACGCGGTGGCCCCGACCTCGTCGAGGATGCGATCGACCCGGGACCGTTCGGCACGGCTCGCGGGCTTGATGCCCCACCGGGAGCCGGTCACGCCCTGCGCGATCATGTCCCGCGCCCGGAGCGGGGTCCCCGCGTCCATCAGGCGCTGCTGCGGGATGTACCCGATCTTGCGGTGCCCGCGCCGGACGGGCTGGCCGAGGAACGACATCGTGCCGCTCGTCAGCCGCTGCTGCCCGAGGACCGTGCGGAGGAGCGAGGTCTTGCCCGCCCCGTTCGGCCCGAGCACCGCGACGAACTCGCCCGGCGCCAGGTCGAGGTCGAGGTGCGACCAGAGTGCACGGGAGCCGTACGACAGCCCGGCGTCGCGGAGTTCGAGCACGGCGGAACCGCCACTGCCCGGGGCAGTGGCGGTCCGCTCGGTCGTCGGGTGGGAGACGGTCGTCACTTCTGGAGCGCTGCCTGCACCTGGTCGATGTTCGCCTGCTGCCACGAGACGTAATCCTCCCCCTTCGGGAGCGTCTCCGTGACACCGACGACCGGGACGCCGTTCTCGTCGGCGGCCTTCTTGACCTCCTCCGTCTCCGGGCTGGAGGTCTGGTCGTTGTAGGCGAGGAGCTTCACGGTCTTGTTCGTGAACAGCTTGAGCGTGTCGTTGAGCGCCGCCGGCGGCACGTCGTCGCCTTCCTCGATCGCCTCGGAGAAGGCGTCCGGCGTGACGTTGTCGAGGCCGATCGCGTCGAAGAGGTACCCCGGGACCGGCTCGGTGTACGCGACCTTCTCGCCGCCGTACGTCTTCTCGAGCTCGGCCGTCTTCGCCTCGAGCCCCTCGAGCTTCGTCGTCAGGGCGTCGGCGTTCTTCGTGAAGGTGTCCGCGTCTGCCTGGTCGAGGTCACCGAGGCGCTTCGCCACGTCGTCGGCGAGCTTCACCATCGTCGGGTAGCTGTAGAACACGTGCTCGTTGAACTCGGCGTCGCCGCCCTTGTCGAGGCCGGAGAGCTCGACGACGTTGATCGTGTCCGCCTTCGTACTGGACGCGTCGGCGAGGGTCGTCATGAAGTCGTCGTACCCGCCGCCGTTCTCGATGAGGAGGTCGGCCTTGGACACCGCGAGCTGGGTCGTGGCGCTCGACTCGAACGAGTGGGGGTCCTGCGACGGGTCGTCCAGGATGCTCGTGACGGAGACGTGGTCGCCGCCGATCGCCTCGACGATCGAGCCGTAGACGTTGGTGGAGGCGACGACCCGGACGGTGCCGTCGCCCGAGGCGTCGCCGGAGGCGGAGGACGTCGCGCAGCCCGTCAGGGCGAGCGCGGCGGCGCCGGCGACGAGCGGCAGGGCGAGGAGACGGTTGTGCATGTCGACGAGCGTAGGGCTAGTTGATAACGGTTGTCAAAACCAGTATCAGCCGGATGACGGACGGGAGGCGCGGTGTCAGCCGGCACCGCGCCTCCCGTCCGCCACATGGTGACGGCTACGGCTTCGTGGCCGCCTCGATCGTGTTCTCCGCGATCGTGTCGTCCTCACGCCCGGGCGTGCGGAGGTTCCACTTCTTGATCACGAAACTGAACAGGAAGTAGTAGATCACCGCGTAGCCGAGGCCGATCGGGATGAGCCAGATGGCTCCGTCCGCCTTGCCGAAGTTCAGCACGAAGTCGATCGCGCCGGCCGAGAAGGAGAAACCGTCGTGGATCCCGAGCGCGTTCACCAGCGCCAGCGAGGTACCCGTGAGCACCGCGTGGATGATGTAGAGCGGGAACGCGACGAACATGAACGAGTACTCGAGGGGCTCGGTGATCCCGGTCACGAACGAGGTGAGCGCGGCCGAGAGCATGATGCCGCCGACGAGCTTGCGGTTCTGCGGCTTGGCGTTGCGCCAGATCGCCAGGGCACCGGCGGGCAGGGCGAACATCATGATCGGGAAGAAGCCGGTCTGGAAGATGCCGGCGGTCGGGTCGCCGGCGAGGAACCGGGCGATGTCGCCGTGGTACGTCGTGCCGCCGGTGGTGAAGCTGCCGAGCTGGAACCACGGGAAGAAGTTCAGCAGCTGGTGCAGGCCGATCGGGATGAGCATGCGGTTGACGAACCCGAAGATGCCACCACCGATGACGGCGTTGTCCGCCACGGCCTGGCCGGCAGCGGTCAGGGCGATGTCGAAGTACCGGTAGAAGAACGACATCACGACGGCGATGAGGAGACCGGCGACCGCGGTGAGGATCGGCACGAGGCGGCGCCCGGAGAAGAAGCCGAGGAAGTCGGGCATCTTCGTCCGGTGGAACTTCTCCCAGAGGAACGCCGACACGAGCCCCATCACGATGCCGCCGAGGACACCGAAGTTGATCGTGGCCTGGTTGCCGTTCGCGTCCTTCACCCCGTCGAGCACGATCGGGGACATGGCCGCGAACACCTGGTACATGACCATGTAGCCGACGACCGCGGCGAGCGCCGTGGTGCCGTCCGACTTCTTCGCCCAGCCGATCGCGATGCCGACGGCGAAGAGCAGCGGCAGCCAGGTGAAGACGCCGTTGCCGGCGGCGGCGATGATCGTCGCGCCCTTCTCGAAGCCGGGGATCGCTCCGAGCATGTCGGCCTGGCCGAGGCGGAGCAGGATGCCCGCTGCCGGCATGACCGCGATCGGCAGGAGCAGGCTCCGGCCGAGGCGCTGGGCGTTGGCGAAGACGCGCGACTGCTTCTTCGGGGTCTTCTTCTCCGGCACATCCGTGGCAGTGGTGGTGCTCATCGGAGGTCCTCTCGTCGTTGGGTGGAGCTGTCGGGGTGAGTTGAGTCGTACAGTCAGCGCAGGTAACCTCGGCGGTGTCGCCAGGTCCGGTCCTGTCCGGTCATGACCAGTTCCGTAGTCTGAACCGCGACCACACGCCTGTCAACCCGGCACGCGTTTTCGTAACGAGGAGGAAACGATGGCTGACATCAAGGCCGCTGACATCATCGCCGCGCTGGGTGGCGCCGAGAACATCGACGAGGTCGAGGGCTGCATCACGCGCCTGCGCGTCGAGGTCGAGGACGGGGACCTCGTCGACAAGGACGCACTCAAGGCCGCTGGCGCACAGGCCGTCGTCGGGGGCGGCACGGGCTGGCAGGTCATCGTCGGCCCGATCGCCGACAACCTCGCGCAGGACATCCAGGACGAGCTGTGACCGCCGTCCGGACCCCGTTCCAGGGCCCGGTCGTCTCGCTCGCCGACGTGCCGGACCCGGTCTTCGCCGGGCAGCTCGTCGGCGCCGGCGTCGCGGTGGACCCGACCGGGGTCGAGGGTGCCGTAACGGCGGTCGCACCCGTCGACGGCACGATCGTGAAGCTGCACCCGCACGCCTTCGCGCTGCAGGGCGCCGCGGGCACCGACGTGCTCGTGCACGTGGGCATCGACACCGTGAAGCTCTCGGGCGAGGGCTTCGAGCTCATCGCGGCCGAGGGTGACACCGTCGTCGCGGGCGACCCGGTCGTCCGGTTCACCCCTTCGGTGATCTCGGCCGCCGGCTACTCGCCGATCTGCCCGGTCGTCGTGCTCGGCTCCGCGCCGGACTCGATCGCGCAGGACGCGGTCGGCACCACGGTGCGCGACGGCGACACCCTGTTCGAGGCGTAGCACGCAACACCCTGCCGCGAGACTCGGCTCCGCGGACACTTTCGGGCCCGATCGGTCGCGAATGTGTCCGCCGGGCCGAGTCTCGGCGGGCGGCTACGCGACCGCGTGCGCCGTGACCTCCATCTGGACCCGGTAGCGGTCCGAGCGGTACCAGCTCCGCGTGTGTTCGACGGGGCGCTCCCCCGCGTACGACACCCGGTCGAACTCCAGCAGCGGCGCCCCGGTCTTCGTGCCGAGCAGCGTCGCCACGTCGTCCGCCGCCGGGTTCGCCGCCACGGTCTGCTGCGCGCGGTCGATCGGCGTGCCGTACTCGGTCGCGATGATCGAGTAGACCGACCCCGACAGGTCGTGCTCGAGCAACCCGGGGAACGCGTCCGCGACGAGCCAGGCGTCGTCGATCGACACCGGCGCCCCGTCGGCCATGCGCAGGCGCTTCACGTGGAAGGCCGCGACGTCGGGGTCGAGTCGCAGGGCCGCGGCGGTGTCGGACGGCGGGACCCGCTCCTCGCGCACGAGCACGACGGTCGTCGGCACGTGCCCCATCGCCCGCATCTCCTCGGTGAAGGACGCCAGGTGCAGCGTCGACTGCACGGGGCGGTGCGCCACGAAGGTGCCCTTGCCGCGCACGCGTTCGAGGTAGCCCTCGTTCACGAGCTGACCGAGGGCCTCGCGCACGGTGATCCGGGACACCCCGTACTCGGCGATGAGCTGGCGTTCCGACGGGATCGCCGCCCCGGGTGCGAGCCGGACCGTGGCGAGCTCGAGGAGGATGCGCCGCAGCTGCTGGTGCTTCGGTTCGGCACCCTCGGTGATCCGGCTCGTCATGCGGTCCTCGTGCTCCGTCGCTGGTCGTGCGGGTGGTCATGCGCGGACATGACCAGTGCCTGCCACAGTAGCGAGTCCCCCTCGGAACGCCAACGTGCATGACAAGATGACGCGCGTGACAACCGTGGTGATCGTCGACGACGAGACGCTCGTCCGCTACGGCTTCGAGCTGATCCTCGGCGCCGCACCGGACATCGACGTCGTCGCCACCACCGGGGACGTGGACGCCGTGCAGGTCATCCGGTCGCACGCGCCCGACGTCGTGCTCCTCGACGTGCGGATGCCGCGGGTGAACGGCCTCGAGGTCCTCCGCGAGCTGCAGGCCTTCCCCGAACCACCGGCGGTCGCGATGCTCACGACCTTCGACACCGACGAGTACGTCGGCCGGGCGATGGAGCTGGGCGCCGCCGGCTTCCTGCTCAAGGACACCGACCCCGAGGGCCTGGCCGAGTACGTCCGGGTCCTCGCCCGCGGCGGGGTCGTGCTGGCACCGGGCGTCGACCGGACCCGGCTGTTCGCGGCACGTCCGGCGGCCCCCGCGCCGTCCGTCAGCGAGCGCGAGCACGCGGTGCTCCGGCTCGTCGCGGACGGCATCAGCAACCCGGACATCGGCCGACGGCTCGGTGTGAGCACCGGGACCGTCAAGGAGGACATCCGGTCGCTGCTCGCCGCGTTCGGCGTCCCGACGCGCGTCCAGCTCGCGCTGCGCGCGGCCGAGGCAGGACTGCTGGATGGCTGACACGCAGCGGTCGGGGCGCGTCCGGCGGGTGCTCGCGGCGACCGACGGGAGGCTCGACCGCCTCGTCGACGTCGGCCTGCGGTGGGCGCGCACCCACCGTGCACCGTGGTGGCTGGTCGACGCCCTGTTCATCGCCGCCGCCGTCGCGGACGCCGTGCTGGACATCTCCGGGGCGACCGCACTCGAGACGTGGTTGTCGCTGCTCGCGGCCGCCGCCCTGTTGCTCCGTCGTCGCTTCCCCGTGCTCGCGTTCGCCCTAACGGTGCCCGGGTTGTTCGTCGGTTCCGCGGTGGTGGCGGCGAGCGTGGCGCTGTTCACCCTCGGGGAGCGCACGAGCCGCCGGTGGCTGATGCTCCTCGCCGCGCTGGTGCAGTTCGTCGGCTTCAGCGGGTTCGTCGGGCCGCCGCAGACCCTCGACGAGATCGTCGTCTCCGTCGTCTACGCGCTCATCTTCGCGCTCGGACCGCTCGCCGTCGGGCTGCTCGTGCAGACCCGTGCGCGGCTGACCGACCAGCTCGTCGAGTCCCGCCGGGCCCGCGAGGACGAACGCCGGCAGGCCGCGGCCGTCGCCCTGTCCCGCGAGCGGGCGCTGCTCGCGCGGGAGATGCACGACGTCGTCTCGCACCAGGTGACCCTCATCGCGGTGCAGGCCGGTGCGATGCAGATGGCCGGCCGCGACGAGGCCGAGCGCGGGTTCGCCCGGACGATCCGGCAGCTGTGCGTGGTCACCCTGCAGGAGCTCCGCGAGATGGTGCAGGTGCTCCGCGCCTCCGGCGGCACCGACCGCGAGATCGCGCCCCAGCCGGTGCTCACCGACCTCCCCCGGCTCATCGCGGAGAGCGGGCTCGAGACGAGCACGACCGTCGACCTGCCGGACACCCTCGCCCAGCCGCTCCAGCGCGCGGTCTACCGGTTCGTGCAGGAGGGGCTGACGAACGTCCGCAAGCACGCCCCCGACGCGACCGTCCGGGTGAGTGGCCGGATCCACGGCGAGCACGTCCTCGTCGACGTCGTGAACGGCCCGGCGCGTTCCGAACGCCTCGAACTGCCGGGGTCCGGGCTCGGCCTGATCGGACTCGGGGAGCGGGCGTCGCTCCTCGGCGGCAGCATGGAGTCGGGCCCGCAGCCGGACGACGGGTTCGCACTGCACCTGCGGCTGCCGGTGGAGCACGTGCCGGCTGCCCGGGCGGTCTGACGGTCATCCTCGGAGCCAGCCCGTCCTGGCCGATCGGCCATCGCGGTTCACGCCGTGGAGCGATGCCCCGGCGGGGGCGATCGGCTGGGATGGGACCGTGGCACCAGCAGCGCTCCTCGGACGACTCCGTCGATCCCCCGTCTCCGTCGCCGTGGCGGTGGTCGCGGTCGCGCTCGTCGTGACCGCGCGGATGGCCCACTCCGAGCCGGACTTCCCGCACCACCCGCCCGTCGCGTGCCTCGCCCTCGTGGCGGTGGTCCTGACGACCGTCCTCGCCGAGCGCTCCCTCGGATCGCTCCGGACGCTCGTGATCGGGGTCGGCGCGCCGCTGCTCGGGGTCCTCGCCACCCTCCTCACCGTCACGATCGGTTCGGCGCTGGGCGAGGCACACGCCGAGTTCGCCGTCGGACAGCCGCTCTTCGCCCCCTCCGTCGTCGCCGCCGCGTTGCTCGGGGCCGCGTCCGCGGCGATGCCCGCGCAGCGCCGCTGGCGGACGCGCGCCGCGCTCTGGACCGTGGTGCTGACCCTCGTGCTCTTCGCGGGCCACGGGTCGGACCTGGCCCGCGCACTGGCGACCCTGCTCGGGACCGCAGCCGGCGCGTGGATCGTGCGCCGCGCCTCCAGGCCCCAGAGCCGCACCACCCGTGTCACCGCACGGACGGTCGTGGTGAGCGCCCTCATCGCGCTCGGTGCCGGCACCCTGGTGACCCCGATCGTGCCGGACCCGGACGGCGTGCTCTCGCCGTTCGCCGACGCGATGCCGGACCGTTCCGTGGTCGTCGTCGGGGTGCTGCTGCTCCTGGCCGCCTGGCTCGTGCACCGCGGTCGCCGGACGGGCATCGCGCTGGCGATCGGCGTGCTCCTGACGCTCACGGTCGTGCTCGCCGACGTCTTCCTCATCGAGCCGGTCAAGGACGACGCGGTGCAGTGGCAGGGGCTCGGACTCGACGCGATCGAGTGGCAGGTCACCCTGCTCGGCGCGTGGATCGTGCCAGCCGCCGTGCTGCTCGCCGTGCTCCTCCTCCGACCGCGGCTCGTCCGGGCGCGGTTCCGGGCCGCCGGTGCACGCCGTGACGACCTCGTCGAGATGCTCCGCGACGGCGACGCCGGGACCCTCGGGCACATGGGCACCTGGCGCGGGAACGCGACCTGGACCCACCCGGACGGACGCGGCGCCGTGGCCTACCGGGTGCGCGGCGAGGTCGCCCTCGCCGTCTCGGACCCGGCGTGCGCCACCGCCGACCGCGCCGATGTCCTCGCCGGCTTCACCACGTTCTGCGAGCGCAACGGCTGGGTGCCCGCATTCACGAGCGTCCACGAACCCGTCCGCGCGATCCTCGGTGCCGAGGGGTGGACCGCGCTGCCGGTGGGCGTCGAGTGCGTGCTCGACGTGACGACGTTCGACCTGCGCGGCAAGAAGCGGCAGGACCTCCGGACCGCGTCGAACCGGGCCGACCGCGAGGGCCTCCGCGACGAGTGGACCACCCTCGACGCGCTCGACGCCGGCCGTCGTGCCGAGGTCGAGGCGATCTGCACGCGGTGGGCCGCCGATCGGCGTCTGCCGGAGATGGGCTTCACGCTCGGTGGGTTCCGCGAGCTCGACGACCCGGACGTCCGGCTCATGCTCGCCGTCGACGCCGACGGGCACGTCACCGCGGTCACGAGCTGGCTGCCCGTCCACGAGCGGGGAGCGCTGACCGGCTACACGCTCGACGTCATGCGCCGCGGTGACGACGGGATGCCCGGGGTGATGGAGTTCCTCATCGCCCGGACGGCGCTCCGTGCCCGCGAGGCCGGCCTCACCACGATCAGCCTCTCCGGCACGCCGCTGGCCGCCCACGCCGGGGCCCGGTCGCTGGTCGTCCGTGGGTCGGTGCTCCTCGCCCGCGTGCTCGAGCCGGTGTACGGGTTCCGGTCGCTGCAGCGCTTCAAGGAGAAGTTCGGCGCGCGGCACGAGTCCCTGTGGTTGGTCGTCCCGACGCCGTTGCACGTGCCGCGGGTCGCCCGGGCCCTGGCGTCGGCGTACGTGCCGGGCCTGCGCCCGAAGCACCTGTGGGCGCTCCGGCAGGCGCACCGTGCGGCGGCGGACGCCCGAGCGGTGGCCGAGGCCCGTGCCGCGGGTGCGGCGCGCTCGTGAGTCCGACCGAGTGGCTGCTCGCCACCCAGCTGCAGGCGCCGTCGAAGCTCGTCCCGGTGGACATCGCGTTCGCGGTGCTCGCCGTCGCGGTGCTGCTGCCCGCTCTCCGGCACACCCGGTCCGGGTCCGCCTGGCGTGCCGTCCGGCTGCGCGCCGTGGTCGCCGTCGGGGCCGCCGTCGCCGTGCTCCTCGTCTGCTGGGTCCTGAGCGACGTCCTGAACCTGTTCGGCGTCGCCCTGAGTCCGGTCACGCGGATGTGGGTCGCGATCGCCACCGCCGCACTCGCCCTGGCGGTCACCGGCATCGTGCAGGGCGGTCGCGGACGCCGGGTGCTCGCCGCCGTGCTCGTCCCGGCGGCGCTGCTCGTCCCCGCACTCGGGGTGAACGTCGAGTTCGCCAAGTACCCGACCCTCGGCACCGTGGTGCAGAGCGACCCGTACCCGGCGCTCGACCTGCACGCGGCTCCGGCAGCGGCGCTCCCGGCGCACGGCGAGGTCCGGACGGTGGACATCCCCGGGACCCGCTCCGGCTTCCCGGCCCGCCCCGCCGTCGTCTACCTGCCGCCGGCCGCGCTCGTCCGGGACCCGGCACGCCTGCCGGTCGTCCTCGCGTTCGCCGGGCAGCCCGGGGCGCCGAGCGACATGTTCACCGCCGGGCAGATGGGGACCGTGCTCGACGCCTACGCGGCCGCGCACCACGGATCGGCACCGATCGTCGTGTCCGTCGACCAGCTGTCGGCTCCCGGTCGGAACCCGATGTGCGTCGACTCGACGCTCGGGAAGTCCGCGACCTACGTCACCGAGGACGTGCCCGCCTGGATCGCAGCGCACCTCCCGGCGACGCCGGACCGGCACGCCTGGGGCCTCGTCGGGTTCTCGCAGGGGGCGACCTGCGCGATGCAGTTCGTCACCGCCGACCCGGGGTCGTTCGGCACCGCGCTGGCGATCTCCAGCGAACTGCAGCCGATCGACCAGAACCCGCGGCACAGCGCCGACCAGGCGTTCGGTGGGTCGGTGGCCCGGTGGAAAGCCGCCGCCCCGATCGCGCAGATGCGGGCGAACGGCCTCGGCGGTCACGCGCTCTGGCTCACGGCCGGGTCCGCCGACCACCAGTTCAGTCGGAACGCTCGGGCACTCGGCAGTGCGGCCCGGGCGGCCGGCGCGGACACCGTGGTCGCGTTCGCGCCGGGGAGCGGGCACGACTGGAACACCGTGCAGTGGTCGCTGCGCACGGAGCTGCCGCACGAGGCCGAAACCCTGTTCGGGGCCCTCGGGTGAGGCCCGTCGTGCTGGCGGTCGTCGCCCTCGTGGCGGTCCTGCTGCTGACGGTGGGGCCGGTCGCCGTGGCGCCGCTCGCCGCCGTGCTCCTGCTGCTCTGCGTGGGTGCGGCTGCCCTCGCGACCGGGGACGACGGCTCGGGGCCGTTGGGCTCCTGACCGGTGCGGCTCGGGGCCGTCGGGCTCCTTGCCGGTGCGGGTCAGGCGTTCGCGACGAGCCAGGCCCGCTGCGTCCGTGAGAGCGCCCGGTCCGCCCAGACCTGCCGCTCGACACCGTCCGGCAGCGTCGACGACGTCGAGCCCTGCCACACCAGCTGCAGCCCCGCGCGGTCGAGCACGGCCGCCGAGGCCGGGTTGTTCGTCAGCACCCGCCCGGTGACCGCGACGTCGGGAGCGACGTCCGCCGCGGCAGCCACCGCCGCGAGTGCGATCTCCGTCGCGTAGCCGTTGCCCCACGCCGCCGGTGCCAACCGGTAGCCGAGGTTCCACACCCCGGCCGCGGTCATGTCCACGCCGCCGACACCGAGGAACGCGTGGTCGGTCGCGGCGCGGACCGCCCACGAGCCGAGCCCGTGTCGTGCCCGGCCGCCGATCTTGCGCTGGACGAGGTCGACCGTCGAGGCCCGCACCGCGTGCCGTCCCGCGGGGAGGTGGGTCCACGTCCGGGCGTCGGAGAAGACCGCGTGCACGTCGTCGATGTCCGCCGGTGACAGCGGGGTGAGCAGGAGGCGATCCGTTCGGATCTCCTGCGAGGGCATCAGGAGCTGGTGGACCATGTCTCGATCATCCCGCCGCCCACCGACATCCGTGTGAACACCACGCGACGAATGCGGGAGTCCGCAACGGCGGTGACGGCTAGTCGAGCAGCAGCGCCGGCTCCTCGAGCACCGAGGCCACGTCGTGCACGAAGCGGGACGCCACGTCGCCGTCGACGACCCGGTGGTCGAACGAGGCGCCGATCGTCGTCACCATGCGCGACCGGACCTCGCCATCGACGACCCACGGCTTCGGCTTGATCGTACCCATCGCCACGATCGCGACCTCGCCCGGGTTGAGGATCGGGGTACCGGTGTCCATGCCGAACACGCCGATGTTCGTGATCGACACCGTGCCGTTCGCCATCTGCGCCGGAGTGGTCTTGCCGTCGCGGGCGGTCAGGGTGAGCTGCTCGAGGGCCTGGGCGAGCTCGAGCAGGGACATGTCCTGCGCGTCCTTGATGTTCGGCACGATGAGGCCGCGCGGGGTGGCCGCGGCGATGCCGAGGTTCACGAAGTGGTGGACGATGATCTCGCGGTCGGTCCAGGTGGAGTTCACCGAACGGTTGCGGCGGACCGCCCAGATCACGGCCTTCGCCACGAGGAGCAGCGGCGACACCTTCACGCCCGCGAACGTCGGCGAGGACTTCAGCCGCTTGACGAACTCCATCGTGCGGGTGGCATCCACGTCGACGAACAGCGAGACGTGCGGTGCGGTGAACGCCGACGTGGTCATCGCGGTCGCGATGGCCTTGCGGACGCCCTTGACCGGGATCGTCTCGCTGCGGACGTCGCCCCACTCGGGCGTCTCGATGTTGCGGAAGACGCTGGCCTGCTTCGCGTGCCGGATGACGTCGTCGCGGGTGACCTCGCCCGCGAGGCCGGTCGCGACGATCTCGCTCAGCTCGACGCCGAGGTCCTTCGCGAGCTTCCGGATCGGCGGCTTCGCCAGGACGTTGGTCGCCACACCGTGCTTGCGCGCCGAGCCGGAGCCCTGCGCGGAGATGGCTTCGGCGGTGGTCTCCTCACCGGGGTCGGTGGCGGCTTCGGCGGCAGCTGCGGCGTCGGCACTGGAGGCGCGGCTCGCCTCGGCCGCGAGCGCTGCGGCCCGGCGGGCGCCCGGCTTCCGGCGGGACGGCGACGAGGTCGCGGAGCCGTAGCCGACGAGGACAGCGCCGGAGGACTCGTCCGTGCCGACGACGGAAGCGTCGACGGCGACCGGCTGGGCGGGTGCGGCTGCGGGCTGCACGGGAGCGGTGGCGGGCGCCGCGGCGGCCCGCGGCGGGGTCGGCGCACTCACCGGAGCGGGTGCGGCGGGGGTCTGCGCGACCGGGGCGGCGGGCGCGGCCGGTGCCGGCGGGGTGGCGGTGACGTCCGGCGAGGTCGGGACGCTCTGGTCGACGTGTGCCGCGCCTCCTGGGCCGGCGAGCGGCGCACCGGACGCGACCTGCGCGTCGGACTCCACACGGATGATCGGCTTGCCGACCTCGACGGTGTCGCCCTCGGAGACGAGCAGGCCGGTGACGGTGCCGGAGAACGGCGACGGGAGCTCGACGAGGGACTTCGCCGTCTCGATCTCGACGAGGACCTGGTCGACGGCGATCTCGTCCCCGATCGCGACGCGCCACTGCACGATCTCGGCCTCGGTGAGGCCTTCACCCACGTCGGGCAGGGGGAATTCGGCGACGGCCACTACGGCTCCTTCGGCGTTCTGGTCGAGCTCGGACAGGGAGGTCAGTAGGCGAGGGCGCGGTCGACGGCCTCGAGGACGCGGTCGGCGTCCGGCAGGTGCAGGTGCTCAAGCTTCGACACCGGGAACGGGACGTCGAACCCGGAGACCCGGAGCGGCGGTGCCTGCATCGTGTAGAACGCCTTCTCGGCGACGGTCGCGGCGATCTCGCTGCCGACGCTGACGAAGCCGGAGGCCTCTTGCGCGATGACGAGACGACCGGTCTTCCGGACCGACGCCAGGAGCGGCTCCCAGTCGATCGGCGAGATGGAGCGGAGGTCGATGACCTCGCAGCTCGTGCCCTCGCCCTCGGCGATCTCCGCCGCCTGCATGAGCGTGGCGACCATCGCGCCGTGGCCGACGAGGGTGACCTCGGTGCCGGTGCGGGCGACGCGCGTGGTGTGCATCGGGACGTGCCCGTCGACGAGGTCCACCTGACCCTTCGGCCAGTAGCGCGACTTCGGCTCGAGGAAGACGACCGGGTCCTTCGAGGCCACTGCTTCCTGGATCATCCAGTAGGCGTCGTTCGGCGTGCTCGGGCTGACCACGCGGAGACCCGGGGTGTGCGCGAAGTACGCCTCGGGCGACTCCTGGTGGTGCTCCACGGCACCGATGTGGCCGCCGTAGGGGATGCGGATGACGACGGGCAGCGACATGTGCGCCGGCAGCCGGTTCGCCATCTTC
This sequence comes from Curtobacterium sp. 320, assembly GCF_031455235.1. NCBI lineage: Bacteria > Bacillati > Actinomycetota > Actinomycetes > Micrococcales > Microbacteriaceae > Curtobacterium > Curtobacterium sp. 320. The sequence goes on along the minus strand of NZ_JAVDSI010000011.1, from coordinate 27,673 downwards.
GCGAGCTGCGAGGTGATCTGGTCGAAGCCCGGCCAGACGAAGCCGTCGAACTGGATCTCGACGACCGGGCGGTAGCCGCGCAGGGCCAGACCGATCGCGGTGCCGATGATGCCGGCCTCGGCGAGCGGGGTGTCCCGCACGCGCTCGGGGCCGAACTTCTCCTGCAGGCCCTCGGTGATGCGGAACACACCGCCGAGTGCGCCGATGTCCTCGCCCATCAGCAGGACCTTGTCGTCCGCCTGCATCGCGGCGGCGAGCCCGGCGTTGAGCGCCTTGGCCATCGTCAGGGTCGGGGTGGGGTCGCTCGGGACCTCACCGGCGCCCGGGTGGGAGCGCAGGGTGTAGTCGAAGAGCTGCTCGGTGGTGCTCATGCGTGGGCGCCCCCTTCGAAGCCGGCCTCGTACTGTTCGAGCCAGGCCTTCTGCTCGGCGATCAGCGGGTGCGGCTCGCGGTAGACCTTGTCGAACATGACGTCGACGGACGGCGGCGTCAGGGCCACGGTGCGGCGGCGGACGTCGGCGGCGATGTCCTCGCCCTCTTCGTCGAACGCGGCGAACTGCTCGTCGGTCGCGCCCTTGGAGCGCAGGTACGCCTCGGACCGGACGATCGGGTCGCGGCGGACCCAGTCCTCGAGCTCGCCCTCGGCGCGGTAGCGGCTCGGGTCGTCGGAGCTCGTGTGCGCGCCGATGCGGTACGTGTCGGCCTCGATGAACGCCGGGCCCTGGCCGCTGCGGGCGTGGTCGGTGGCGACGACCGAGGCCGTGTACGAGGCGAGGATGTCGTTGCCGTCGATGAGGACGCTCGGGATCCCGAAGCCGCGCGGACGGTCGACGAGCGGGGTCGGCGACTGCACCGACACCGGCACCGAGATCGCCCAGTGGTTGTTCTGCAGGAAGAAGACGACGGGGGCCTTCGTCGAGGCCGAGAACACGTACGCCTCGTTCACGTCGCCCTGGCTCGTCGCGCCGTCGCCGAAGTAGACGATCGAGCACGCGTCGCGGTCGGGGTCACCCGTGCCGACGTCGCCGTCGAGCTTCTGCCCGAGTGCGTACCCGGTGGCGTGCAGGGTCTGCGAGCCGATCACCAGGGTGGAGATGTGGGTGTTGCCGCGCTCGTCCGGGTCCCACCCGCCGTGCGTCTGGCCGCGGTACATCGCGATGATCTCCATCGGCTCGACGCCGCGGTGCATCGTGACCGCGTGCTCGCGGTAGGACGGGAAGACGTGGTCCTGCGCACGGAGGGCGAAGGCGGAACCGGTCTGTGCGGCTTCCTGCCCGTGGCTCGGCACCCAGAGGCCGAGCTGACCGGTGCGCTGGAGGTTGTGACCGGCGTGGTCGAACCGACGGGTGAGGACCATCCGGCGGTGCATCGCCAGCAGGGTCTCGTCCGGGATCGCCCGCGCGGCGGCGGCGAACTCGGCGTTCTCGTCGGTCTCCACGAACCGACCCTCGGGGTCGAGGAGCCGGACGGTGGTCGTCGCGGGGGCCGCGGCGCGGAATGACATGCGGGCCAGCGTAGCGGCAGCGACTACTCGGCTGCCTGGAGGTCCCCCACAAGCGACCGTGCCGTTTCGAGGAGCGTTCCCACAGCCTCGTGCTCCCCGATCGAGATGCGGATGCCCTCGTTCCCGAAGGCCCGGACGATGATGCCGACCTGCTCGAAGCGCTCCGTCGCGTGCGCCGTCAGCTCGCCGGTCGGCAGCCACACGAAGTTGCCCTGGGCGTCGGGCACGTCCCAGCCCTGCTCGCGGAGCGACGTGACGACGTGGTCCCGCAGGACAGCGATCTCGGACACGCGCTCGAGCAGTTCGGACTCGCGTTCGAGGCTCGCGAGCGCCGCCGCCTGGCCCTGCGCCGTGACCGAGAGCGGGATGGCGCAGGCGCGTACGGCATCGAGCACGTACGCCGGGCCGAGGGCGTACCCGACGCGGAGTCCGGCCAGCCCGTACGCCTTCGAGAAGGTGCGGAGCACGACGAGGTTCGGGTACCGCTCGAGCAGTGGTGCACCACGGACGGCGGTCGGCTCGGTGACGAACTCGGCGTAGGCCTCGTCGAGGACCACGAGCACGGTGGCGGGCACCTGCGCCATGAACGCCTCGAACTCCGCGCCGGTCACGATCGGACCGGTCGGGTTGTTCGGCGTGCAGACGATCACGAGCCGGGTGCGCTCGGTGACGGCGGCGGCCATCGCGTCGAGGTCGTGTCCGCCGTCGGGGCGGTTCGGCACCTGCACGCTCGTGGCACCGGCGACCGTGACGACGCCCGGGTAGGCCTCGAAGGAGCGCCACGCGTAGACGATCTCGTCGCCGGGGCCGGAGGTGGCCTTGGCGAGTTCGTGGAGGATCGCGACGCTGCCGGGGGCGACGTGGACCTCGTCGACGGTGGTGCCGAAGCGGTTCGCGAGCACGGCCCGGACGGCGAGGGCGGTGGCGTCGGGGTAGCGGTTGAACGCGGTCTGCGCCTGCACGGCCTCGACGACGCCGGGCAGCGGCGGGAACGGGTTCTCGTTGCTCGACAGCTTGAAGGCGTCGGCCGCGGCCTGGCGCCCCTGCTTGTAGGCGGGGAGAACGGCGATCTCGGGCCGGATGTGCACGCGCTCGTCAGTCACGGGATCAGGCTACCCGGCCGGGTGAACGGCGATGCGGTGCCCATCCGGGTACCGGAGGGCATCATGGACGCATGCGATTCCTCGTCCGCCTCGTCGTCAACGCCGTCGCCCTCTGGCTCACCACGCTGATCGTCAGCGGCGTCTCCGTCACGCCCTTCGGCGACGGCGGCACCACGGCCACCGTGCTCACCTACCTGCTCGTGGCGTTCGTGTTCGGCCTCGTGAACGCGGTCATCGGCACGCTGATCCGGATCGTGGCCTTCCCGATCTACATCCTCACGCTCGGGCTCATCTCCTTCGTCGTGAACGCGATCCTGCTGCTCATCGTCGCCGGGATCTCGGACGCCTTCGGCTTCGGGCTGCAGGTCGAGTCGTTCGGCTGGGGCATCGTCGGCGCCTTCGTGCTCGCGGTGTTCGCGTGGCTGATCGGGCTGTTCGTGCGGCCGGTGCTGAACCGCCCGCGCGCGTGACGCTCGCCGACGACCCGTCGGCGAGCACCCCGTCGGGGCGGGCCGACGACCGGACCGGCACCGCGCCTCCCGACAGCAGCAGCGTCGCGGACGGACGCTCCCTGCGCCATGATGTCCCCATGACCCCGGACGCCGACGCCCCCTTCCGGGTCTCGTTCGTCTGCAGCGGCAACATCTGCCGCTCCCCCATGGCCGGCATCGTCTTCGCCCAGCTCGCGGCGGACGCCGGCATGGCCGACCGGTTCCAGGTCGAGTCCGCCGGCACCGGCGACTGGCACGTCGGCGAGCCCGCCGACGAGCGCACGATCGCAGCACTCGCAGCGCGCGGATACGATGGCAGCAGGCATCGCGCCCGTCAGTTCGATCCGGACCGGTTCCCGGACCTCGATCTGGTGGTCGCACTCGACCGCTCCCACGAACGCATCCTGCGCTCGTGGGCACCGACCATGGACGACGCCGCGAAGGTGACGCTCCTGCTGCGGTACGACGACGCCTGGCCCCAGCAGACCGACGTACCGGATCCGTACTACGCGGACCGGCACGAGTTCGACCGAGTGCTCTCGACCGTCGAACGGGCCTGCCGGGCGCTCTTCCGCCAACTCGAGCCGGCAGTCCGTCAGGGAGCCCCATGACCCCCCTTCCCCCGCAGCCGATCAGCCCGCTCGACGGGCGCTACTACCCGATCGTGCACACGGTGGGCGAGCACCTCTCCGAGGCCGGGCTCAACCGCGCGCGCATCGTGGTCGAGGTCGAGTGGCTCATCTTCCTGACCGACCACGCGATGTTCACCACGTCGCCGCTCAGCGTCGATGACAAGGCCGCGCTCCGCCGGGTCGTGGAGACCTTCGGCCAGGAGCAGATCGCCGAGCTCGCCGAGATCGAGGCCACGACGCGGCACGACGTCAAGGCGGTCGAGTACTTCGTCCGTCGTCGTCTGTCCGAGCTCGGGCTCGACGCGATCGCCGAGCTCACGCACTTCGCCGCGACGAGCGAGGACGTCAACAACCTCTCCTACGCGCTGACCGTGCGCGACACCGTCGACCAGGTGTGGCTGCCGGCCTACCGCGCCGTCGTGGCGAGGCTCCGCGAGCTCGCCGACGAGCTGAAGAGCGTCCCGATGCTCTCGCACACGCACGGGCAGCCGGCGACGCCGACGACGCTCGGCAAGGAACTCGCGGTCGTCGTCTACCGCCTCGAGCGCGTGCTGTCCCAGATCGAGGGCGGCGAGTACCTCGGCAAGTTCTCCGGCGCGACCGGCACGTTCTCGGCGCACCTCGCGGCCGACCCCGAGGCCGACTGGCCCGCACTCTCCCGCGAGTTCGTCGAGGGTCTCGGGCTCACCTGGAACCCCCTCACGACGCAGATCGAGTCGCACGACTGGCAGGCCGAGCTGTACGACCGGGTGCGCCACGCGAACCGGATCCTGCACAACCTCGCGACGGACGTGTGGACCTACATCTCGATGGGGTACTTCACGCAGATCCCGGTGGCGGGTGCCACGGGCTCGTCGACGATGCCGCACAAGATCAACCCGATCCGGTTCGAGAACGCCGAGGCGAACCTCGAGATCTCGTCGGCGCTGTTCTCCACGCTGTCCGAGACGCTCGTGACGTCGCGGCTCCAGCGTGACCTCACCGACTCGACCACGCAGCGGAACATCGGCGTCGCGTTCGGGCACTCGCTGCTCGCGCTCGACAACCTGCGCCGTGGCCTGGGTGAGATCGCCGTGAACGAGGTGCGTCTCGCCGAGGACCTCGACCGCAACTGGGAGGTGCTCGCCGAGGCCATCCAGACGGTCATCCGCGCCGAGGTCACCGCCGGACAGTCGAACATCGAGGACCCCTACGCGATGCTCAAGGAGCTCACGCGCGGGAAGCGCATCGGGCAGGCGGAGCTCGTCGCGTTCGTGAACGGCCTGGACATCTCGTCCGGCGCGAAGGCCCGGCTGACGAACCTCACCCCGGCCACCTACACGGGCCTCGCCGACGAGCTGGTCGACCACCTCGACGTCTGACCAAGCGTCGGCCTGGAGGCGCGGGTCGGCCCCGCCGGCAGCGTCACCGCCTCAGGTGGTGACGTCCAGGGCCTCGGCGACCAGCGCCTCCAGGACCGTCCGGACCACGGGGCGGACCGCACGGTCCGGCCGGACGAGCGCCTCGATCCGCCGCCCCGCGCGGACGTCGGCGAGCTCGGCGAGGTGGAACCGACCGGACGCCCGGGTCCCCGAGGTGTACCGCGGCACGAGCGCCACCCCGTGTCCGGCGGCGACGAGGTTCTCGATGACGGGCAGGTGGATCGTCCGGAAGCCGACGCTCGGCGGTGTGTCCGTCGCCGCCGCCATGGCCGTGAGCACCCGGTCGATCGGGTAGCCCACCGGCACCCCGATCCAGGACTCCCCGACGACGTCGTCGATGCGGACGCGCTCGCGGGCGGCCAGCCGGTGGTCGAGCGGGAGCGCGACGTCGAGCGGCTCGCGGAGGAGCGGGACGGTCTCGAGCGCCTCCCGGCCGGCCGGCGGGGCGCCGTCCGGCCGGTGCCCGATGACGACGTCGTGGTCGGCGGCGAGGGGGCCGAACGCGTCCTCGCTGACGTCGACGTCGACGAGCACCAGGTCGATGCCGGGGTGCTCGCGCATCCGGGTGAGCAGGCCGGGCAGCAGGAGTTCCGCGGCCGACGGGAACACGGCGAGGTCCACCCGCCCCGTCGCGCCGCCGAGGTGCTCCCGCCACGCCGCGTCCACAGTGGCGATCGCCGTCGCGACGCCGCTCGCCAGCCCGGCGAGCACCCGGCCGTGCTCGGTGAGCCGGACCCCGCGGCCGACCCGTTCGACGAGGGCGACGCCGACCTGTCGCTGCAGGGTCTGGAGCTGTTGCGAGACGGCGCTGGGCGTGCGGTGCGTGGCCTCGGCGACGGCGGTGACGCTCCCCCGCTCGGCGAGTTCGCGGAGGACGGCGAGGAGCTGCACGTCGAAGCCGACCATGCAGGGAGCCTACAACGTCGGTGCGGAACTCTTCGCTGGTGCTGAACGGTGCGGCTGCGTCACGATCGACCCGTGCGCACCCGTGACCGTCTCCTCGCCGTGGTCGTCGCCGTCGTGTGGGGGCTCAACTTCCCCGCGACGGCCCTCGCCCTCGAGCACTTCCCGCCGTTCCTGCTCGCCGCGCTGCGGTTCACGCTGCTCGCGATCCCGACCGTGCTGCTCGTCCCGCGTCCGAGGATCCCGTTCGGCCGGCTCCTGCTCGTCGGCTTCGGGCTCGGCGTCCTGCAGTTCGCGTTCCTGTACCTCGGCATGGCCGCAGGGCTCCCGTCCGGGCTGGCGTCGCTCGTCCTGCAGGCGTCGGCGCCGTTCACGGTCGTGCTCGCCGGGGTGTTCCTGCGCGAGCGACTCACCGGCCGGCAGGTGATCGGGGTCACGATCGCGGTGGCGGCGCTGGCGGCGATCGCCGTGCACCGGGCGCAGGCGGCGGCGCTGCTGCCCGTCGTGCTCGCGCTGTGCGGGGCGCTCGGGTGGGCGATCGGCAACGTCGCGACCCGTCGGGCCGGGGCGGCCAACCCGCTGCACCTGACGCTGTGGTGGTCGATCGTGCCGCCGGTGCCGATGGCCGTCCTGTCGTTCGTCGTCGAGGGGCCGTCGCGCATCGGGAACGCGCTCGGGACGGCGTTCACCGCGGAGGCGCTTCCGGCGGACCTCGGGCTGCTCTACATCGTGCTGGTGGCGACCCTCGTCGGCTACGGCATCTGGTCGCGGCTGATGGCGGCGTACCCGTCGAGCACCGTCGCGCCGTTCTCGATGCTCGTGCCCGTGGTCGGGGTGTTCGCCTCGTGGGTGGCGTTCGGGGAGGTGCCGGACGCGGTGGAGATCGCGGCCGGGGTCGTCGTGGTGGCCGCCGTGCTGTGGTCGTCCCGCCCCGCGCGGTCCCGCCCGGCACGGGTCCGTCCCGCGCGGTCCCGCCCGGCGTCGTCACCGGTCGAGGTCGCACCACACGCCGCGGACGCTCCGCCGAGGTCGCACGACGTGCCGCCCGCCGACGGCCGGGGCGGCAGTACGAGCGACCTCGGCGACCCGCCCCCGCCGAGGTCGACACCGGCGCCGGCGCTCAGCCCCGGTGCTGCCGACGCTCCGCGATGATCCCGGCGAGTGCGCCGCGCAGGTGCGGGTAGCGGAACTCGTACCCGGCCTCGACCAGGCGCGTCGGCACCACCCACCGGCTCTTCAGCACGAGCTCGGTCTCGGTCCGGATCGCGAACGACCCGAGCTCGAGCATCCACCGCCACGTCGGGATCCCGAAGCGTCGCCCGACGGCGTCCCGGATGGTGGCCATCACGGTGCGGTTGTCCGACGGGTTCGGGCTCGACACGTTGACCGCGCCGTCGATGTCCTCGTGGTCGCGGACGAAGCGGATCGCCCCGAGGACGTCCGCGATGTGCACCCAGCTGAACCGCTGCCGGCCCCGGGTGTGCCGGTTCACGTGGTAGGTGCCGGCACGGAGCCGGGAGCGCTTCGGGAACCACGGGCCGTCGTACTGCGGCCCGCCGAGTCCCGTCTGCGCCAGCCGGAGCAACGGCACGAGGGCGCTGCCGTCGCCGAACACGATCGCCATCCGGAGCGCCACGCGGCGGGTGCCGGGCAGGTCGACCGCGGACAGGGCGTCCTCCCACGCCTTCGCGACCGACACCGAGAACCCCTCGCCGAGCTCGCCCGTCGCCTCGTCCTGGGGGCGGTCGTCGGCGTGCCGGTAGATCGTCGCTGTCGAGGCGTTCACCCACAGCGGCGGCGGGTGCTCGCTCGTGCGGATCGCCTCGGCCAGTTCGAGCGTGGTGTCGACCCGGGAACGGATGATCTCCGCCCGGTTCCGGCGCCCGTACCGGCAGTTGACGCTCTTGCCGGCCATGTTCACGACGAGTGCGGCCCCGTCGACGAGCTCCCGGATCCGCATGGTGTTGCCCCACACGGCGTCGCCGGTGCGGCCGATCGTGACGACCTCGTAGCCCTCGTCGCGGAAGGCCTCCTGCAGGTACTGCCCGACGAAACCGGTCGCCCCCGCGATCACGGCGCGGCCCTTGTGGTCGCTCATCTCATCCCCGTCCTGTGTCCGGCGCGATCTCGTACCGGAACGCCCCCTCGTACCGGTACAGCGTGCCGACCAGCGGGGCCGAGAGCACCAGGGACACGCGCTGCTGGTCGGCATCGTCATCGAATCGTTCCACGAGCGTCACACGCGGTGCGATGCGGCCCGGGAGGCGCACCTCGCGTCCCAGCGCACGGAACGACACACGGGTGGAGACCAGGCGCAGGGCGCCCGCGTCCGGGCCGTGCGCGTCGACCTCGGCCCGGAGCAGGGCGCTGACGCGCCCACGGCGACCGAGGTGGTCGACGAGCCCGTCGGGTCCGGCGGTGATGGCGTCGACCATCGTTCGGGTGCCGGAACGGAAGCGGAAGGTGCGGTGCGCGCGGACGGCGACCCGACCCTCCTGGACCGCCGGCCCGCGACCGACGCGAGCCGGGCGGTTCTCGACCGTGAAGGGGACGTCCCGTTCCCAGACCGGGAACATGACGGCGTCGCGGGCGAACCACGCGAGCACCGGCCAGAGCCAGCGGCGGGGTGTGCCGACGACGTCGAAGACGCCCTCGCCACGGCCGACGTGTCCGGGCGGGACCGCACCGAAGTACGTCGACAGTCGCGGGTGCAACCGGGTCAGCACGTCGGGCGGTGTGGACAGCTCGTAGGGCGACCGGGTCACGTCCCGATCCTGGCATGTCGTCGGTACGGATCCCTACGATGATGCGCATGGGACACGACCACGGAGCAGGGCACTCGCACGGGCACGCGTCCGAGCGCGCACTGCTCATCGCGTTCTGCATCTCGGCGACGATCCTGCTGGCGGAGGTCGTCGGTGCCGTCGTGACCGGATCGCTCGCCCTGCTCGTCGACGCCGGGCACATGGTCGTCGACACCGGCGGGCTCGGCATCGGCCTCGTGGCGACGCGGCTCGCACGACGCTCGCCGACCGCGCAGCGCACGTGGGGCTTCCAGCGTGCCGAGGTGCTCGGGGCCACGGCGCAGGCGGCGATCCTGCTCGCCGTCGGCGTCTACGTGATCATCTCGGCGATCCAGCGGCTGTTCGTGCCGGCCGAGATCCACTCCGGTCCGCTGCTCGTGTTCGGGATCATCGGCCTCGTCGGCAACCTCGTGGCGTACGCCGTGCTGCTGCGGGCCTCCGGCGAGGGGTTCACCTCGCGGGCCGCCCGGCTCGAGGTCCTCAACGACACCCTCGGCTCCGTCGCGGTCATCGCCGCCGCGGTCGTCCTCATGCTGACCGGGTGGGAGCGTGCCGACTCGGTCGCGGCGATCCTGATCGGGCTGCTCATCCTGCCGCGGGCGATCCGGCTGCTGCGCGAGACCGCCAACGTGCTGCTCGAGTCGACGCCCCCGGGGCTCGACCTCGACGACGTCCGGGGGCACATCCTCGAGCTCGACCACGTCATCGCCGTGCACGACCTGCACGCGACCCTCGTGGCGACCGGGGTGCCGAACCTGACCGCGCACGTGGTGGTGGACGACGAGTGCTTCTCGACGGCGCACGCCCCGCGGATCCTCGACGAGCTGCAGCAGTGCGTGGCGGAGCACTTCGACGTCCCCGTGGAGCACTCGACGTTCCAGCTGGAGCCGGCGTCGCACCGGCGGCACGAGCACGAGGTGCACGCCTAGGCGGTGCCCGGCGCGCCACCGTCGCCCGGGAACGAGGTCAGCAGCCGCCGTCGCTCGTGGGGAACGCCGTGATCACGCGGTCGGTGGTGGCCGACACGATCACGCGGACGAACGGCTCGGCCGCGGGGCGAGACCCGTCGTCGAACCGCACGGGAGCGGCGAAGCAGACCTTGCCGTCGCCGGCGTCCTGCGGGTACCCGGTCGCCGGTGCCTCGAGGGCGGACTGCACCGCGGTGAGCATGGCGTCGTCCCAGTCCCGGGAGCCGTGGCCGGTCACGACGTCCTCCCAGTCCGCGGTGTGGCGGACGCGGATGTGCTCGTAGCCCTGGCCGGAGTTCCCGCACTGCAGCACGACCGTGCCGAGCGCCTCGGTGTCGTACCGGGCCACGGTCTCGCGGGTGCTCGTGTCGCAGCGGGCGAGGACGGCGTCGCCGGGCAGGTCCGGGCCGGTGCGGGTGATCGTCACCGTGCCGTCCTTCGTCGCGTCCCCGCCGGCGGTCGCGCTCGGGACGACGCTGGCCGCCGTGCCCCCGAGCACCGGGTCGTCCGCACCGCGCTGCGCCGTCAGTGCGACGCCACCGGCCACGAGGCCGGCGGCCAGCACGGCGGCGACCCCGGTGATGACGGAACGGTTGCGCTTCTGGGACACGCGCCCAGTATGCCGGACCGGTGTCGCGCCTCCTGGACCGGCCGCGGGACGCAGTCGAACCACGTTCCCGACATCGCACCGCGCCCCAGCGGTGGTGCGATGTCGGAAACGTGGTTCGACGTGGCCGAACGCGCAACGCGGCCGACGCGCGGGACGCGGACCAGCGCTCAGGCCCGCGCCGCCAGGCGGGTGCCGGCGACGACGGCCAGTACGACCACGAACACGACGTACCCGAGCAGCACGGGCAGCGTCGGCAGCACGAGGAGCGCGGCGCCGACCGCCACCACCGGCACGGTCAGCCCGGCGTAGGCGATGAGGAAGGTCGCGGCGAGGACACCGCCGCGACGTTCCGGGCCGACGAGGGCGCCCGCGCTGCCGATCGACGCGCGGAACAGCAGCCCGACGCCGGCTCCCGCGACGACCCCGCCACCGATGAACCCGGCGACCTGCAGCACCACCGCGGCACCGGCCAGGACGACCAGACCACCGACGAGCAGGACCATCCCGAGACGGATCTGCGCCCGCTGCGACAGCCGGGCGAAGACGATCTGCGACACCGCGCTCGCGGCGAACACCCCGAACGTCGTGGCTCCGGCGGCGAGCCGGTCGGTCACGTGGAAGGTCGTCCCGAGGAACGTCGGCGCGACCGAGGTGAAGAGTCCCTGCACCGCGAGCGCGGCGAACGCGGCGGTGCCGGCGGTCCAGAACGCTCCGGCCTGCCCCTCCGGTGCCTGCAGTCGCTGCGGGCGGTAGGGCACGGGCGACGTGGGACGGTCGACGGTCTCCGGGGCGGCGAGCACCACCACGAACGCGACGGCCAGCGCCACGACGAACACGACGTACGGCACCATGAGCGGCTGCCCGACGAACTCCGCGAGCGCTCCTCCGACGAGGGCGCCGAGCGACAGCCCGCCGAGGTTCACGACCCCCGCGACCACGCCCGCCCCGCCGACCGACGACTGCGAGCCCGTCGCCCGGACCCGCAGCTCGCCGAGGTGCGCGGTCGCCGTCGCCGTCAGGAGCCCGACCCCGAGGCCGGTCACGAGCCGGGCGACGATGAGGCCGCTGACGTCGTTCCAGAGCAGGAAGAGCACCGCTGCGACGAGCTCGAGCGCCACCGACACGAGGATGAGCGGGCGCCGTCCGTGCACGTCGCTGAGGTGTCCGGCGAGGTACAGGGAGCCGACGACACCCACGCCGTACGCCGCGAAGACCACGGTCGTCGTGAAGGTCGGGAAGCCGTCGCGTGCCTGGTAGATGACGTAGAGCGGTGCGGGCACGGTCGCGAACGCCATCACCGCGAGGAACGCGAACGCCACGGCCCAGAACCCGACGCCGTGCCGACGGCGCGTGTGCGCTCGTCGTCCGCGCGGGGCGGCGACGCGCTCGCTCGCGGTGGCGGCGGTCGACGACGTGGGAGCGGATGCGGTGGCGGTTGACATGCTCCGATCGTCCCGCCGAACACCCATCGAGTCCAACGGATCCTCTTGATGACGTCCATCGACCTGATCGATACTGAGCCGGTGGAGACCCGCCTGCTCGAACAGTTCGTCACCGTCGCCGCCGAGGGCAGCGTCACCCGCGCCGCCGAACGGCTCTGGGCGGCGCAGTCCACGGTGTCCGCGGGGATCGCGTCACTCGAGCGGAGCTTCGGGGTCCGGCTGTTCGACCGCACCGGACGGCACCTCGTGCTGACGACCGCTGGTGAGGACCTGCTCCCCCACGCCCGCGCCGTGCTGGAGTCCCTCGACCGGATGCACGACCTCGCGACCGTCGACGACACCGACCTGCGGGGACGGGTCCGGCTCGGCATCTTCACGAGCATGGACGTCGTCGACCTCACGGGCGTGCTGCGGCGGTTCCGGCAGCGGCACCCGCTGGTCGCGGTGGAACTGATGACCTCGCCCTCCGGGACGACCGGGCTCGTGCAGGACCTGGTCGCCGGGCGGCTCGACATCGCCTACACGGGCCTCCCGGCCGTCCCGGCCGGGGTCGACGTGGCGCCGCTCCGGGAGATGCCGTTCCGGGTCTTCACCGCCGCCGACCACCGGTTCGCCGGTCGTCGCTCGGTCTCGCTCGCCGAGCTCGCCGACGAGCCGTTCATCGACACCGCGCACGGCTTCGGCAACCGGATCATCCTCGACACCGCGTTGGAGCGGCTCGGGATCCGGCGGCGGATCGTCGCGGAGATGAACGACATGCCCGCGGTGATCCGGTTCGCGTCGGCCGGCCTCGGTGTCGGCGTCGTCCCGGACTCCGGGGTGCGCCACGACGGTGCGGTGCTCGAGCTCGAGGACGAGGTCGATCCCCTGCGCATCGGACTCGCGATGCGGACGAGTCCGGAGCCGAACCGAGCGGTGCGCACGCTGGCGCGCGACATCGTGGCGGCGCGCGTCGACGTCGCTTCGCAGCCGGGCTGAGCGGCCGGATCCCGGTCGTACCCCACCGACGGACTGGAGGCGCGGGTCGTCCCCGCCACGCGCCTCCAGGCCGTCAGTCCCCCCAGATCTCCCCGACGATCGCGGGCAGGAGCCCGTCCGTCGGGAAGTCGGTCTGGTCGATCTGGATCGTGACGCCGTCGCGCTGGAGCGTCGTCACGGTGAGCGGCAGGACGCGCTCCGCCGAGGTCGTGAACTGGCACACGCGACCACCGAAGCGGTCCGCGCAGCTTCCGCTCTGCTCCGCGTACTGCTCGGGGGTGTCCGGCCCGATGTCGGCCGTGTGGCTGACCCGGATCGTGATGTTGGCCTCGACGCCGTAGTTCTGCCAGGTGCAGTACAACCACTCGTGCGGGTCGCGGAGGTGGCCCTGGACACGATCGTTGCCGTCGGGTTCGCGGGCGGTCCCCGAGCCGTAGACCGTCGAGGTGTGGGCAGCGGCACCGAAGAACCGGTCGTAGTCGGCGTCCGGCACCAGCTGGTAGCAGTCGCCCGGGATGAGCACGTTCGATGCCGGTTCCGCCGTCGGCGTCGGCGACGGCGACATTGTCGGGCGTGGTGTCGGGCGCTGGGTGATCGGCGCGGACGTCGGGGTCGTCGCGGAGGGCGACGGCTCCGGCTGCTGCGTCCGGGTGGGTGCGGCGACGGGCGTCTCCTGCTGGGACAGCGACAGGGCCACGGCGCCCGTTGCGGTGCCGATCGCCAGCAGGCCGATGACGCCGAGCGCGATGCCCGGACGGAACCGACGCCGCTTCGGACGCGGGGTGGCACGTTCGAGGACGTTCTGCTTCATCGAGACGAGCAAGCGCTGCAGGTCGTCTCCCTCGGGGGGCTCAGTGTTCATCGTGCATCACCACCTTCTTGAGTCGGCGTCGGGATCGGGAGACCCGCTGGGTGACCGCACCGACGCTGAGGCCCAGCATCTCGGCGGCCTCGGCGTAGGAGTGCCCCTCGAGGAGGCACAGTTCGCAGATGCGTCGGTCGGTCTCGGGGAGCGCGGCGATCTCGTCGCGGACCCAGCGGAGGCGCTCACGGGCCTCCGCGTGGTCGTCGGGTGCGGCGAGCTGCTCGGGGAGCTCGTCGGCGCGACGGCGGGCCTGCTTCCGGCCGGTGTTGAACGCGTGGTTCCGGCACACGACGAGCAGCCACGGGAGCATCGTGTCCGCCGGGAGCTCGAGGGTCTCGGCACGCTGCCAGAGCGTCAGAAAGGCGTCCTGCACGATCTCCTCGACGTCCTGGCGGTCGTCGACGAGTGCCCAGGCGTAGCGGGTGAGGGTCGCGGCGTACCGGTCGAACGCCCGGGCGAGCGCGCTCTTGTCGCCTCGTGCCATCGCACGGACGATCGCCTCGTCCGTGTCGGTACCGGTCGTCACGTCCACATCCCACCTCCTTCACTCCAGAGGTGTCGGCTGCACGCGCGATCGTGACAGGACCGTGGCGAAAACGTGATCCCGGGCGTGTCGGTCGCCCGAGCTGGTCAGGCGTCGAGCAGGTGCGCGATGCCGGCGACCGAGCGCTTCGCCGCAGTCGAGGTCGACAGGTACCCGACGAGGACGATCCCAGCTCCGATCCCGACGACGATCCACCACATCGCGTGCGTGGCCACCGCGAACCCGGCACCGACGGTCGCGACCGCACTCGCGCCGGTCACGGTGCCGGCGAGTGCGACCCCGAGCGACACCCCGGTCTGCCGGCTCGTGGACGCGACGGCCGCAGCGGACCCGGACTGCGCGCGGGGCATGCCCGAGACGGCCGTGTTCGTGATCGGCGCGTTCACCATGCCGAACCCGAACCCGAACAGCACGAAGGCGACGACGAGCACCCACATCGGTGTCGTGGCGTCGATCGTCGTGAGGATCGCCCCGGCGCCGCCGACACCGATGCCGGCGAGGACGAGCGGGACCCGGGTGCCGATCGAGCCGACGAGACGCCCGGACAGCGGCGAGACGAGCATCGTCGCGACCGCCGCGGGCAGCGTCCACAGGCCGGCCTGGAACGGCGACATGCCCCGGACCTCCTGCAGGTAGAGCGCGTTGAGGAAGAGGAACGCCCCGTTGGCGCCGAACGCGCCGATCGCGGTCACGACCGCGGCCGAGAACGGGATGCTCCGGAAGAACCGGACGTCGATGAGCGGTTCGCGGCGACGGCGCTCGACGGCGACGAGCACGACGAGGGACGCCGCGGCGAGGACGAACAGCCCGAGGGCGGCCGGTGACGTCCAGCCGAGCCGCGGCCCCTCGATGAGCCCGCCGACGAGCGTCGCCAGGAGCACGATCACGAGCACCTGGCCGACGGGGTCGAGGCGTCGGGGCTTCGGCGACTTCGACTCGGGGACGAACAGGAACGTCAGCACGATCGCCGCGATGCCGATCGGCACGTTGATCCAGAAGATCGCGCGCCAGCCGACGGTGTCCGTCAGCGCGCCGCCGACCAGCGGACCGAGCCCCATCGACACACCGACGACGGCACCCCAGACGCCGACGGCGCGGGCACGCTCCTTCGCGTCGTCGAAGGTGGCGGTGATGATCGACATCGCGACCGGGTTCATCATCGAACCGCCCACCGCCTGGACCATGCGGAAGACGACGAGCCAGCCCACGCCGGGCGCGAGCGAGCAGAGCAGCGACCCGACCGTGAAGAGCGCGAGCCCGATCTGGAAGGTGGTGCGGCGGCCGATGCGGTCGGCGGTGGAGCCGGAGAGCAGCAGCAGGCTGGCGAGGACGAGCGTGTAGGCGTCGATCGTCCACTGCAGCCCGGAGATCGAGCTGCCGAGTTCACGCCCGATCGAGGGCAGGGCGACGTTCACCACGGTGGCGTCCATCGAGACGATGAACAGGCTCATGCAGCACACCGCGAGGATGAGGTACCGGTGCCGGTACCGCTGCGGCAGACCCGGGTCGCCCTGGAACGGCCGCCGTGACGGCACCGCGGGGGCGGCCTCCGACTCAGTGGAAGTCGTTGCCGTCTCCTTCGCCCGGGGTCTTGTGACCACCGAGCATGTCGTTGTCGTCCTGGTCGCTCGTCGACGCGAGCTGCAGCATCGCGAGGACGACCACGACGACGATGAACGCGATGCCGAGGAAGATCGCGGCGAGCTGGAGCTCACGCGTGGCGAGCAGCACGACGAGCCCGGTGAAGACCGCGACGATCGCGGAGATCCCGAGGAGCTCGACCGGGCGCAGGCGGTCGCGACGGCTGGGGGTGGTCATGCGTGTGGTGCTCCGTCCGGGGTTGCGGCCGGGGCCGCCGTTCCCCACTTGTGCGAGAGGCCGGCGATCACGTGGAAGACCGCGGTGATGGCGAGGTAGGCGCCGAGCAGGCCGACGAGGACGATCGAGGCGTCCAGCGTGCCGGTGACCCGCTCGACACCGCCGAGCTCCTGCGAGTAGTCGGGCGGCGTCACCAGGAAGGCGATGGCGAGCAGCAGCGTCAGGCCGCCGACGGTCGTCCAGTCGCGGGCGAAGGGCGAACGCCCACGGGCGCGGAGCCCCTGCGTCAGCTCGAGCGCCCCGGTGAGGACGGCGAAGGCGACGACGACCGCGATGAACGCCGGCAGGCCGAGGCCGTTGCACGCGAACGCGGCGACCGCGGCGACGAGGGTGATCACCGCCTGCAGGAGGGTCGTCCGGCGCGACCGTCCGTCCGCCGGGAGCCGCGTCGTCCCCGCGAGCAGCAGCACGAGTCCGTCCACCGCCGCGAACCCACCGAACAGCAGCAGGCCGTAGCCCGCGGCGTGGTTGGACGAGAAGGTGATGACGATGGCCACGATCGCGGCTGGCACGGCCCGGAGGACGGGGATCGGCCAGTACCGCGCGCGCTGGCCGGAGTCGTCCACGGAGTCGGACACGAGACCTCTTTCGGGCATGCGGATCGTGGTTCGATCCTACCGCCGCACGGTGCAGCGGCCGACCGCGCGGGGCGATCGGCCGCTGAGGATGCTCGAACCAGCAGGCGTCAGCGAGGGGTCAGCGGGGCGTCGACCCGACCTCGTCCTCCGCCGCACGTCGGCGTGCACGCCGCCGCGCCAGCCACCAGCACGTCGCCCCGGCCGCCACACCGACGGCGGCCACCGCCGCGACCATGCCGAGGTCCTCCGTGCCGGTGTAGGCGAGCGCTCCGGTCCGGGTCGGCCCGGCGTCCCCGCCGTCTCCACCGTCCCCGGCGGGACGGGCCCCGCGGCCGTCGGGCGTCCGGTCGCGCGGGCCCGGGTCAGTGTCCCCGCCGTCACCCGGCCCGTCGGAGCCGCCGTCGCCGCCGTCACCACCGCCGTCGCCGCCGGGGACCACCACGATCCCGACGCCCGGCGAGGGGTCGCCGCCGTCCGGATCGCTCGGCGACGTCGCGGTCGCCACGTTCACCACGTCCGACCCGTCCCCGGAGTACGCCGGGTCGAGCTGCGCCCGGACTCGGAACGACACGGTCTCCCCCGCGGCGAGCGCGGCACCGGAGCGGCAGGTCACGTCCTGCCCCTCGGCCGTGCAGTCGTCCGGCGACCCGACGAACCGCATCGCGCTCGGCAGTTCGTCGACCGCCCCGACGTCCTCGGCGGTGCCCGGGCCCCGGTTGCGGGCGGTGATCGTGTACTCGACCTCGTCACCGGGCTCGACCGCGGTCGAGGGGGACACGGACTTGTCCGTCTCGACGTGCGCGTCCACCCGGGCGGCGACCGTGGTGCTCGCCGCCGAGGTGTTGTCGTCCTCGTTCGTGTCGGCGGTCCGGGGCGCCGGTCGGATCGTGGCGAGGCTCTCGAGCGTGCCCTCGGCGTCGTCGGCGGTGCGGCCGCGGATCGTCACCGTGGCCGTCCCGTCGCGCGGCAGGCCGAGATCGGTGGCGACGTCGCCGGCGCCCGACTCGGTCCCGCAGGACGACCCAGCGACCGCCGCGCAGGTCCACGTGACGTCGCGCAGGGCGTCGGGCACGTCGACCTCGAGCGCGCTCGGGTCCGACGCGTTCACGCCGGCGTTCCGAGCGGTCACCGTGTACTCGAGGTCGGCACCCGCCGGGACGCTCGGCGCGAGGTCGTGCGTGACGGCGACGTCCGTCGGCGTCCAGACGCGCAGGGCGTCGACCTCGTGCACGTTGACGTGACTGCCCGTCGCCCCCGCGAACCCGAGGCGGAGCGTGCTCGGCAGCGGTGCCTGGCCGTCGCCGTGCAGGGAGACCCGGTCGAGCACGGTCCGCATCCGGTCCCCGTCCTGCAGCCGGACGGTGACCGCGAGTTCCCCGGCGTCCCCGGGGAGCAGGGTCACGCGGACCTTCCGGAGCGTCGCCCCGGCGGTCTCCGTGCCACCGGGAGCGGGGGCCGCGCCGACCCAGCGGTAGCCGAGCACCCCGTCGCCGGAGCCGCGGATCGACACGGTGTCCGGCCGCGCCCCGGGTCCGGAGTAGTTGATCGGCGTCGAGAAGTTGCCGTAGTGGTCCACCGCGATGCCGGCGAAGCCGCCGGGGACCCCGGGCAGGTCGCAGGACAGGCCACCGCCCTGGGACGCCTCGCGCCGGCACGCGTAGCCGAGCCCGGCGCCGAACGACCCGACGCCCTGCTCGGCCGCGCCGTCCGCGAGGAAGAGCAGCAGGCCGTCGGCACCCGGGTCGTCGACGTCGCGGTACATCGCGTAGCTGAACTCGATCTCGAGCCCGAGGTCGGACGGGAACGTGTCGTGCATCGACCACGCCCCCGCCTGGTCCTTGACGTCGTCGGTCAGCCGGAGCCGACCGTCGACGATCGCCGCGTCGCCGTGCAGGGCGCCGCCGGCAGCGGTGGCGAACTGGTTCTCGTAGGGGAAGGCGAGCTCGTCGGCCGAGGAGGCGGACGGCACGAGGCCGGGTGCCGCGAGGACACCGAGCGCGGTCAGGACGGACGCGACGGCCGCGACGCGGCGGAGCCGGCGTGACCTGGCGGGCGGTCGACCGCCCGGCGGGGTGTTGGGAGCTGTCATGCCCCGATCGTCGCGACCGGAGGGTCCCCGTCAGGCGGGCGTCGGCCGATCTGTGGAACGCGTCCCCGCGCCTCCTGGCTGTGGAGGAAGAGTCGGGCTCAGCGCAGCCAGACGGTGGTCTCCCCGGGGAGCACCCCGTCGCCGAGCGGACCGGACGACACGACGACCTCGCCGGCGGGCAGCCGCACCGGCTCGGTCCCGAAGTTCGTGACGGAACGCCACCCGTCGTGCCGCGCGAACGCCACGACCCCGTCCGGCGCCTCGATCCACGCGAGGTCCTCGCCCCGCTGCAGGTCCCGTCGGGCGGCGGTCGCCGCGCGGTACAGGGAGAGGGTCGACGCGGGGTCGCCGTCCTCTGCCTCGACCGAGGACGCCCCGAAGTCGGCTGGTTGCGGCAGGTGCGGTGCGACCGCCCCGAACCCGAACGACGGCCCGGACGTCGTCCACGGGATCGGCACGCGACACCCGTCCCGCCCCTTCACGGTGTGCCCGGTGCGGATCCACTTCGGGTCCTGCAGCGCCTCGTGCGGGATCGCAGCGGCCTCCTGCAGCCCGAGCTCCTCGCCCTGGTAGACGTACGACGAACCGGGCAGCGCCAGCATCAGCAGCGTCGCCGCCCGCGCCCGCCGGAGCCCCCGTGCACGATCGAGCGACGGCGTCGTGCCGTCGGTCATGAGCCACGCATCGGTGTCCGTGCCGTCCGGCAGGCCGTACCGGGTCGCGTGCCGGACGACGTCGTGGTTCGAGAGCACCCACGTGCTCGACGCCCCGGACTGCGCCGACGCCGACAGGTTCCGCTCGATGATGCCCCGGAACGCCGCGGCCTCGAACGGCGCCTCGAGGAGGTCGAAGTTGAAGGCCTGCCCGAGCTCGGTCGGCCGGGCGTAGAGGACGCGGCGCGGCGCGGGCGCCCAGGCCTCCGCCACGGCGGCTCGCGGCGGGTCGTACTCGTCGAGCACCCGGCGCCACGCCGCGAAGATCTCGTGCACCTCGTCGCGGTCGTAGAGCGGATCGGAGCCGTCGAGCGGCAGGTGGTGCTCGTCGGACGGACGGTACGGGGTCGACAGGTCCTTCGCCAGGCCGTGCGCGACGTCCACCCGGAAGCCGTCGACCCCGCGGTCGGACCAGAAGCGCAGCGTGTCCTCGAAGTCGGCACGGACCTCCGGGTTCGACCAGTCGAGGTCCGGCTGCTCGGGCGCGAACAGGTGCAGGTACCACTGGCCGTCGGACACGCGGGTCCAGGCGCTGCCGCCGAAGTTCGACACCCAGTCGCTCGGCGGGAGCGAACCGTCGGCACCGGTACCGTCCCGGAACACGTAGCGAGCGCGCTCGGGCGAGCCGGGGCCCGCGGCGAGCGCGGCACGGAACCACGCGTGCTCGTCCGAGGTGTGGTTCGGGACGATGTCCGCGATCAGCCGGATGTCGTGCTCGTGGAGCGCACGGACCAGTGCGTCGAAGTCGTCGAGTGTGCCCAGGCGATCGTCGACGTCCCGGTAGTCGGCGACGTCGTAGCCGCCGTCCGCCAGCGGGGAGGGGAAGAACGGCGACAGCCAGACCGCGTCGACGCCGAGCGACGCCAGGTAGGGCACGCGGCTCGTCACGCCCGCGAGGTCGCCGAGCCCGTCGGCGTCCGTGTCCGCGAAGCTCCGCGGGTAGACCTGGTAGACGACGGCGTTCCGCCACCAGTCCGGGTCGGTCGTGCGGGGCGTGCTGGCCGGCGTCCGAAGCGTGCTCACGTCGCCAACGTACCGACGATCCACCGGACCGGGAATAGGGGTCCACGCGCATGCATTGGTTGTCGATGACACCTTTCCGTCACAGAACCAGTAAGGATCCCCGATGACGAACGTCCTCGCCCTCGTCGGCAGCCTCCGCGCCGAGTCCATCAACCGCAAGCTCGCCGAGGCGGCCGCGCACCACGCCCCGGAGGGCATCGAGCTGTCGACCTTCGACGGCATCGTCGACCTGCCCTTCTACAACGAGGACATCGACGGCGACACCCCGCCCGCCTCGGCCGTCGCCTTCCGCGACGCGATCGCCGCCGCCGACGCCGTCCTGCTCGTCACCCCCGAGTACAACGGCACGATCCCGGCCGTCCTGAAGAACGCGCTGGACTGGGGCTCGCGTCCGTTCGGCGCCTCGCCGCTGTCCGGCAAGCCGCTCGCCGTCATCGGCTCGGCCTTCGGCCAGTTCGGCGGCGTCTGGGCCCACGACGACGCCCGCAAGGTCGCCGGGATCGCCGGCGCGAAGGTCCTCGAGGACGTCAAGGTCGCCATCCCGCAGTCGGTGGTCCGGTTCGCCGAGACCCACCCGCGCGAGGACGCCGAGGTCACCACGCTCGTCCAGGGCGCCCTCACCGCGCTCGCCGAGGCGACCGAGGAGCAGGCCGCAGCCTGACGACGTCACGCACGTGACGACGGACGGGAGGCGCGGTGCGGGCCCGCACCGCGCCTCCCATCCGTCCACGGGTGCGGGAGACCGCATCCCGTGAGATCCCTAGACGCTCTAGCAACGAGACGGGCTACCCTGAACGCCATGTCCACGCAGGAGATCACGGAAGCGTCCGGGTACTGGTTCCCCGATGACGACGCGACCCAGCGGGGCGTCACCGTCCTGAACGCCCTCCGCCGGTACCGCGCCGCCGAGACCGCGATGCGTCGACGCACCCGCGACTCGATGGGCATGGGCGAGACCGACCTGCTCGCGGTGCGCTTCCTGTTGCAGGCGCAGCGCGCCGGGCGCACCGTGAAGCCGAAGGACCTGGCGGCGTACCTCAAGATCTCGTCCGCCTCGACCACGATCCTCATCGATCGCCTCGTCAAGTCGAACCACGTCCGCCGCGACCCGCACCCGACCGACCGCCGCGCCCTCGTGATCACCCCGACCACCGAGACCGACGAAGAGGTCCGCGCGACCCTCGGCATCATGCACCGCCGGATGATGGGCATCGCCGAGGGACTCTCCCCCGAGGACGCCCGCGTCGTCGCCGTGTTCCTCGAGCAGATGCGCTCCGCCGTCGACCAGGTCGACCCCGCCGTCACGCACTGATCGGACCACGGGGGACGCGTCCTCTGAGCGGACGTCCTGCCGCACCGCGTAGACCGGTGTGGTACCGGCCACCAACGCGGAAGGAACCGATCATGCACGCATCGGACAAGCTCGCCAAGAACCTCCAGGCGGTCCTCGTGGACCTCATCGACCTGCACGTCCAGGGCAAGCAGGCCCACTGGAACATCCTCGGGACCAACTTCCGGGACCTCCACCTCCAGCTCGACGAGATCGTCGACGCCGCCCG
Source organism: Curtobacterium sp. 320 (assembly GCF_031455235.1). Taxonomy (NCBI): domain Bacteria; kingdom Bacillati; phylum Actinomycetota; class Actinomycetes; order Micrococcales; family Microbacteriaceae; genus Curtobacterium; species Curtobacterium sp. 320. The sequence goes on along the minus strand of NZ_JAVDSI010000011.1, from coordinate 5,568 downwards.
TGAGTTCGCCGACGACACCGCCGAGCGCATGCGCGCCCTGTACGCGGTCCCGGACGGCCGCTCGAGCACCGTCGCGGCGTCGAGCCACCTCGACCAGTTCCCCGAGGGCGAGATCACCACGCACGACGCCATCGACCAGGTGACGCTCCGCCTCTACCAGGCGACCGGCACCATGCGCGACGTCCACGACGAGGTCGACGAGGAAGACCCGACGACGGCCGACCTGCTGCACGGCTTCATCGAGCGCCTCGAGCAGCTCGCGTGGATGGTCTCGGCCGAGAACCGCGCACCGAGCACCCCGCTCGCCTCGGCCACCACGCCCGCGGTCGCGGACGCCTCGGCGCACGCGTAGCGGCCACCAGGTGGACCTCGGGATCCAGGGCAAGACCGCCCTGGTCTTCGGCGCGGACTCCGGCATCGGCTGGAACACGGCTCGCATCCTCCTCGCGGAGGGTGCGACCGTGGTCGTGTCGGACCTCGACCAGTCGCAGCTCGACAACAGCGCCGACCAGCTCGAGGCGCCGCACGGCAGGCTGCACGCCTTCGCCGCGGACGTCACGAGCGCCGCGAGCCTGGCCGACCTGCACACCAGGGTGCGCGACGCCGTCGGCGAGATCGACATCCTCGTGCAGTCCTCCGGCGTCACGGGCGCCCAGGGCCTGTTCCACGAGATCGACGAACAGGGATGGCTCGACACCATCGACGTCGACCTGATGGGGCCGGTGCGGATCACGCGTGAGTTCATCGGCGACCTGCGCCAGGGCGGCTGGGGTCGCATCGTCTACCTCGTGTCCGAGGACGCGTCGCAGCCGTACGACGACGAGCTCCCCTACTGCGCGGCCAAGGCCGGGGTGCTGTCCTTCGCGAAGGGCCTCTCCCGCACCTACGCGAAGGAGGGCCTGCTCGTGAACACCGTGTCGCCGGCGTTCATCCACACGCCGATGACCGACGCGATGATGAAGAAGCGTGCCGAGGAGACCGGCCAGACCTTCGACGAGGCGATCGCGTCGTTCCTCGACGACGAGCGCCCGTACATGGAGCTGCAGCGTCGCGGCGAGCCGGAGGAGGTCGCGAACGTCATCGCGTTCCTCTGCTCCGACCTCGCCAGCTTCGTGAACGGCTCGAACTACCGGGTCGACTCCGGCTCGGTCGCAACGATCTAGGAGACGCCATGACCGACTTCCGCTACCTCGTCGTCGGCGGCGGGATGGTCGCCGACGCCGCTGCCCGCGGTGTCCGCGAACTCGATGCCGACGGCTCGATCGGCATCATCAGCGAGGACGTCGACCGGCCGTACGCCCGGCCGGCGCTCTCGAAGAAGCTGTGGACCGACCCGGACTTCAGCTGGGACGAGAAGGTCGACCTCCACACCGAGGAGACCGGCGCGACGTTCGTGCTCGGGACCGCCGTGACGGCGATCGACCGCGCGGCGAAGACCGTCACGACCTCGGACGGGCAGACCCACGGCTACGAGCGACTGCTCCTCGCGACCGGCGGCAAGCCTCGCGGGCTCCCCGGGCTGTCGCCGTCCGACCGGGTGCTCGACTACCGGAGCGCCACCGACTACCGACGCCTCCGCGAGCTCGCCGACGCCGGGGCCCACGTGGCCGTCGTCGGTGGCGGGTACATCGGCACCGAGATCGCGGCCGGCGTCGTGCAGAACGGCGCCCGGGTGACGCTCGTCGACCCGGACGAGGTCGTCGGCGGCCGGATGTTCCCGGCGGACCTCGCCCGGGCGTTCCAGCAGCGCTTCGTCGACCACGGCGTGGAGCTCCGGCTCGGGCGCCGGGTGGACCACGGGTCCGAGCACGAGGGTGGCGTCACGCTGACCCTCGACGACGGGTCCGAGGTGACCGCCGACGCGGTCGTGGTCGGACTCGGCATCGAACCGGCGACCCGGCTCGCCGCCGACGCCGGGCTCACCGTCCGGGACGGCATCGTCGTCTCCTCGACGCTCCTCACCGACGACGACTCGGTGTTCGCCGCCGGCGACGTCGCCGAGTACCCCGACCGGATCCTCGGCACGCGCCGGGTCGAGCACGTCGACAACGCGCAGCAGCAGGGCCGGCAGGCGGGGCGCAACCTCGCCGACGCCGACGAGACCTACGACCACACGCCGATGTTCTACTCCGACGTCTTCGACATGGGGTACGAGGCGGTCGGGCAGGTCACCACGAAGCTGCGCACGGTCGAGGACTGGCAGGACCCGACCGTCACCGGTGTCGTCTACTACCTCGACGACGACGACCTCGTGCGCGGCGTCCTGCTCTGGAACGTCTGGGACAAGACCGACGAGGCCCGCAAGGTCCTCGCCGAGGCCCACGCGCTCACGCCGGACATGCTGATCGGGCGCATCACGCCGTAGCGTCGCGTCCACCCTGGAGGCGCGGTGCCGGTCCACGAGACCGGCACCGCGCCTCCAGTCGGTCGCGTCCGTCCGCGGGCCGATCCGCGGGATCAGCCCGCCTTGCGGGTCTCCGGAGCCACCTCGTCGACGATCTCGCGGCGATCCGCCGGGTCGACCGGCAGGTCGTCGCCGTCCGCCATCGCGACCGCGTGCGCGGACTTCGCCGCCTCGAGCGTCTCGTCGTCGTTCTTCGCCATGCCGAGCAGTTCGACGAAGCGCGACTTGACGAGCATCCAGGCCTCGCGCGGGCCGAGCCGGGACAGGTCCGACGCCGTCGAGTCGTCGCGGACGCGCTGCAGCGAGGACACGCCGCGGTCGGGGAGCCGGCCGGCGACGTGGTCCACCGCGAGCCGTGCCACCGCGTCCGCCTGTGCGTGCATCACCGAGTGCGCGCCGTCGACGACCTCACGCAGCACCGCGTACGGGAACACCCGGGCGAGCCGACGCACCCAGTCCCGCGGGACCATCGCGTCGTGCTCCCCGCGCACGATGAGCGTCCGTGCCTGCACGCGGGCGGCGCGCTCCTCGATCGGGAAGGCGATCATCCGCGGCAGCACCTTCGAGAACCAGTGCCAGCCGCACAGGGCGTACGCCGTGATGCCGTGCCAGCGGACGGCCGCCGGCTCGTGCAGCGTGGACCGGAGGAACCGGAACGCCGACTGCCGGACCGTGCGCGCGTGCGAGTCGACGACCGGGCTGATGAGCACCAGGTCGGAGATGTCCGGACGACGCGCTGCCACCTCGGTCACGACCTGGGTGCCCATCGAGTGACCGACGAGCACCGGGTCGACGAGCCGGAGGTCGTCGATGACCTTCTCGACCGCGTCGGCGTACCGCTCGATCGAGACCTTCCCGCGGAAGCGCGGGACACCGGCGAAGCCGGGCAGGTCGAGGGCGTGCACGGGGCCGTTCTCGTTGAGGTGCGGGGCGAGCCGCTCGTAGTACGTGGCGGCGATGCCGAGCCCCGCGACGAGCAGGAAGGCGCGGTCGCCGGGTTCGCCGACGGAGCTGACGCGCACGTACGTGCCGTCGACGGCGACCCGGTCGACCTCGACCGTGACGTCGGCGTTCTCGGCCTCGTCCAGTCGCTTCGCGGGGTCCGGTGTCGCGTCCGTGTGCTCGTCGTCCACTTCGGTCTCCTCGGGTCGGGCGTCGCTCCTCGGTTCGGGCGATCGCCCAGGATACCCGCGGTGCCCCCGATCCCGCCGTCGGCGCCCCGTCAGCCGCTGAAGGTGTTCGCGGGGAACCCGTGCACCCGCGTCGGCACCGCGAGGACAGCACCGGAGTGCGGGTGCGCGACGAGCTGCTCCTCGGTGAGGTTCTCCCGCGCCGAGGCGACGAACAGCGTCGACATGTCCGGGCCGCCGAACGCCACCGACGTCACGTTCGGCACCGGGAGCTCGACGGTCTCGAGGTGCGATCCGTCCGGACCGTACCGCTCGACCCGACCGCCGCCGTAGACCGCGCTCCACGAGCAGCCCTCGTCGTCGCGGACCAGCCCGTCGTGCGCGGACCCGACGACGAACGGCTCGAGCTCGCCGAGCTCCCCGTCGGGGCCGTACGACCCGCGGTAGATCGTCGACGCGCTCGTGTCTGTGACGTACATGACCGTGCCGTCCTCCGACCACTCGATGCCGTTCGTCACGCCGAAGCCGCCGCGGAGGAGTCTCGTGGTGCCGTCCGGCTCGATCGAGTACAGGGCACCGTCCGGCTCCCCCGTGGTGAGGTTCATGCTGCCCACGAGGAACCGGCCGAACGGGTCGCACTTGCCCTCGTTGAACCGGAGGCCGGCCGTGGCGTGCTCGACCCGGGCGATCTCACGCTCGACGACGCCCTGTGCGTCCGTCACGACGACGGAGTCGCCGAGGGCCGCGACGAAGCCACCGCCCGCGCGGGGCTGGAAGCTCGCCAGCGGGGGCGGCAGCTGCACGGTGGACGTGGTCGTGCCGTGGGCGTCCGCGGTGGTGAGGGTGCCGAGGGTGATGTCGACCCACCGCAGCTCGTTCGTCCCGGGGTCCCACACGATGCTCTCCGCGAGGACGGCCCCGGCGTCGGAGAAGACGGTCACGGGTCCGGTCGTCGCGCTGCTGCTCATGACACCGGTCTACCGGTGCCGCCTCCGTGCGCGTCCACCGTGTCCGTGTCAGAGGCGAGCGTAGCGGGCGCGGAAGAAGCTGTAGACGCCGAAGGCCACGAACCCGATGCCGACGGCGACGAGCACGACCGCCCCGCCCGGCATCGAGCGGAGGGCGTCGAACGCCCCGTCCAGTCCGGTCGCCTGGTCGGGGTCGCTCCGGAAGGCAGCGACCGCGATGAGCACGCCGACGACCACCACGGCGATCCCCTTCAGCACGTACCCCACGACGCCGAGCACGGTGACGACGCGTTCGAGCGGCTGGCGCGGGCGCACGAGCTGCTTCCAGAACGAGCGGCGGCAGCCGATCACCACGAGGCCGACGCCGATCGCGACGGCCACCGCGGCGACGAGCAGCAGGAGGAACACGCCGCCGGGCGTCGCGAGCGCCTTCGCGGCAGCACTCCGCGAGGACCCGCTCGAACTCGTGCCGGCTCCGACCGCGTAGGACGCCGCGGAGTACGCGATGACCCCGTAGACCACGGCCTTCCCGACGTTCTTCAAGCGGTTGCCCCAGGCGCGGGCGCTGTCCGTCCTCCCACCGACCACGGCTTCGAGCACCAGCCGGATCGTCAGCGCAGCACAACCGACGGCCATGACCCAGAGCAGGACGACCCCGCCGGGGACCGCGGCGAGCTGCTGCAGCGCACCCGACTGGTCGGTCTCGCTGCCCGACGACGCGTTGCCGACGCCGAGCAGGATCGCCAGGTAGCCGATCAGCAGGTGCACGATGCCGCTGCCGACGAACCCGGCGCGCGCCGTCAGCTCGAACCACCGGCTGTCGGCCACGCGCTTCGCTCCACGACCGGTCTTCCGGGCCGCCTGTTCCGCCTGTTCACTCACGCCATCGAGCGTGCCCGACGGAACGGGCCGTGTCCGGCACGGGCGGTGACACCCGGCCATCTGGCAGACGGGAGGCGCGGGGGGGGGCCGCCCCCCCCCCCCCCCCCCGCCGGGGGGGGGGGGGGGGGGGCCCCCCCCAGTTGGGCCCAGCCCCCCGCGGGGGGGGGGGGCCAAACGACCCCAC
>NZ_JAVDSI010000010.1:0-120201 GCF_031455235.1 Curtobacterium sp. 320 | reverse complement strand
TCCCGGGGTGGGTTGGGGTGTGCGCCCCCCCCCCCCCCGGGGGGGGGGGGCCCCCCCCGGGGGGGGCCCCCCCCCCCCCGCCCCGGGGGGGGGGGGGGGGCGCCCCCCCCCCCCCCGCCTCCAGGTCCGTCAGTGGGTCACTTCTTCAGGACGCGGACCAGCTTGCGCAGGACGGTGCCGGTCACCCAGATGACCGGGACGCTCACCGCGAGGAGGGAGATCAGGTTCGGCTCGAACTCGAGGTCCTTGCCGGGGCGTCGGACGTAGGCGCCGATCGGGATGGAGACGGCACCGCCGCCTCCGCCACCGTTGTCGTCGCCGTCCCCGCCCCCACCGAAGCCGAACCAGCCGAGGGACACCGGGATGAGGGTCTGGTCGCCGACCTCGACCGGCTCCCCGTAGTTCGTGGACACGCCGACGGGGCGTACCTTCTCTGCGATCTGCGTGACGATGTTGGCCATGCGCGCGACGCTACTCGCCCGTTCCTCCACAGGCGGAGCTGCCCGCGCATCCGTCCACGGCCGGAGCTTGTCTGCGGACGCGGTCGGCTCCCGCCGATATGTTGGCGGGACCCACACCTGGAGGACCGTTTGCACACCTGGCCCGGCAACCCGTACCCGCTCGGGGCGACCTACGACGGGAGCGGCACGAACTTCGCCCTCTTCAGCGAGGTCGCCGAACGCGTGGAACTCTGTCTCTTCGACGACGACGGGAACGAACAGTGCATCGACCTCGTCGAGGTCGATGCGTACGTCTGGCACGCCTACCTCCCGAACGTCGGCCCGGGCCAGCAGTACGGCTTCCGGGTGCACGGCGAGTACGCCCCCGAGAAGGGGCTCCGCGCCAACGCGAACAAGCTGCTCCTCGACCCGTACGCCAAGGCGACCAGCGGGGACATCGACTGGGACCAGGCGCTCTTCTCGTACACGTTCGGCGACCCGGACTCGACCGACGACCAGGACTCGGCACCCCACATGATGAAGGGCGTCGTCATCAACCCGTTCTTCGACTGGCAGGGCGACCGGGCTCCTCGGATCCCCTACGGCGAGACGGTGATCTACGAGGCGCACGTCAAGGGCCTCACCGAGACGCACCCCGACGTGCCCGAGGAACAGCGCGGGACGTACGCGGGGGTCGCGCACCCGGCCGTGATCGCGCACCTGCAGCGACTCGGCGTCACCACGCTCGAACTCATGCCCGTGCACCAGTTCGTCAACGACTCGACCCTGCAGGACAAGGGACTGTCGAACTACTGGGGCTACAACACGATCGGGTTCTTCGCGCCGCACTCGCACTACTCGTCCTCGGGTGACCACGGACAGCAGGTGCAGGAGTTCAAGGCGATGGTCCGCGAACTGCACCGCGCCGGCATCGAGGTCGTCCTCGACGTGGTGTACAACCACACGGCCGAGGGGAACCACCTCGGCCCGACGCTGTCCTTCCGCGGGATCGACAACGCCGCCTACTACCGCCTCGTCGAGGACGACAAGCGGTACTACATGGACACCACGGGCACGGGGAACTCGCTCAACGTCGGGCACCCGCACTCGCTGCAGCTCATCATGGACTCGCTGCGGTACTGGGTCACCGAGATGCACGTCGACGGCTTCCGCTTCGACCTCGCGGCCGCCCTGGCGCGTGAGTTCTACGAGGTGGACCGGCTGGCGGCGTTCTTCGAACTGGTCCAACAGGACCCGATCGTGTCCCAGGTGAAGCTCATCGCCGAGCCGTGGGACGTCGGCCCCGGTGGCTACCAGGTCGGCAACTTCCCGCCGCAGTGGTCCGAGTGGAACGGCAAGTACCGCGACACCGTCCGCGACTTCTGGCGGGGAGAGCCGTCCACCCTCGGTGAGTTCGCATCGCGGATCTCCGGCTCGGCCGACCTCTACGAGCACGACGGCCGCACGCCCAAGGCGAGCATCAACTTCATCACGGCGCACGACGGCTTCACGCTGTACGACCTCGTCGCCTACAACGAGAAGCACAACGAGGCCAACGGCGAGGACAACAACGACGGCGAGAGCCACAACCGGTCGTGGAACTCCGGTGCCGAGGGTCCGACCGACGACGAGTCGATCAACGCCCTGCGGCTGCAGCGCCGACGGAACTTCCTCGCGACGCTGCTGCTCAGCCAGGGCGTGCCGATGATCGCCCACGGCGACGAGCTCGGGCGCACGCAGTCCGGCAACAACAACGTGTACGCCCAGGACTCCGCGCTGAGCTGGATCGACTGGGACGCTGCCGACGACGACCTCATCCAGTTCACGGCCGACGTCGTGAAGCTCCGGCACGACCACCCGACGTTCCGCCGCACGCGGTACTTCAACGGGCGTCCGGTCCGTCGCGGGCAGGACGAGCCGCTGCCGGACGTCGTGTGGCTCACGCCCTCCGGCGACGCCATGGAACCCGAGGACTGGGACTCCGGCTTCGGCAAGAGCGTCGGCATGTACCTGAACGGCAACGGGATCCGCGGGCGCGACTCCCGCGGCGAGCGTGTCACCGACGTCGCCTTCATCACGTACTTCAACGCGCACGACGACACCGTGACGTTCACGCTGCCCCCCGAGGAGTACTCGCCGGGCTGGACGGTGCGGATCGACACCGCGGAACCGGGTGCGCGTGACGAGGTCCTCGACGCCGGCACGCCGCTCGACGTCCCGGCACGCTCGATGATCGTGTTGCGGGCCGAGCCCGACCACGAGGTCACGGTGACCCCGGTGGACACCGACTCGTCACGACCGGCCACGGCGGCACCGCAGGACGCCGTCACACCGGTGAACCCCGCCGGCGCCACGGCTCCCTCCGCCACGAGCGGCGGCCAGCAGTGACCGCCCGGCGCGTCCCGACCTCGACGTACCGGCTGCAGGTCACGCCGGACTTCGACCTGTCGGCCGCACGCGACGTCGTCGACTACGTGCGCGACCTCGGCGCGGACTGGCTCTACCTCTCCCCGGTGCTCCAGGCCGAGCCCGGGTCCCAGCACGGCTACGACGTCGTCGACCACGGCCACGTCGACACCGAGCGCGGCGGTGACGACGCGCTCCGTGCGCTCGCCGACGCCGCGCACGCCGTGGGACTCGGCGTCCTGGTGGACGTCGTGCCGAACCACGTCGGTGTGGCGACGCCCGGGGTGAACCCGTGGTGGTGGTCCCTGCTCGAGCACGGCCAGGGGTCCCCCGTCGCCTGGGCCTTCGACGTCGACTGGGACGCCGGGGACGGCAAGTTCCGCGTCCCGGTGCTCGACGATCGACTGCTCGACGCGGTCGACCTTCGTGACGGCCGGCTGTACCTGGGCGACACTGCCTACCCGACCGCTCCGGGCACGGTGCACGACGGCGACTCGGTGGCCGACGTCCACGCCCGGCAGCACTACGAGTTCGTGCACTGGAAGCGCGCCGACCACGAGCTGAACTACCGGCGCTTCTTCGCGGTGAACACGCTCGCGGCGATCCGGGTCGAGGAACCCGAGGTCTTCGCGGCCTCCCACGGCACGATCGGCGCGTGGTTCCGCGACGGCCTCGTCGACGGACTCCGCATCGACCACCCCGACGGGCTGTACGACCCCGCCGGCTACCTACAGGACCTCGCCGCGCTCACCGACGGCGCGTACACGCTCGTCGAGAAGATCCTCGAGCCGGGCGAGGAACTCCCCGCGAGCTGGCCGGTCGACGGCACCACCGGCTACGACGCCCTCGGCGTACTCGACCGGGTGTTCGTCGACCCCGCCGGCGAGGACTCGCTGACCGCGGCGTCCGGGGCCGAGCCGACCGACTGGCAGCAGCTGACGCACGACACCCGTCGCGGCATCGCGGACGGCATCCTCGGCAGCGAGGTCGAGCGGCTCGCGCGGCTGCTCGGACCCGGCACCGGCAGTGCTGCGTCCGCACCGCTCCCCCACGAGCGGATCGTCGACGCGGTCGCCGAGATCGTCGCCTCGTTCGACGTCTACCGGACGTACCTGCCCGAGGGCGCGCACCACCTCATCGACGCCCTCGAACGTGCGGCCTCGGCGCGGCCGGACCTCGACGACGTCATCGACCGGATCGCCCCGGCGCTGGTCGACCCCGCGGACGCCGCGGCGATCCGCCTCCAGCAGACGAGCGGCATGGTGATGGCGAAGGGTGTCGAGGACACCGCGTTCTACCGGACCTCCCGCCTGACGTCCCTGAGCGAGGTCGGCGGCGACCCGAGCGTGTTCTCGGTGTCGGTCCGTGCCTTCCACCAGGCGCAGCGCGACCGGCTCGGCAGCTGGCCGCACACGATGACGACCCTCACGACGCACGACACCAAGCGCAGCGAGGACACCCGCGCGCGCATCGCCGTGCTCGCCGAGCTCGGGCACGAGTGGGCGTCGACGCTCGAACGCCTGCAGTCCCTCGCCCCGCTCGAGGACGCCGTGCTGGCCGACCTGCTCTGGCAGGCGATCGTCGGCGCGCGCCCGGCCAGCCGGGAACGCCTGCACGCCTACGCCGAGAAGGCCTCGCGCGAAGCCGGCGACAGCACCACGTGGACGGCTCCGGACGAGGACTTCGAACGCCGCATGCACGCGCTCGTCGACGCCGCGTTCGACGACCCGGCCGTGGTCGCCGTGCTCGATGCGCTCGACGAACGGATCGACGCCGCCGGGTGGTCGAACGGGCTCGGACAGAAGCTCGTGCAGCTCACCGCACCCGGGGTGCCGGACGTCTACCAGGGCACCGAGTTCTGGGACCGCTCGCTCGTCGACCCGGACAACCGTCGGCCGGTGGACTACACCGAGCGCCGGCACGTCCTGGCCGAACTCGACGGCCCGGACGACGACGGCCCCGAACGGCTCCCCGACGTCGGGCTCGACGGTGCGGCGAAGCTCCTGGTGACGAGTCGTGCGCTCCGTGTGCGGCGCGACCACCCGGAGCTCTTCACCCGGTACCTCGCGCTCGAGGCGACCGGCAGCGCGGCGGACCACGTGATCGCGTTCGACCGTGGCGGCGCGGTCACGATCGCGACGCGCCTGCCGATCGGGCTCGAGCGGGTCGGCGGATGGGGCGACACCCTCGTGCACGCCGTGCCCCAGGACCGCGTCGACCTGCTCACCGGCCGCAGCGTGCCGGCCGGCCGGGGCATCGCCCTCGCCGAACTGCTCACCGACTACCCCGTCGCACTGCTCGTGCCGGCGCACGTTGCCGAGGCGACGGACCACGGCACGGAGACCCACGCCGACAGCGGGGCGCCCGCCGACAGCGGCTCCGGCTCTGCCGGTGAGTCCGACGCGCAGGCCGAGATCGACATCCTGGAGGGTCACGCATGACCGCACCCGACCGCTACGCCGTCTGGGCGCCGACACCGGAGCGCGTGCGCCTCGTGGTCGACGGCACCGAGTACCCACTGATCCGCGGCACCGACGACTGGTGGACGACCGACGCGATCGTCCCCGTCGTCGGCGCCCGCTACGGCTTCCGCATCGGCGACGACGACGCGGTGCGGCCCGATCCGCGCAGCCGCTTCCAGCCCGAGGGGGTGCACGGCCCGTCCGAGGTCGTCGACCCCGCACGGTTCTCGTGGACGGACGACGCGTGGACCGGGCGTCCGGCACGCGGCGGCGTGATCTACGAGATGCACGTCGGCACCTACACGCCCGAGGGCACGCTCGACGCGGCGGCCGCGAAGCTCGAGCACCTCGTCGAGCTCGGCGTGGAGTTCGTCGAGCTCCTGCCCGTCAACGCGGTGAACGGCGAGTGGAACTGGGGCTACGACGGCGTCGGCTGGTTCGCGGTGCACGCCCCCTACGGCGGCCCGGACGCGTACGACCGCTTCGTCGACCGTGCGCACGCACTCGGCCTCGGGGTCATCCAGGACGTCGTGTACAACCACCTCGGGCCGAGCGGCAACTACCTGCCGCTGTACGGGCCGTACCTGCTGCAGGGGCTCGGCAACACCTGGGGCGACTCGGTGAACGTCGAACACCCCGAGGTCCGTCGGTACGTGCTCGACAACGTCCGGATGTGGTTCCGCGACCACCACGTCGACGGGCTCCGGCTCGACGCCGTGCACGCCCTGCGGGACACCACCCGCCCGCACGTGCTGCAGGCGATGGCCTCCGAGACGGACGCGTACTCCGCCTTCGTCGGGCGGCCGCTCTCGCTCATCGCGGAGTCCGACCTCAACGACCCGATCATGTTCCGCCCGCAGGAGGCCTCGGGCTACGGTCTCGCCGGGCAGTGGTCGGACGACTTCCACCACGCGGTCCACGTCGCGCTGACGGGTGAGACGAACGGCTACTACGCCGACTTCGCACCGCTCTCCGCGCTGGCGAAGGTGCTCGAGCACGGGTTCTTCCACGACGGCACGTGGTCGTCGTTCCGGGGGAAGCGGCACGGGCGACCGATCGACCGCGGGACCTCGCCGACGACGGCCCTCGTCGTCGCGAACCAGAACCACGACCAGATCGGCAACCGTGCCGCGGGCGACCGTCTCGCGGCGACCGTGAGCGACGAGGGTCTCGTGATCGCGGCGGCCCTGACATTGCTCGGCCCGTTCACGCCGATGCTCTTCATGGGCGAGGAGTTCGCCGCCTCGACCCCTTGGCAGTTCTTCACGTCGCACCCCGAACCGGAGCTCGGCAAGGCCACGGCCGAGGGTCGCATCAAGGAGTTCGCCGAGCACGGCTGGGACGAGTCCGCCGTGCCGGACCCGCAGGACCCGACGACGTTCACGAACTCGAAGCTCGACTGGTCGGACGTCGATTCCGAGCGGGGTGCGGCGATCCTCCGGGCCTACCGCGTGCTCGTCGCCCTGCGGCGGACCGACCAGGCCTTCGTCGACCAGCGGTACGAGGCGAACGCCGTGCGCTGCAGCGAGGACCGGCGCTGGCTCGTGCTCACGCGCGGGTTGCTCGGCCCGGACGCCCGGCCGGTGCACGTCGTGGTGAACTTCCTCGACGACGCAGCCGAGGTGCCCGTCCCCGGCGCCACCGGCGAGGAGCTCTACCGCTTCGGCGAGGCCGACGTCGCGACGGACTGCGTCCGCTTCACCGGGCATGGAGTCGTCGTCCTGCGCTGACCAGCGCGAAGCTGGTCAGCCCGGAGCCGACCAGCGCGAACCGAACGGCCCGTGGCGACCCCGCCGCGGGCCGTTCGTCTGCCCGCCCGCACTCCTCGCCGGGCCTGCCTCGCCCCTCGACGGGCGCCTCCGCGAAAGCGACAGACACCCGCCGTCGTCGTCCGGGAACCTGTCGCTGTGCCGCCACGGACGGCGGACGGATCCGCACGGAGTCGCTTTCGCGCCACGCGGACGCGCCACGCGGACGCCCCGCGACCACGGACGCGCCGCGACCACGGACGGACCGGAGGCGCGGTGCCAGCCGGCACCGCTCCTCCAGGAAGCCCGTCAGCAGCCCGTCATGCCGCGTGGTCGGCGACCGCGTGCGCGTTCGCCCGCACCGACGGGAGCCGGCGGTGGTCCTTGACGAGGGACCGGGCCTCACGGATGCGCCGGTCGATGCCCCACTTCGTGACGAGGGTGAGGCTCTCGCGGACGATGTTGCCGCTCATCTTCGAGACGCCGAACTCCCGCTCGGTGAACGTGATCGGGGTCTCGACGACGCGCAGACCGGCCTCGAGCGCGCGCCAGCAGAGGTCGACCTGGAAGCAGTAGCCCTTCGAGGCCACGCCGCCGAGGTCGATGCGCTCGAACGCCCGCGAGGTGAACACCCGGAACCCGCCGGTCGCGTCACGCACCGCGATGCCGAGGGCGAGGCGCGTGTAGAGGTTGCCGCCGCGGGAGAGGAGCTCGCGGTACCAGGGCCAGTTCTCCACGGCGCCGCCCTTGATCCAGCGCGACCCGAGGACGAGGTCGTTCGTGTCGGCGAGCTCGATCATCCAGGGCAGGTACTCGGGGTGGTGGGAGCCGTCCGCGTCCATCTCGACGAGCTTGTCGTACCCGTGCTCGAGGCCCCAGGCGAACCCGGCGAGGTACGCACCGCCGAGGCCGTCCTTCACGGTGCGGTGCATCACGTGCACCCGGTCGGTCTCACGCGCGATCTGGTCGGCGATGTCGCCGGTGCCGTCCGGCGAGTTGTCGTCCACGACGAGCACGTGCACGTCGGCGTCGGTGGCCGCCAGGGTGCGCTCGACGATGGGGCGGACGTTCTCCGCCTCGTCGTAGGTCGGGATGATGACCAGTGTCGTGCTCATGGTGCTCCTTGCGCTTGACATCGAAGATATCGGCCGGTCGCTGCGTCAGTCCGACGAGAGGTCTGCGAACACGATCAGATTGTCCGTGTAATGACCTGTGGCCGTGTCGAACGTGCCGTCACACGTGATGAGGCGCAGCTGGGGTGTGGGGGCGGTGCCGTAGACGTCGCTCGTGGGGAACGCCGACTTCGCCGCCCGTTCGGACCGGTCCACCGTGAAGGTGCGGGTGGAGCCGTCGGACATGGCGACGTGGACCTCGTCACCGGGGACCAGTTCGTCGAGCCGGAAGAAGACGGCTGCGGCGGTGGGGCTGTCGACGTGCCCGGCGATGACGGCGGGGCCGACCTCACCCGGGACGATGCCGTCGCTGAACCACCCGGCGCTGTCCCAGTCCTTCGGCGGGTCGAGTTCGCCGGCGGCGCCGCGGTGGAGGTCCTCGAGCGACGAGGACACCCCGATGGCGGGGATGGTCACGCGGACCGGGGTGGCGTCGGACCGGGCGGCGGGGGCTGCCGGGTCCTGGAAGCCGTCGGTCGCGCTCCCGGCCGCGGGTGCCGCAGTGCCCGACGATCCGGCGGTCGGCGAGGCCGAACCGGCCACCGTCGGTCGCCCGGTCCCGTTGGTGGCCGCGACCGCGACGCCGGTGACCCCGCCCACCACGAGCACCCCGGCCACGACGGCCCCGACGAGGACGCCGCGCCGCCGCGGTCCGCCACCGCCGAGTCTCGGCTCGCCGGACACACCGCGGCCTCCGGCAGCGCGAACTCGTCCGCCCCGCCGAGTCTCGGGCGCGTCCCCGCCCGCCCCGCCCCGCCGAGTCTCGGGCGCGTCGCCGCTCGCACCGGCCCGCCGCCGCCCGCTCACGAGGCACCCCCGGCACGCGTCGCGCACCCACCGAGCACGTCGGACGTGAGCATCGTCGCGCCGAGCGCCGCCCACGCGTCCCCGTAGTACGTCGGCGTCGTCGCAGCCGTCCGGTCCGCCCGGCGCAGGTCCGTCGCCGCCGCTGCCGACTGCCCGGAGGCCTGCTCCGCCGCAGCCCGCGCCACGTACGCCAGCGCGTTCGTGTCCCCCGTCACGGCCGTCCCGCCGAGGTCGAGCTGTGCCGCCAACTGCGTCTGCCGCCGGAGCGTCGGCGCGATCGACCCGGCCAGGGACCGGTCCTGCGCGGCGCAGGCCTCGGCGTACCGGAGCGGCAGCCGCATGGCGTCGTACCCGTACAGCACCCGGTCGTCCCCGCCGGTCGCGGGCATCGGGTCGACCGTGCCGTCGGCGTGCACCTGGGACCAGTCACTCGGCAGGTCGGACCCGGCGAGCACGGCCCGCGTGACCGCTCGCGACCCGGAGCCGAGCGCCTCCCAGCGATCATCGCCGGTCGCCTTCGCCAGCACGTCGTACGCCGCCGGTGACGCGTACGAGGCGTCGTACCGGTACGGCTCGGAGTCGGCCCACGGCCCGGGCAGCAGGATCGTGCCGAGCTCGGTCGTGGCGGTCTCGTGCTCGAGGATCGCGGACGCCATGGTCTTCCCCGCCGTGGTGTACCGGGACTCGTCCCACGAGGACCCGGCGAGCACGAGTGCCCTGGCGGCGTCGAGGTCGGCGTCGCTCGCGGACTGCCCGTCGGCGATGCCGTCGTCCGGCGTCCACCGCCACGCGAGCAGGTGGTCGTCGGTGAGCAGGTGTCGCTTCGTCCACGTCCAGATCTGGCCGAAGCGATCACGGTCGCCGTTCGCGTAGGCGATCAGGAGCCCGTAGGCCTGCCCCTCGCTGACGGTGTCGCCGCCCTGGTCGGTGCGGACGACGCGGCCGTCCTGCACGTACCGGTCGAGGAAGTCCGTCCGCAGCTGCTCCGGCGAGCGCGCTGCGTCCGGCGCCGCCGAGGACGTCGGGGTCGACGCGCCTCCGGCCTCCGGCTGCGAGGCGCCCCACGGGCGCACCGCGACGAGCGCGATGCCGAGCGCGACGAGCACCGCGGCTGCGGCGGTCACGGGGATCCAGGTCCTGCGGGTCATGCGGCCTGCCTTCCTGACTGGGTGCGGTGTGGGACTGGGCCCACGCCGCCGGTTCCGGTCCGACGCGCCAGCGGCGGACCGGCCGTGCCGGTGGGGAGAGGCGCGGACCACGCGGGCGGATCCGCTGGGGTCATCCGCGCCTCCGTTCAGGCGTCAGCGGAACAGCGAGCGGAGCGTCGCGATCAGCTCGTGGGTGGCCTGCTCGACCGGGTCGGCGGCCGCGCCGCCACCACCGGTCTGCACCCCGCCGGACGGCGTGGACGCCGTGGCTGCCGCGTCCGTGACGGGCACGACCGTGAGGTCGCCCTTGCTGTCGTCGAGCACGAACAGCGTCGAGACGGTGTTGCCCGCGAGGTCGACCTTCGCCGTGCCCCGCTGCCCGCTGCCCGAGACGTCGAGCGTCCACTTGCCGGCGTCGACGGTGGCGTACTTCGTGGCGGTGCCGAAGGCGGCGTCCTCGGCGACGGCGGTCCCCTCGGAGGTGCTCACGTCGACCGACTTCGCGGTGGTCGCGGCCTGCACGAGCCGGAGCTTCGCCTTGCCGTCGCCGGGCTGCTGGAGGTCGTCGGTGAACGCGGTCGTCTTGAGCTGCGAGTTCTTGCCGTAGGCGACGACGGTGCTCGCGTCGCCCTTGTCGACCGTGACGTCGGTGGAGATCACCGGGGTCGACTCGGGGGCGTCGGCGGCGCGCATCGACAGGACGTAGGTGCCGACCGGGAGCTCCTGGTACGGGCTGACCTGGCCGTAGGTGACGTCGTCGAGCTCGAAGACCGTCTTGCCGCCGGCCAGGCTCGACAGCTCGACGTCGACGCCCTTCGTGTCCGGGGAGAGGTGGCCGACGCGGAGCCAGCCCTGGTCGCTCGAGGTGGCGGCGGGTGTGGCGGCGGTCGCTGCTTGCGGCGCGAGGCCGACGGCTGCGGCGACGAGGCTCGTGGCGAGGGCGCCGACGAGGAGGGTGCGACGAGGTGCGGGCATGGTGGTGCTCCTTCTGGTCGTGGTTCGGGTGTGGTGCGTGGGTGCGGCGGCGGTCACGATGCGCTCGTCGCGGTCGTGGTCGGGTCGGCGGGGGCGTAGACGACGGTCAGGCGCGACCCGTCCCGCTCGACCGAGTCGGGTCGGAACCCGCTGGCCATGGCGTCGAGGGTGGCCTCGACGCGGGACGCCTCGGCGTTCCCCGGGGCGTGCAGGACGACCCGGCGGAAGGGCTGCCCGGTCTCGCCGGACACCGGCGTGAACCGGTCGACCTCGACGAACCCGTCGGCGAGGACCTGCCCGAGCGCGATCATCGCCCGCGAGTCCACCTGCCCGGCGCGGAACTGCGACTTGGTGCCCTCGTCGGCGAAGAGCGCCGGGTTCGAGGCGAGCTCGGTCCCCATCGTCTTCCGGAGGTCGGTCGCGCGGGTGATGGCGGCCTCGGCGGCCGTCGACCCCTCGGCGTGGATGCGTCGGACGTCGACCCGCTGGTTCCCGGTGCCGAACGCGGCGACGGTCGTCGAGTTCTCGATCGCCTGGCGGATGTCCGACGACGAGTTGCCGCCGGTGCGCATGGAGTCCGTCGTGACGACGTAGTCCGAGTCCTTCCAGCCGTTCGGCGACTGGCGTTCGACCGCGGCGTCGGTGTCGAGCTTGTAGTACCAGATGACGTTGTTCCGGGCGAAGCCGTCCTGCACGAGGTCGACCCACATGGCGTCGTCCACGAGCAGCCGCGAGGACTTCGGGACGTTGTCACCGACCCACTGCTCGGCCTGCTGCATCGGCAGGTCGAGGTTGCCGAGCACGAACCCGCGCAGCTGCGTCCCCCAGAGCGGGAGTGCGACGAGGAGTGCCGCGGACGTCACGACCGCCCACGTGGTGCCGAGGCCCCGGCGGACGACGGCCCGCGCATCGGTCCCCGAGGTCCCGCGCAAGCGGCCGAGCACGGCGAGGACGGCACGTTCGGCGGTGTAGGCGACGAGGAGCGCGGCGAACGGGATCAGCATGATCACGTACGGCACGGGCAGGTACCCGTTCGGGCGGAACATCATGAGCAGCAGGAACACGAGCATCGCCGCGATCGGGCGTACCCGGCGGAGGAACAGCCCGACGAACGCTGCGGCCGAGCCGAGCACGATGAACACCGGGTCGAGCGCCCACCACTGCGCGGCGGCTTCGTTCGCGAGGCTCCCCGCGTCGAAGACCGATCCGCTGGCCGCCCGGGAACCGAGCTGGTAGGTGATGCCCTCGAAGAGGCTGACCCGACCGGTGCCGGGCAGGAGCTCGCCCTTCACCGCGGCGAGCAGCAGGTAGCCGCCACCGATCACGGCGAGCACGGCCCCGGCGACGCTGAGCGTGTACCGGCGAGTGCTCCGGTCGGCCCGGCGCAC
The DNA here is from genome assembly GCF_031455235.1 of Curtobacterium sp. 320. Taxonomy (NCBI): domain Bacteria; kingdom Bacillati; phylum Actinomycetota; class Actinomycetes; order Micrococcales; family Microbacteriaceae; genus Curtobacterium; species Curtobacterium sp. 320. Next base: position 107,655 of record NZ_JAVDSI010000010.1, on the reverse strand, counting down.
CGCGATCCAGATGAGGAACGGCAGGGCGAGCAGGTACGTCTCCTTCGAGAGCACCGCGATGCCGAGGCACGCAGCGGCACCGGCGAAGCCGGCGAGCTGCTGGCGACGGCTGAGCACGAGGACGAACGCGGCGAGGAGCCACGGCGTCGCGACGTTGTCGATGTAGACCGTGCGGTGGTACTGCAGGGCCAGGGGCGACAGCGCGAACACGAGGCCCGCGACCGCCGCGGTGGCACGGCCGGCACCGAGTCGGCGGGCGAGGACGAACAGCAGGATGCTCGACACGGCGGCGAAGAACACCATCGCCTCGCGCCCGGCCTCGACGGCGAACGGGTAGCGCGCGAACGCCCCGGTCAGCGAGGTGTACCCGGCGATCTGGATCCAGCCCAGCGGAGGGTGGTCGTACCAGTACGTGTAGTGGGTGATCTCGCCGAGGTGCGTGATCGCCCACGCCTGGGCGGTGTACGTTCCCTCGTCGTCGATCCGCTGCGGCGTGCCGGACATGTTCCACGACTGCACGACGACGGTCACGGCGAGGACGGGGAGGAGCCAGCCGAGGCTCGCGGCGTGCCGGCGGAACCAGGCGCCGACGCCGGAGCGCTGGCGGGCGACGGCGCCCCGGATCGGGATGCCGGTGGTGTCGGTGATGCTGGCGGTCATCGGGTCCCTCCGGTGGTCGACGCGACGAGTTCACGGTCGTCCGAGCGGTCGTCCGCCCGGTCGGTGGTCACGGCGTTCGCGAAGCCGACGACCTCGGCCGACTGCCCGGCCGTGCGGTGCTGCCCGGTGTGCTCGGTCTTCTCCCACCCGTTCTGCCCCTTGGCGTGCCGGACCACGGCCCGGACCGCCGCTGCGGCGAGGAAGATCTGGTACGGCACGAGGCCGAGCACGAGCTTCACGTAGTCGCGGATCCGGACCTTCTCCTTGTAGAGCCGACCGAACTCGTTGAGGCCGACGACCTCGACGGCGAGCAGCATGAGCGTCGGGGCGACGGGCACGAACGACACGAGGGCGATCGCCGTCGGCACCTTGACGAACAGGATCATCAGGACGCTGAGCGGGATGAGCAGCCCCGTGGCCGCCTGGATGAACGGCATCGTCAGCATGTAGCGGGCGAAGAACCGCTGGCGGAACGACGGGAGCTTCTTCCACTCCCCCTTGCCGAGCACCTGCAGGAAGCCCTGGTTCCACCGGGTCCGCTGCTTGAGCAGGGAGGCGAAGGTGGGCGGGGTCTCCTCGCGGGTGACGGCCTCGGGGCTGTAGGCGACGACGACCTTGGCGCCGTCGGCGGACAGTCGGACGCCGAGCTCGCAGTCCTCGGCGAGGCAGTGCGCGTCCCAGCCGTTCGACCAGTCCAGGCGTTCCTTCGTCACGAAGACGGTGTTGCCGCCGAGCGGGATGAACTTCGACCCGGCGTGGAAGTGCAGGCGCGAGCGGAACCAGAAGTAGTACTCGAGCACGTTCCGGAGCGACCACCAGCTCGACTTGAAGTTCATCAGCTGCACGCCGCCCTGCACGACGTCGGCGTCGGTCTCCTGGAAGCGCGAGTCGACCAGGGAGAGCAGCCGCGGGTAGACCTCGTCCTCCGCGTCGAACACGCCGACGATGTCGCCCGTCGCGTACTGGAGCGCGAGGTTCATCGCCTTCGGCTTGTTCTTCGGCGCGGTGTCGTCGACGACCACCTTGATGAGTTCGGGGTGCCGGGCCGCGGCGGCACGCACGACGGCGTCCGTCTCGGGGTCGTCCTCGCCGACGATCGCGATGATCTCGAAGTCCGGGTGGTCCTGCTTCGCGAGCATGTCGAGCGTCTCCCCCATGACGTCCTGCTCGTGGCGGCCGGGGACCAGCAGCGTGAACCGGTGCGCCGCCGGGCGCGGCGTCTGGCTGAAGCTCGTGGACTTGAGCGCGTCGCGCGAGCGCCAGGCGTGCAGCATCCACCACAGCGTGGTGAGCGCGATGATCGTGAGCAGCACGGAGATCGCGATGAGGGCCGAGTACCCGACCCACTCGCCGACCGACCAGGCGGCCTGCGGGAGCTGACCCGAGCCTCCTGTCGGGACGTCGGTCGTGCCGCGGTTCGGGACGCTCGACGGAGCCGTCCCCTCGTTCGGCTGGAGCAGCGGCCCTGCGGCCGTCCACAGCGTGGCGGAGATGGTCATTCGGCGAGCTCCTTCGCGTGAGCGTCGGTGGAACGGAAGACGAGGGCCTTGTACGCGGCGAACCGGAACGCGGTGCCGAGCACGAGACCCACCCCGTTGCCGGCGACGTTGTCGGCGAGGGTGGAGGTGAAACCGAGGACGTAGTGCGAGACGAACAGGCACGCTGCGGCGATGCCGAGCCCGATGAGGTTCGTGACCGCGAACAGGAGCCCCTCGCGGAGGGTCTCGCGGCGGCCGGTCTGCCGCTCGGCCCGGAACGTGATGAACCGGTTGCCGATCCAGGCCACGGCCGTGGAGACGACGGCGGAGACGATCTTCGCGGCGATCGGCCCGTCGGGCATCACGGTCGCGCGGAGGAGGTTGTAGACGCCGAGGTCGATGACGAAGCAGACGGCGCCGATGCTGCCGAAGGAGACGAGTTGCCGCGCGAGCACCACCAGGCGCGCGACGGCCGCGCGCGGAGGGACGGGTACCGCGCCGGTTGCGGATGGCACCACAACGGGGGTATCGGTTCGGGTCATGCCCCCGATTCGGGGGGCTTCTCGAGGCGGTTTGGGTGGGGTACAGACTTACGGATGGTTCTGCCAGTTTCGCGACACCCGCTGTTCACATGCGGGTCGCGGTGGACGCGCCTCCACGACGGACTGGAGGCGCGGTGCCAGCTGGCACCGCGCCTCCAGGTCGGAAGGGTGGTCGCGTCTACGCGGGGCGCGACGCCGGGCTGACGGTCTTCGACGCGTCGCGCTCCGGGATGTCCCCCAGGGCTGCGTCGATCGCCGCGAGGGCGTCGGCGTCCAGGCGCACTCCCGCGGCCTGCACGTTGTCGGTGACCTGCTCCGGACGGGACGCGCCGACGATCGCACTCGCGACGTTGTCGTTCTGGAGCGTCCACGCGATGGCGAGCTGCGCGAGGGTCAGGCCGGCCTGGTCGGCCACGGGCTGGAGGCGCTGGACGGCCTCGAGGACCTCGTCGCGCATGAACCGCTTGATCATGTCGGCGCCGCCCTTCTCGTCGGTGGCGCGGGAGCCCTCGGGGAGGGGCTGACCGGGCTTGTACTTGCCGGTGAGCACGCCCTGGGCGATCGGCGACCAGACGATCTGGCTGAGGCCGAGCTGCTTCGACGCGGGGACGACCTCGCCCTCGATGACGCGCCACAGCATCGAGTACTGCGGCTGGTTCGAGATGAGCTGGAAGCCGAGCTCCTTCGCGAGCGCGGCACCGGCGCGGATCTGCTCGGCGTTCCACTCGCTGACGCCGATGTACAGCGCCTTGCCCTGGCGGACGACGTCGGCGAAGGCCTGCATCGTCTCCTCGAGGGGGGTCTCGTGGTCGTACCGGTGCGCCTGGTAGAGGTCGACGTAGTCGGTCTGCAGCCGCTCGAGCGACCCGTCGATCGACTCCATGATGTGCTTGCGGCTGAGGCCGACGTCGTTGTGCCCCTTCGGCCCGGTCGGCCAGTAGACCTTCGTGAAGATCTCCAGCGACTGGCGGCGCTCGGCCTGCAGTGCCTCGCCGAGGACGGTCTCGGCGGCGGTGTTGGCGTACGTGTCCGCGGTGTCGAACGTGGTGATGCCGGCGTCGAGCGCTGCCCGCACGCACTGGGTGGCGACGTCGTTCTCGACCTGCGAGCCGTGCGTCAGCCAGTTGCCGTAGGTGATCTCGGAGATCTTGAGTCCGGAGTTGCCCAGGTACCTGAATTCCATGCTCCCGACGCTAGCGGGCTTCCCCGCGCCGTGAGGGGCCGTGCGAGTACCTGGGTGCGGGGGCGCGCGGCGCGCGCGGGGCGGGGGCGAGCGGGAGGGGATGCGCGAGCGGGAGGAATACCCACGGGACCGCGCTGGGACCGCGCCGGTTCCGCCCGCTCGCGCCGCGCCTCCCGAGCCGCCTCGAGCCTGCCATCCGTCCACAGGCGGTCGCTTGCGCCAGTCGTCCACAGATCGGGGCGGGCGCCAGTCGCGCGGTGATGCCAGCGGCCACGCTGGCCGCATGCACGTCGACGCGACCTTCCCGATGGCCCTCCGCGGCCGGCCGTTCCGCGTGTGCGAAGCCCTGCACCGCGGCGTCAGCGTCGGCCGACTCCGATCACGAGCGTTCCTCCGCCCGTTCCACGGCATCCGCGCCTGGACCCGTCCGCAGACGCACGACGAGCGCGCGCGAGCGGTGCAGCCGCGCCTGCGCCCGGACCAGGCGTTCAGCCACACGACCGCCGCAGCGATCCTCGGCTTCCCGCTCCCGCGCCGGCTCGAGCGCGATCCCCGCGTCCACGTGACGACGATCGGGACGGACCAGGCGCTCCGCGTCCGTGGGACGATCGGGCACCGCGCCCGCCGCGGCAGACTCCGGGTGGTCCACTCGGGCACCGCGGCGCTGACCCACCCAGCCGACACGTTCGTCGCGCTCGCGACCCTCCTGAGCCGCGACGAACTCATCGTGGTCGGCGACGCGATCATCGGCTGGCTCGGCTGGTGCGACCACGCCGAACTGGTCGCCGCGGCTCGTCGCTACCGCGGAGCGAGGGGCATCCGTCGCGTCCGAGCAGCCCTCGCCGAGATGCGCCCAGGGTCACGTTCGCCCGGCGAGACCCGGCTCCGACTCGCCCTCACGCGGCGCGGCCTGCCGCAACCCGCCCTGAACCACGACGTCGTGGCGGACGGCCGGTGGGTCGCCTGCGTCGATCTCGCGTACCCGGACGCCCGTGTCGCGATCGAGTACGAGAGCGACCTCCACCGCACCGACGATCGCACGTTCCGCAAGGACATCACGCGGGGTGAACACCTGAAGGACGCCGGCTGGTGGCTGCTGCGCGCCACCGCGGACGACGTGGGACCGGCGATCGAGGCGCTCGTGGCGCGCGTCCGTCGCCTCCTCGACGGCGTTGCGACCGGGAGGCACGACCCACGTCCGACACGCCGTCCAGCATCATCGAGATGAACATTGGTTGACGCTTCAACCAAACACGTGCAGAATGGGCTAGCATCAACTTCGATGCAGGCGCATGGAATCGTGGTTCCGCCCGGCGCCTGCTCGGGAACGCAGTCCACACGCTTCGAAGGAGTCACCATGACGCTCACCGCCTCGACCATCCCCGGCTACCAGACCGGTACCTGGAAGATCGACCCCACCCACTCCGAGGTCACGTTCTCGGTCCGCCACCTCGCGATCAGCAAGGTCAAGGGCAAGTTCGAGACCTTCGACGCCACCGTCGTCACCGCCGAGAACCCGCTCGAGTCGACCGTCGAGGCGAACATCGACGTCGCGTCGATCAACACCGGCCAGGAGCAGCGCGACCAGCACCTCAAGACGAGCGACTTCTTCCTCACCGAGGAGCACCCGCAGCTCACCTTCCGCTCGACGAGCATCGAGGCCAAGGGCGACGACCTGCACATCGCCGGCGACCTGACCCTGCGTGGCGTCACCAAGCCGGTCGTCCTCAAGGCCGAGCTCGGCGGCTTCACGACCGACGGCTACGGCCAGGTCAAGTTCGGCGCCGAGGCCACGACCAAGATCGACCGCACCGAGTTCGGCGTGAACTGGAACGCTGCGCTCGAGGCCGGTGGCTTCACGCTCGGCAACGACGTGACGATCAACCTCGACGTGCAGTTCGTCCTCCAGGCGGCCTGACACCTCGTCCCTCCTGACCCGAAGGTCATCGCGTTGCGCGTGACCTGAGGGACATCGAACCGCAGGACACTGCAGTACCCGAAGCGAACGGCCCGGCTCCTCCCCCACGGAGTCGGGCCGTTCGCCGTTGCGGGGTGGGGGCCGCGGGCCGCGGGCGGCGGGCGGCGGGCGGCGGGGCGCGCGGTGCTGGGCGTGAGCTGGGCCTGATCGCTCGCGCGTCCCACCGTCGAGCGGGCGGAGTACGCGCGGTTCGCGGCAAGCGCCCGCCGTCTTCCGCCCGCTCGCCACGACCGCCACGCGTTCCACGTGATCGGCTCCGTCGCGAGCGCCGGCGTCCTTGGTCGCGCGCGCCGGCGTCCCTGGTCGCGCGCGCCACACACGCCGATCGGGCGGATTCGGCGCCGATGGACGTCGCACCCCCGCACATTTCGCCCGCTCGCCCGGCGACCGCGCGCAGTAGCGTGAGACCGCAGCGTCCGCCGACCGGCACCGGGCGACCGCCGCGGGGAATCGGAACCCGAGCTGGAAGGTTGCAGGGGAGCACACGGGAACCCGCCTCCGGGCCGGTCGTCGAACACCCACCAACACGCAGCACCCCGCACCCCGCACCCGCAGGACCCACGAACAGGAGCACCACCATGGCCACCGACTGGATCGCGCTGCAGGCACTCGCGGCAGCCGAGTTCGGCCGCCGCGTCGCCGCCGTCACGGACTGGGACGCGTCGACCCCCGACTCCGAATGGACCACCCGAGACCTCGTCCGACACGTCGTCGAGGAGCAGCGGTGGATCCCGAAGCTCCTGACGGGGTGCGACTACGCCCAGGCCGAAGCGGATCTCGAAGCGGTCGGCTCCGACCTCGCGGCCGAGTGGGCGAAGTTCGCGGCCGAAGCCATCGAGGCGTGGCAGAGAACGCCCGCTGACACGCCGGTGCACCTCGCCACGGACGTCGTCCCGGCCGGGCAGTACCTCACCGAACAGACCAGCGACATCACGATCCACACGTGGGACCTCGCGCGGGCGACCGGCAGCGACGAGACCCTGCCGGACGAACTCGTGCAGGCCGTGTGGGAGCACTTCGAGCCGCAGATCGAGGACCTCGCCGCGACGGGCCTCTACGCCGCACCGGTCGACGTCGGCGAGGACGCGCCGCTGCAGGTCCGCCTCCTCGCGGTCACAGGGCGCGATGCCAGGGTGGCGGCATGACCGAAACCGCCCGCTCGACAAGCCCGGCACCCCCGACCACCCGCCTCGGCGCCTCCGGCCTCCAGATCAGCTCCGTCATCCTCGGCATGATGTCCTACGGCGACCCCGACAAGGGCGCCCACGAGTGGAGCGTCGGCATCGACGAGGCCCGCCCCTTCGTCCGCCGCGCCTACGACCAGGGCATCACCACGTTCGACACAGCGAACGTGTACTCCGCGGGCAGCTCCGAGGAGATCACCGGCACCCTCCTCAAGGAACTCGCCCCGCGCGAGGAGGTCCAGGTCTTCACCAAGGTCTTCAACCGGATGCGCCTGGGCCCCAACGGCGCCGGACTCTCGCGGGCGGCGATCATGCACGAGATCGACGCCTCGCTGACCCGCCTCGGCACGGACTACGTCGACCTGTACCAGATCCACCGTTTCGACCCGCACACCCCGGTCGAGGAGACGATGGAGGCCCTCCACGACGTCGTCAAGTCCGGCAAGGCGCGCTACATCGGCGCGAGCAGCATGTGGGCGTGGCAGTTCGCCGAGATGCAGCACGTCGTCGACCTGCACGGGTGGACGCGGTTCGTCAGCATGCAGGACCAGTACAACCTCCTCGAACGCGAGGAGGAGCGCGAGATGCACCCCTTCTGCGCCCACACCGGCGTCGGCGTGATCCCGTGGAGCCCGCTCGCCCGCGGCAAGCTCACCCGTCCCTGGGACGCGCAGGGCTCCGGCAGCAGGGCCGACACCGACGAGTTCGGCAAGACGCTCTACAAGCAGGACGAGGACGCCAACCGCGCGATCGTCGACGCGGTGCAGCAGGTGGCCGAGGCGCACGACGCGAGCATGGCGCAGATCGCCCTCGCGTGGGTCATGCGGCAGCCCGCGGTCTCCGCCCCGATCGTCGGCGCGACGAAGGAGCACCACATCGACGACGCGGTCGCTGCGACGACGATCGAGCTCACGGACGACGAGGTCACCCGTCTCGAATCCGCGTACACACCCCGGGTGCCGTCCGGTTTCTGACGCACCCACCGGACGGACGGGAGGCGCGGTGCCAGCTGGCACCGCGCCTCCCGTCCGTCAGACGGTCGCGTCCGGAATCCGCCGCTCGCCGCCCAGCCGCGCGATCCGCACGAGCGCCGCGCGCTCCGTCCCCGGCTGGTGCCCGAGCACGGCACCGATGCCGTCGAGCACCACGCCCGCCGTCCGCCGGACCGGGAACTCCACCGGCCCGACCGCAGGCGTCCGCAACCCGAGCATCGAGCGGTGCCGCGGATCGAGGGAGACGACCGCGCCGTCGAAGAGCGCCCGGTACCCGGGGCGCAGCAGGCGTGCGAGCGGCGGGTCCTTGATGAACCGGACGACGTCGAGCGTCCGTGCGGTCGCGACGAGTTCCCCGCGGTCGAGGTACCCGTTCATCTGGGCACGGAGCTCGGCGTCGGACTCGGGGGCGTCCTCGACGCCCATCAGCCGGCCGGCGATCGCCCACTCGCGCACGTAGGCGTCGGCGCCGCCGGGGATGGGGTCGCCCCACAGCTGCGCACTGCGGAGGAAGGCGTCGGTGAACGCGAGGTGCACCCACCGGGCGAGGTCCGGGTCGTTCGCGGCGTACGGCTTCGTGACCCCGTGGCCGTCGACGTACTCGCCACGGACGCGCTCGTGGAGCTTCCGGACCCAGGCGCTCGCGGACCGGGCCGCCGTGGTGTCGCCGTGCGAGACCGTGTAGATCCAGCGGATGGTGCCGGCGAGGCGGCCGAACGGGTCCTCGCGGTAGCGGGAGTGGTCGGCCACGCCGGCGAGCGCCCCGGGGTGGAGCGCCTGGACGAGCAGGGCGCGGACACCCGCGAGGATCGTCTGCTTCCCACCGTGCACCGACCAGGTGGCGGAGCCGGGCCCGAAGAACCCGGCGTCGGTGCCCTGTTCGAGCTCGTCGATCCAGGCCGGGCGCTCCGTCGCACCACCGGTGAACGTGTCGTTGAGACGGGATCGGAAGGCATCGGCGACAAAGGGCATGACGCCATCGTCCGTCGTGCCCCTGACAACGCGCTCGGGTGGCCCGCTAGGTTGGTCGGCGTGAGCATCGACACGCCTCGTCCCTGGCTTGCCTCGTACGCCCCGGGGGTCCCGCACGACATCGACGAGCCGACCGGCTCCCTGTACGACATCGTGGAGGGGTCCGCCAGGCGCTTCCCGAAGAAGGTCGCACTCGAGTTCTTCAAGCGGACGACGACGTACGCCGAGCTCGAGGAGCAGATCCTCCGGGCGGCGAACGGCCTCCGCAAGCTCGGGGTGACCGCCGGCGACCGGGTGGCGATCGTGCTGCCGAACTGCCCGCAGCACATCGTGGCCTTCTACGCCGTGCTCCGCCTCGGGGCCGTGGTCGTCGAGCACAACCCGCTGTACACGCCGCGCGAGCTCCGCCACCAGTTCGAGGACCACGGCGCGAAGGTCGCGATCGCGTGGGACAAGTCGGTGGCGACGCTGCAGGACTTCCCCTCGGACGTGAAGCTCGACGCGATCGTCTCGGTCGACCTCACCCGCGCGATGCCGCGCGGGACCCGGATCGCGCTGTCGCTCCCGGTCGCGAAGGCCCGCGAGTCCCGGGCGAAGCTGACCACCAAGGTGCGCGGCACGACGCCGTGGGACGACCTCGTGTCGAACCGGAAGCTGTCGAAGCGCCACCCCCGACCCGCCACCGACGACGTCGCCCTGATCCAGTACACGTCCGGCACGACGGGCGTGCCGAAGGGTGCGGTGCTGTCGCACGGCAACCTCATCGCGAACGCCGCACAGGCCCGGGCGTGGGTCCCGCAGATCCAGCCCGGTGACGGCAGCGTGGTCTACGCGGTCCTGCCGATGTTCCACGCCTACGGCCTGACGCTCTGCCTGACCTTCGCGATGAGCATGGCGTCGCGGCTCGTGCTGTTCCCGACGTTCGACCCGGCACTCGTGCTCGCCGCGATGAAGAAGCACCCGCCGACGTTCCTTCCGGCGGTGCCCCCGATCTACGCGCGGCTGCAGCACGCGGCGGACTCCGCGAAGGTCTCGCTCGAGGGGATCGAGATCGGCATCTCCGGGGCGATGGCGCTCTCGAAGGAGGTCGTCGAGCCGTGGGAGGCCCGTACCGGCGGCTACCTCGTCGAGGGCTACGGACTGTCCGAGTGCTCCCCCGTCCTGCTCGCGAACCCGGTGTCCCCGGCCCGGCGCCTCGGGTCGATCGGCCTGCCGCTGTCCTCGACCGAGGCGCGGGTGGCCGACCCGGACGACCCGACGAAGGTCCTCGGGACCGACGAGCCGGGCGAGCTCCAGGTCCGCGGGCCCCAGGTCTTCCGTGGGTACTGGGGCAAGGCCGAGGCCACCGACGAGGTCTTCACGCCGGACGGCTGGTTCCGGACCGGTGACATCGTGGCGATCGACGCCGACGGGTACGTCCGGATCGTCGACCGCCTCAAGGAGCTCATCATCACCGGCGGGTTCAACGTCTCCCCGACCGAGGTCGAGGACGCCCTGCTCAAGCACCCGAGCGTGCGCGAGGTCGCGGTCGTCGGGATCACCCAGGGCGGCAACGAGCAGGTCGTCGCTGCCGTCGTGCCGAAGGACCCCGCGACGTTCGACGCCGATGCCCTGCGGGCGTGGTCGCGCGAGCACCTCGCCGCGTACAAGGTGCCCCGCCGGGTGGTCGTGGTCGAGGACCTGCCGCGCTCGATGATCGGCAAGGTGCTGCGGCGGAAGGTGCGCGACCAGATCCTCGGCGAGTAGCGGCGCACCCGCACCCCCGGCGGCGCACCCGCACCCCCGGCGGCGCACCCCTGGCGGCGCACCCGCACCGCTAGGCGCGCGTCCGTTCCGGCACGGCCAGGACCGCCAGCCCGACGACCACCAGCCCGATGCCGACCCAGCCTCCGGCACCGAGGTGCTCCCCCACCACGAGCACGGCGAGCACCGCGGCCACGACGGGCTCGAACAGCGACAGCAGCGTCGCGACCGAGGCGCTCACGGACCGCAGCCCGACGGCGTACAGCGAGTGCCCGAGCACCGTCGGCACGAGCGCCAGGTACAGGAACACCGGCCAGTTCGCCGCGACCCCGAGCGACGCCTGCCCGCCCACGACGGCGAGCACCACGAGCGGGACCGCCGCGAGCCCGAACACCGCACCGACGAAGCCACGCTCACCCGGCAGGGACGCGCGAGCCGGCAGGGCCGCGCGAGCCAGCAAGGAAGCACGGTCCGCCACGGACACACCGCCGGGCAGCGCGACGGGAACGGACACCGCACGCATGCCCCGCGCGACCGCCCACGAGTACAGCGCGTACGTCAGCCCGGCGAGCAGCGCACTCCCCAGGCCGAGCACGAGCGACCCGTCCCGGTCGGCACCGTCCGACGCACCCGCGCCCGCGCCCGCATGCTCGGAGGACCGCGCGAGCGTCACGACGACCATCCCGACCACGCTCACCAGGGTGGCGACGACCCACCTGCGCGTGACGCGCCTCCCGTCCGCCACCCACTCGACGAGCCCCGCGAACACGGGCGACGACCCGATGGCCACCGTCGTGCCCAGCGCGACGCCCGCATCGGCGAGGGCCGCGTAGAACGCGACCGCGTAGACGACGAGCGACGCCGCGCCGAGCAGCGCCCAGCGACGGCTCGCCGGGTCGGCGACCGCGCGGAGCGTGCCGCGACCGGCGCCGAGGGCGAGGACGAACCCGCCGAGGCCGAACGTCACGGCCCCGAACACGAACGCGGGGACCCCGGGCGCGAAGTGCGTCGCGGTGCCGGTGGTCCCCCACACGGCCGCGGCGACGAGGACCGCCGCGAGTCCACCGACGGGCCCGGAGGCGCGGCTCGCGTCCGCCCCGCCCGTCACGACACGTGGACGCTCGGTCGGCGGTTCACGTCGGGCTCCGCCTCGCGCAGCACCTCGCGCGTCACGGGCGCGACGTCACCGACGCCGGTGAACACGAAGCGGATGGCGTTGCGGATCGGGCTGCCCTCGTTCCACTCGAAGTAGATGCTCGGGACGACGCCGGCGATGTCCCGGATCGCGAGGAGCGTCGACGCGATCGTGTTCGGCACGTTGCCCGACCGGACCTTGAGCACGCGGTGCCCGTGGATGACGTGGCCCTCGACGACGAGGTCCTCCTCGAAGTCGGAGGAGTCGGCGGGCAGGACCTCGAGGAACATCGTCGGCACGCGGGCGGGGATGCCGGAGTCGCGGCGTTCCTCGCGCCCCTTCGACCGGTACGCCTCGGCCGTGCCGGCACCCGGTTCGTTCGCGATGATGCAGACCGAGCTGAACTGGTCGGCGTCGGCCTCGATGAACTGCCGGGCGGTGGCGTCGAGCTCGATCGACGACGCACGGAGCTCGAACGACCGGCGGACGCGGGAGACCAGCGAGACCACGACGATCGCGATGATGAAGATCGCGGCGATCCGGACGCCGTCCGGCCGCTCGATGACGTTCGCGACGGTCGTGTACACGAAGACCACGGCGATGATGCCGAACCCGATCGTGCGCTTCTTCTGCTGCTTGCGTCGGGCCGACAGCGTCACCGCGACCGCGGCGCTCGTGATGAGGACGAGCACGCCGGTGGCGTAGGCGCCGCCCTGCGCGTCGACGTTCGCCTGGAAGATGATCGTGATCACGAAGGCGATGAGCGTGAAGATGATGACGAGCGGCCGGGTCGCCCGCGCCCACTGCGGTGCCATGCCGTAGCGGGGCAGGAACCGGGGCACGAGGTTGAGCAGACCCGCCATCGCACTCGCACCGGCGAACCACAGGATCGCGACCGTCGAGAAGTCGTACACGGAGCCGAACACGCCGCCGAGGTACTCGTGCGCCAGGTACGCCAGCGCCCGCCCGTTCGCGCCGCCGCCCGGCTGGAACTCGTGCTGCGGGATGAGGAAGGTGGTGACGATCGACGAGGTGATGAGGAACGAGCTCATGATGACCGCGGCGACGGTGAGCAGGCGCTTCGTCCCGCGGATCCGGCCCTCGGGTCGGGCGCTCGTGTCGTCGGACGCGTCACCGCGCACCTGCGGCATCACCGCGACGCCGGTCTCGAAGCCGGACAGGCCCAGCGCGAGCTTCGGGAAGACGACGAGGGCGATGCCGATCATGACGAGCGGGTTGCTGTGCTGCGCCGTGAGGCCGCTCCACCAGTCGCTCGCCACCATCGGGTGCTCGAACACGTGCCACAGGGACACCCCGACGACGACCGCGTTGAGCAGCAGGTACACCGCGACGAGGGCGACCGCGATGCCGATCGCCTCCTTGAAGCCGCGGAGGAACACGACCCCGAGCAGGAGCAGCAGTGCGAGCGTGAGCGGCACCGGGATCTCGGTGAACCAGTGCGGCGTGAACGGGTTCTCCGCGATGTGCGCCGTCGCGTCCGCCGCGGACAGCGTCATCGTGATCATGAAGTCCGTCACGGCGAACCCGAGCAGCACGAGCACGAAGAGCTTGCCGGCCCACCAGGGCAGGAGCTTCTCGAGCATCATGATCGAGCCGGCGCCCCGGAAGCTGTCCTGCGCGACCCGGCGGTACACCGGCAGGGCGCCGAACAGCGTGACGAGCACGAGCACGATCGTCGCGATCGGCGACAGGAGCCCTGCGGCGAGCGCGGCGATCGCGGGCTGGTACCCGAGCGTCGAGAAGTAGTCGACGCCCGTGAGGCACATGACGCGCCACCACGAGTGGGTCTTCTCCACCTCGACCTGGTGCGGGCCCTGGTGCGAGGCGCCCTGGTCGGCCCCGTGCAGCATCCAGCGACGCACACGGGTGCTTCGGTCGAGGGGAGGCTCGGTCGCGTCGCGTTCCGCGGCCCGCTCGGCGTCTGTCGCGGTCACGGACACGATCGTAGGCCGTCCTAGCGCCGTGGTCTCGCGATCACCGCCGCGACACCGGCCACCACGAGCAGGACCCCGGCGGTCAGGCAGGCCCCGAGCAGGAGCGTCATCGGGTCGACGGTGAACCACGGCAGGGCGCTCACGGCCATCGCGGCGGCGAACACGAGGAGGACGACCCCCCAGAACACCGTGCCGAAGCGGGGTGCGCGGCGCGGGCGGCGAGCGGGTGCCGGGGCCCCGTCGAACGGGGTGGTCGGGGTGGCCCGGTCGTACGGGGTGGCCCGGTCGTACGGGGTGGTCCGGTCGTACGGGGTGGTCGGGTCGACCGGGGTGGTCCGGTCGTCCGGGGTGGTCCGGTCGTCCGGGGTGGTCTCGTCGTTCGTCATCGTCTCGTTCCTCACTGGTCGACGGTCACGGCACGCGGCACGTCGACGCCGCCGCCGATGACCCACACGTGCACGGTCGTGGTCTCGGCGGCGTCCGCCGATCGCGCTGCCCGGTTCTCGACGGTCGTCGTGCCGAGCGCGCCACCGAGGCTGTCGTCCGCGTCGTCGTCCGGACGGAGCTCGACGCCGTACCCGACGCCGCTCACCCGGACCCGGACGGGTGCGTCGGTCGGCAGCTGGACCTCGGCTCCCCCGGCTCCGAGCCAGAGGTTCACCGTCCCGCCGCCGTCGGCCTCGTCGAGCCCGCGGAGGTCCAGCGTCGGCCCACCGACCACCATCGCGTAGTTCCGCTCGGTACCCGGCCGGACGTCGTCCACCCGCCAGGTGGTCCCGCCGACGACCGTGACCTGCGTGCCGGTGGGCAGCACCCCCGTCACGACGAGCGCGACGACCCCGATGGTCGAGAACAGCCCGAGGCCACCGCTCTCCCGTCCGCGTACGCCGGCCACGACGGTCGCCACGGCGAGCACGGCGACCGCGGCGGCGATCCCGAGCACCGGCACGGGCAGGTCGGTCTGCTGCGCCCACACCGCGACGCCGGCTCCGACGACGAGGGCGAGGCCCAGGCTCACGGCGACGTACCCGGCGCCGGGGAGCCGATCGGCTCGCTCCGCTCGCCGTTCCGCCTGACGCTGCCGTTCCGCGCGCATCCGCTCGGTGTGCTGACGGTGTCGGTCCGCCGCGGAGGTCGTGTCCCACTGCCAGGAGGCGCTGCTCGCCCCCGCCGCGGACCCACCGGGAGCGACGTGGTCGGGTCCACCCGCCGTCGTCGCGCCCGTCGCCGCCCACGGCGTCGGCGCGGGGTCGTCGGCACTCGTCCAGAAGTCGCGCCGCGTGCCCGGCTCCGCCGGCTCGCCGTGCGCCGCCGGCTCACCGGCCGCCGCCTGGACGCCGGCTGCCGACTGCGAGCCCCGGCGCGCCAGGACCACCACGAGCCACACGGCGCACCCCACGAGGGCGATCGTCCACGCGGTCCCGAGCGTGGCCGAGAGCCAGCCGGGCATCCCCCACGCCACCGGGACACCCTGCCACCAGATGCCCTGGACGGCGGGGACGAAGGTCAGCACCACGAGGACGCCGATGGCGATGAGCGCCGGGTCGAGCACCCCGCGGACCATCCGCTCGACGTGGATGCGTCCGGACGAGTCCGGCAGCAGCGCCCACCCCGCCGCGTAGGCGAGGAACACCGGGCCGCCGAGGAGCGCCACGACGATCGCGACGCCCCGCACCACGAGCGGGTCGAGCCCGGTGCGCTCGGCGACGGCGCCGCACACGCCGGCGAGCCAGCGGTCGTCGGACCGGGTGACGTGGATGCCCCGGATCCAGTCGAAGAACCGTGTCGCCGACGCGGGGCCGCCGGTGTCCTGTTGTGTCATGGCCACCAGCATCGTGGCCGTCGACGGTCGGCACCATCGGGGTTCACCCTGATCGTCCCCTGATCTCCGCCCCGGAGCCCGCGATCGGCGGACCCGGGGTGCCAGGATTGGCCCATGCCGACCGCCACGATGTCCCGCCCGGCCCTCCGGGTCGTCGGTGGCGTGTGCGGCGGGTTCGCTGCCCACACCGGGCTGCCCGTCGGCGCGGTGCGGCTCGCGACCGCGGTGCTGGCGGTGTGCGGCGGGGCCGGTGTCCTGCTCTACGCCTGGCTCTGGGCGACGACGCCGAGCCAGGGTCCGGCGACGCCGACGTCCCTGCGAGCGGTGCTGACCCGTCCCGCAGCGGACGCCGAGGCCGCGCCGGACGAGCCCGCGCGCCGGGCGCCGGTCGTGGAGATCCTGCTCGGCATCGCCCTGCTGACGGCGGGCGGCGCGATGGTCGCCTCACGGCTCGGCGCCGACGTCCCGCTCGCGTTCATCGTGCCGGCGATCGTCGTCGCCACCGGAGCGGCACTCGCGTGGCGGCAACTCGACGCCCTCCGGAACGTCCGCGCCGCGGGGTCCTCCGCCCTCGTCGTCCGGGCCCTCGGCGCGCTCGTGCTCGTCGTGCTCGGCATCCTGCTGTTCTTCACCTCGAGCACGCACCCGAACGTCTGGACGGTCCTCACCGCCGCGACCGCGGTGCTGCTCGGCGTCGCCGTCGTGGTCGCACCCTGGGTGGTCCGGCTCGTCCGCGACCTCGCCGAGGAGCGCGCCGCCCGCGTGCGGGACGTCGAGCGGGCCGAGATCGCGGCGCACCTGCACGACTCCGTCCTGCAGACCCTGGCGCTCATCCAGCAGCGGGCCGAGCCGGGCTCCGACGCCGCACGGCTCGCGCGGGCCCAGGAGCGCGAACTCCGGTCGTGGCTGTTCGCCGAGCAGGCCGAGCCGACCGCCGACCTCGGGGCCCAGCTCCGGGCGACCGCGGTCGAGATCGAGACCGAGTACCCGGCGCAGGTCGAGGTGATCGCGATCGGTCCGGCGCGGGCCGACCTGCCCGAGGGCATCGTCGCGGCCGCCCGCGAGGCGATGCTCAACGCCGCTCGGCACGCCGGCGGGACCGTCCGGGTGTACGCCGAGACCGCCCACGACCGCGTGGAGGTCACCATCGGCGACCGCGGGCCGGGCTTCGACCCCGCGGCCGTCCCGGAGGGCCGCTACGGCGTCCGCGAGTCGATCGTCGGCCGGATGCAGCGCATCGGTGGCACCGCGACGATCGCGCCGGGGCCGGGACGCACCGGCACCGAGGTCCGTCTGGTCCTCCCCCTGACCGCCCCCGACCGGCCGACCGAGGAGCACCCGTGACCGACGACCCCACCGCGCAGCCGCAGGCCGCACCGCTCACCGTCGCCATCGTCGACGACCACTCCATCTTCCGGGCCGGCGTGCGCGCCGGGCTGCCGCCGCGCCTCCTGGTCGTCGGTGAGGCCGCGACCGTCGACGAGGCCGTCGACCTCGTCGCCGCGACCCGACCGCGCGTCGTCCTGCTCGACGTCCACCTGCCCGGCGGTGCGGGCGGTGGTGGCGCCGAGGTGATCGCACGCGCCGCCCCGGGCCACCCGGACACCCGGTTCCTCGCGCTGAGCGTCTCGGACGCGGCGGACGACGTGGTGCGGGTGATCCGGGCGGGAGCGCGCGGGTACATCACCAAGAGCTCGTCGGAGGCCGACGTCGCCGAGGCGATCGACCGCGTGGCCGAGGGGGACGCGGTGTTCTCGCCGCGGCTGGCCGGTTTCGTGCTCGACGCGTTCGGCGCGGTGAGCGGCGAGACCGCGCAGGTCGACACGGAACTCGACCGCCTGTCGGCGCGCGAGCAGGAGGTGATGCGGCTCATCGCACGCGGGTACGCCTACAAGGAGGTCGCCGCGGACCTGTTCATCTCGGTGAAGACCGTCGAGACGCACGTGTCGAAGGTGCTGCGGAAGCTGCAGCTGTCCAACCGGCACGAGCTCACGGCGTGGGCGCTCCAGCGGAAGCTCCTCTGAGCTCTATTTCGAGCTGATCCGCGTGTACTTGTTCACCGACCACGGCACGAACACCACCAGCATCACCGCGATCCCGATCAGCACCGTCACGATCGGGTGCTGCATCGTCCAGATGTCCGGCACCGGCGCCGAGCCGACGTTGCCGAACAGCTCGCGGGCGGCCTGCACGAGCGACGACACCGGGTTCCACTCCGCGAAGACCCGCAGCACGAGCGGCAGCGTGTCGCTCGGGACGAAGGCGTTGGAGATGAACGTCAGCGGGAACAGGATCATGAACGAGGCGTTGTTGATCACCTCGGGCGTCTTGACGCTCATGCCGAGCAGCGCCATCACCCAGCTGAACGCGTAGCTGAAGAGCAGCAGCAGCGCGATGCCGGCGAGGAACTCCAGCGGCGACGAGTTCACCCGCCACCCGACCGCGAGCCCGGTGAGCATCATGATCGCCATCGAGATGCCGTTCAACACCAGGTCGGAGTTCGTCCGGCCGACGAGCACCGCTGACGCCGACATCGGGAGCGTGCGGAACCGGTCGATGAGCCCTTCCTTGAGGTCCTGCGCCATCGCCGAGCCGGAGAACGTCGCGCCGAACACGACCGTCTGGGCGAAGATCCCCGCCATCAGGAACTGCGTGTAGTCGGTCCCCTGCACCTGGATCGCGCCGCCGTAGACCTGGCTGAAGAGCAGGACGAACATGATCGGCTGCAGCACCGCGAACACGAGCATGTCCGGCGACCGCTTGATCTTGATGAGGTTCCGCTTGGTGACCGTCCAGCCGTCCTCGAACCAGACCGCCGCGGGCGACGTGACGACGACGGGCAGTTGCCGGCCGAGTGCCGTGGCGGGTGTGGTGGCGGTCATCGTGCCGCCTCCTTCTGCTTCGTGGCAGCCGGGTCGACCGCATCGTCGTCCGTCGCCGCGTGGCCGGTGAGCCGGAGGAACACGTCGTCGAGGGTGGGGCGTCGCATGCCGGCGTCGTGCAGCTCGATGCCGGCGTCACCGAGGTCGGCGAGCACCCGCTGGAGTGCCGAGGGTCCGGCCTCGACCGCGATGGCGTGGGTCCGGCCGTCGCCGGAGGCCTCGACCTCACCGACGCCGTAGCGACGCAGGACGGTCGTGGCGGCGTCCGCATCGGCCTGGTCGACCAGCGTGATGACGACCCGGTGGCCGCCGACCTGGGCCTTGAGGTGGTCGGAGGTGCCCTCGGCGATGACCGTCCCGCCGTCGATCACCGCGATGTCGTCGGCCAACTGGTCGGCCTCTTCGAGGTACTGCGTGGTGAGGAGCACCGTCGTGCCCTCGGCCACGAGCCCCTCGATGACGCCCCAGAGCGCGAGCCGGCTGCGCGGGTCGAGCCCGGTGGTCGGCTCGTCGAGGAACAGCACGCGGGGGTTCATCACGAGCGCGCCGGCGAGGTCGATCCGCCGCCGCATGCCGCCGGAGAAGCCCTTCACCGGACGGTCCCCGGCCTCGGCCAGGTCGAAGACGTCGATGAGCTCGCGAGCCCGTTCCCGCGCCGTCCGACGACCGAGGTGGTAGAGCCGCCCGATCATCTCGAGGTTCTCGAACCCGGTCAGGTTCTCGTCGACCGCGGCGTACTGGCCGGAGACCCCGATGGAACGCCGGGTTGCCTGCGGGTCGGCGATGACGTCGATGCCGTCGATCGTCGCCGTGCCGCTGTCCGGCGTGATGAGCGTGGTCAGCACCTTCACCGTGGTGGTCTTGCCGGCACCGTTCGGCCCCAGCAGCGCCTTGACGGTGCCCTGCGGCACCACCAGGTCGAGCCCGGCCAGTGCGTGCACGGGACCGGACTTCGATCGGTACGTCTTGGTCAGCCCGGAGGCTTCGATGATGGCCATGTCGCTCCCTTGTCGAGCATGGAACATATCAGGTGGTCGGTACCGACCGTGACGCGCTACACGTCGAAGTCACCACCGAAGTCGCTGAAGCCACCGCCGAAGTCGGATCCGCTGTCGCCCCAGCCCGCACTCTCGAACCCGCCGCCGTCGGACGCGCCGCTGTCGGACGCGCCTCCGTCACCGGAGTCGGCACCAGTGTCCTCCGAACCACCGTCACCCGCAGCATCGGTACCGCCGTCGAACGATCCGGGGTCCGGCAGGAAGGCGCTCATGATGGCCGAACCGATCACGTAGCCGGCGACCGTCCCGAGGATCGAGGCGCCGATCATGCTGCCGAACGAGGGACCGGAGCGCTGCCCGGCACCGCCGAACATCCCGCCGCGACCGTTCCCGACACCGCCGAGCGAGCGCTCCATGAACCCGGGCTGCCGGATCTCGGAGCGCGTCGCGGCCTGGGCCAGGGAGCGCGGGTCGTCGCCGCGCGGGGCCTCGCCGGCCGGCGCGGACCGGGTGAACTCGTCGTAGACCATCCGGCGCTGCTCGTCCGTGAGCTTCGCGAAGGCCTCGGCGTGGACCTCCTCGATGCGCTCCGGCGGGGCCGTGCGGAGCAGGTAGCGGTAGCGCTCGACCGCACGCTCGTCGTCGGTCGACGCCTGCTGACCACCGGTCGGGTCGCCGCCGCCCCACTGCGGCGTACCGTACTGGCCGCCGGCCGCCGGCGCTCCCGTGGGCGCGGGCTGGTGGTAGGACTGCTGGCCGTAGCGGTACCCCTGCTGCTGCGGCTGCTGCGGCTGTCCCCACTGGTTCTGCTGCGCGGCGCCGTTCTGGTCGCGCTCCGGACGTCCGAGCAGGCGGTCGAGGAATCCCATGGTCGATGCTCCTTCGGGTGCGCCCCGCCGGCGGCGGAGCAGTGCGGCCCGCCGTGGAGCGGTGCCGTGGACTGCCACCCTAGGGAGCGCCGGCGACCACTGACTGAACGCCCGCACAGAGTCACCCGAGAGCCGGCGGTTCGTCACGCGCCCACCTGTGGGCCTGGAGGCGCGGGTCGGGCCCGCACCGCGCCTCCAGGCCCACAGGGGTGACGCTCAGACGGCGGCGAGCGCCGCCGTCCACACGGCGTGCAGTTCGTCCGCCGCACCCGGGTGCGCCACGAGGAACGGCTCGCCCGCCGGCGGGAACCCGTCGACGGGGCCCTCCCGGGTCAGCACGACGCCGCCGGCCTCGTGCACGAGCAGCACCGCAGCACCGTGGTCGATCGGGTCGAACGCCGACACGCACCCGCCGATCCCCCGCCCGGCCGCGACCTGCGCGATCGTCAGCGTCCCGGACCCCTGCACCCGCAGCGTGCACGAGCGGGCCGCGAGGGCGTCGAGGAACGCGCCGAACCCGGGCCACGGCCGGTGCCCGTCGAGCTCGGTCCCGACCACGGCTCCGGCGAGTGCCCGCGGGGCGTCGTCGAGGCGCAGCGTCCGGTCACGGAGGGTGGCTCCGCGGCCGCTCCGGGCCTCGAGCACCTCGCCGCGCCACGGATCGGCGACGACGCCGACGAGCGGACGACCGCCGCGGGTGAGACAGAGCGACATCGAGGTCCACGGCACCCCGTTCGCGAGGTTCGTCGTCCCGTCGACCGGGTCGAGGTACCAGCGGTGCCGGTCGCCGGGTGCCGCGCCGTACTCCTCGCCGGTGAAGCCGTGGGTCGGGAACACCGTCCGGACCCGGGAACGGACGTGCTGTTCGACGAGCCGGTCGACGTCGGTGACGAGGTCGGCCGGGTGCGCCTTCGTGGTGACCTCGCCGACGGGGTGCTCGCGGGTGAAGGCGATCACCTCGTGGGCGATCCGGTACGCCAGTGCTTCGGCGCGTGAGGCCACCTCGGTCTCGGTCGGATCGCGGTCGCGCTCGGGCCAGCCGTCCCGTTCCGCCGCTGCGAGTGCCGCTCGGACCGCGGCGACGTCGTTCGTGGTGATCGAGTCGACGCCGGACATGGCGGCCCAGACCGCCGGCTCGGGGCCGTCCACGGTCCACACCGACACGAGGAGGCCGAGGTCGTGCGCGGCCCGGACGGTGCGCGGGGTGAGGAACGCGACGTCGAGGTTCAGCGTCGAGGGCGCGAGCGGCGCCAGGTCCGCCGGGGTCGGCGCCTCGAGCGACTCCCACGCGAGCCAGACGTCGGCGTCCGGGAGGACCTCGCGGACCGCCGCCATCGCGTCGGGCGCGCCGCACCACGCGACGCCGGTGCTCCCCCGGTGCGCCGCGACGGTCCGCGCGGCGACGAGGGCGTCCTCCGGGTCGGTCAGGTCGACGAGCAGCGAGGTCCGGCAGCCGTCGAGCCGTTCGAGTGCGGCGTCGAGTCGTGGGATCCGGTCGAGGCCGTTCCCGAGCCGGGCGACGTCGCACCAGTCCACCTCTGACACGCGTCGGGCATCGCCCCACATCCGGCCGAGGGTCTCGTCGTGGAGCAGCACGGCGACGCCGTCGGCGGTGCGGCGGACGTCGACCTCGATGGTGTCGGCGCCGAGGGCCTCGGCGACGGCGATGGCCGGCAGGGTGTTCTCGCGCCGGACGCGCGGCGCACCCCGGTGGGCGACGAGGCGGGGCCGACGTACGACGCGCCCGGCGCCGGGGATCGTGCCGGTACCCGCGGCGGCCGGCGCGACCGTGGCCATCGGGCCGCTCTCGGTCGCGGGTGCGTCCGCGGTCGCGGGTGCGTCCGCGGTCATCGGGCTGCCTCCACCAGGACGCCGTCGCGGTACACGAGCACGTCACCGATCCGGACACCGGTCTCAGTGCCGACCGCCGGCGCGACACCGGTCACGAACGCCCGGAGCTCGGCACCGTCGGCGGCGAGCACCACCTCGGCGAAGTGGCCGCGCATGAGCACGCGCACCACCGTCGCGCGGACCGGTGACCCGTCGGTGAGCGTGACCTGCTCCGGCCGGACGAGCACGGCGTCGTCGGCCCTGGGCACCACCGACGTCGCGGCTAGGAACCGTCCGGCGACGACGCTCGTCGACCCGATGAACGACGCGACGAAGCCGGTGGCCGGACGTGCGTACAGCTCGGCGGGCGCGGCGATCTGCTCGATCCGTCCGTCGTGCATGACCGCGATCCGGTCCGAGACGCTGAGGGCCTCGTCCTGGTCGTGCGTCACGATCACGGTCGTGATGCCGAGGCGCTGCTGGATGCGTCGGATCTCGTCGCGGACGCTCACCCGGAGCTTTGCGTCGAGGTTGGAGAGCGGCTCGTCGAGCAGCAGGACGTCCGGCTCCTGCACGATCGCTCGGGCGAGGGCGACGCGCTGCTGCTCGCCGCCGGAGATCGCCGTCGGCTTCGATCCGGCGTGGTGCGTGAGCCCGACGAGCTCGAGCGCCTCGCGGACCCGCTCCGTGGCCTGCTGTCTCGGCACGCGTCGGGTGCGCAGCGGGAACGCGACGTTCTGCGTCACGGTCATGTGCGGCCAGAGTGCGTAGTTCTGGAAGACCATCGCGCTCGGCCGCCGCTCCGGGCCGAGCGTCGTCACGTCGCGGTCCCCCATCGTGACCACGCCCCCGTCGACGGGCAGGAACCCGGCGACCATGCGGAGGGTCGTCGTCTTGCCGCAGCCGGACGGGCCGAGCAGCGAGACGAGCTCGCCCTTCGCCACATCGAGGTCGATGCCGGCGACGACGTCGCGGCCGCCGAGCGTCTTGCGGAGTCCACGGACGGTCAGTCCGCCGTCGGGCGTCGCGTCCGGACGCACGGCCGGGTCGGTGCGTGCCGGGAGGCGCGGTTCGCGTTCCGCGAGGATCGTTGCGTCCGTCATCGGGTCGCCTTTCGAGCTGGGATCGGTCCGGGACGGACGCGCGGTCGGGCCGGGACCGGTCGGTCTGGTCGGTCGGGTGGATCGGGTCGGTCGGTCCGGGCGGGTCATCGGATCTGGAACCCGTCCGCGAGTCGGCCGCCCATGATGTGCTTCCGCGCGAGCGTCATGAGGACGACCGAGGGGATGCTCAGCGCGATCGCGAACACCGCCGAGACCTGGCGTGGGGAGTTCAGCACGAGCGAGTACATCGCGGTGGGCATCGTCATGTAGGTCGGGGCTCCGACGAGGTAGGTGCCCTGCGCCTCGTCGAACGAGGCGAGGAAGCTCATCACCACGGCGACGAGGATGCCCGGCCACGCGATCGGGAACGTGACGCTCCAGAACGTCCGCCAGCGGCTCGCACCCGCGTCGCGCGCCGCTTCCTCGAGGGAACGCGGTACGGCGGAGAACGCCGCCGCCGGGAGCCAGGTCATGAACACGACGCAGCCGAGGACGTGCACGATGAGTATCCCGGTGACCGTGTTCATGAGGTTCAGCGCGGTGAACATCGCGGACATCGTCACGAAGAGCCCCATCTTGGGGAAGGCGTTCGTCGCGAAGAGGCCGACGAGCACGAGCCGCCGCCCGGGGAACTCGATGCGGCTGATCGCCCACGCCGCCGGCAGGCAGATGACCGCGGCGATCGCGACCGTGAGCGGGGCGAGCACGAGGGAGTTCTGGACGGCGACACCGAGGTTCGGGTCGTCGAACACCCGCCCCCACCACTCGAGGGTCCACCCATCCGGCAACAGGTTCGGGTAGGTCCACGTCGTCGCGAACGCCCGGACGGCGAGCCAGAGCAGTGGACCGGCGATGAACACGGCGAGGACGACGGCGGCGGCCCATACGAGAGCGGTGCCGGTGAGACGACGGATCACGACCGACCCTTCTGCTTCTCGAGCTCGCTCGCGTTCGACCGGACGGTGGAGCGGAGGTAGAACACGCTGGCGGCGGCGGCGAAGGCGAAGACGACGAAGGCCATCGCGGTCGACTGCTGCGGACGGTTGTACGCCTGGAAGTACTTCGAGATGTCGACGCCGAGCATCGTCGGCGCGTTCGGTCCGGTGAAGTACGGCACCGTGAAGGCCCCGAGCACCCCGATCACGGTGAACGTCGTGGCGATGACGAGGGGCGTCCTCGCCATCGGCAGGAGCACCTGCCAGACCACACGCCACGTGCTCGCACCGGCGTCCCGGGCGGCCTCGATGAGCGCGTCCGGGGTGCCCTGCAGCGCGCCGGCGACCATGAGGACCGCGAACGGCAGGCTCGTCCACACGCTGCCGAACACGACGGCGACCAAGGTGTACCCCCAGACGGGGACGTCCACGCCGAACTGGGCGCCGAGGCTGCGGAGGAAGCCCTGGGCGTCGGTGAACGTCAGGATCGACCAGCTCGCGATGACGACGGGCACGAAGATCGGGACGACGGCGAGCACGCTGAGTGTCTTGCCGAGGAACCCGCCGCGGAGCCGCAGGATCACGGCGACGACCACGGCGAGTGACACGGTCACCCCGGTGGAGAGCGCCGTGACGCCGAGCGTCGCCGCGAGGTCCCGGAGGAACGTGGGATTGCCCAGCAGCGTGCCGTAGACCGCGAGCGAGAACCCGTGCACCGTGTCGCCGCCGATGTCCGCGAGCGCCTGGTTCAGGCCGCCGGTGAAGCCGAGGCTGAACAGCGCGGCATTGACGACCGGGACGCCGACGAACAGCACGACGACGAGGACCGGGGCGGCGACGAGTGCGAGGCCCTGCCGCCGCCGACGGCGGTCCAGGCGTTCCTGGGTGGTGGGCCGATGCGCGGTGTCCGGCGTGCCGTGGCCGCGGGACGGGGCGGCCGGGAGGCCCGGGGCGGAGTCGCCGCGGGCCTCCCGGTCGACCGCCGGGCCGTGCTGGACGGTGTCCGTCACTGCGGGACCTTCGCGTCCCACGCCGCGTTCATGTCGGCGGCGAAGTCGCTCTGGAAGCCGAGGCGGAGGTTCGAGGGGTCCGCGTCGGCGAACTGCTCGGAGACCGACTTCGGCAGCGAGTCGAGCGGGACGACCGGGTACCCGGAGACGGCGCTCGCGACGAGCTGCTGTCCCTTCGAGCTGAGGACGAAGTCGGCCAGCTCCTCGGCGGCGCGCTTCTTGGCGGCGGGCTCGGTCTTCGGGATGCCGAGGAAGCTCGCGCTGCCGGTGAACGAGGGGTCGGCGATCTGGACGGCCTTGACGGTCTTCGGGATCACGCCGGTCTTCTGCGAGGTGATGAACTGGTCGCTCCAGACGGGCGCCATCGAGATCTGCCCGCTGCCGAGCAGCTGCACGACCTGGTCGTTCCCGTTCGGGTACACGCCCTTCTGGTACGTGGAGGGCCCGAGGTCCTTCAGGGTCCGGAAGCCCTCGTCCCACTTCGACTCGAGCGACTTGTCGTACGTGGTCTGCATCGTCTTCTGCTCGGACGCGGTCAGGTACTTCGCGAGGACGGTCGCGACGAACGAGCCGCCCGAGCCGCCGGACGACGGTGAGTTGTACGCGAACTGCCCGGGGTTGTCCCGGATCCAGGAGAGCAGGTCGTCGAGGGTCTTCGGCGGGTCGGAGACCTTGTTCGAGTCGTAGGCGAGCAGGACGCTGGAAGCACGGTACGGGATCGCGCTCGTGCCGCCCTGCTGCTTCGTCGCCTCGGGGACGTCCTTGAGGTTCGGGATGCTGCTGTCGCTGACCTTCGTGAGGAGTCCGGCCTTGCCGGCGGTCGAGACGAACCCGGCGTCGACGAGGTCGTACGCGACGTCCTTGCCCGCCTTGACCGCGGTGGCGAGGTTCGCCTGGGTCTGCGCGTCGTGCTCGCCGTGCAGGTCGATGCTCGTGCGCACGGAGATCGTGGGGTGCTGCTCCTCGAAGGCGGGGATGAGTGACTTCTCCCAGAGGTCCTGGACGTTGGTGTCGCCGCTGATGAACACGGTGAGGGCGGTCGTGCCGCTGCTGGAGTCGGCGGCGTTCGAAGCGTTGGCGCTCTGCACGCAGCCGGACAGTGCGACGGTCGCGACGGCGGCGATCGCGAGGCCGGCGAGGGCTCGGGTCTTCACGGCGGTGGTCTCCCTGGGGTGTGGGGTGCGGGGTGTGGGGTGTGGGGTGGCTTGCGGAGTGAGTGCGAGTGTTTGCGGGAACGTTCCCGCATGTGCGACCAGTGTGACGCCGCGGGGTGAACGGCGGGTGCCGTTGGGATCGCCCGCGGATGAACTCCGCGCGGCGCGCACGGTGCCGACTCCACCGACCCGTGCGAGGTTGCCCACCCCGTGTCCGCCTATAACCTCGCACCGAGTGGTCACGTCCAACTCGACTGAATCGCCCCGCACGGTGCCGCGGCGACACCCGCAGCCGACGACCTCGCACGGAGCGACCACGCCGCACTCAGACGTCGGCCGGCGCACCGTGCGGGTTCCCCCTCGGTCCCACGAACCCACACGGTGCGAGCTCGATCAGCGTCAGCGCGACATCCGCACGCCCGCTCTGCGGAGCTTCGCGCGCAGGACCCACTCGTTCTGCAGGTCGGACCAAGTCAGCCTGAGCACGAAGCGAACCTCGGGGAACGACCGGAGCCGGTCCTCCCGGATCTTCTCGGCGACCAGCGCCTGCGCGGGGGTCCGTCCACGGAGGTACTCGCTCTTCTCGTACTTCACCGCCCCGTCGAACTCGATCACGACACCGGCGTCGGGGAACCAGAAGTCCACGACGATGTCCGGCTCTCCCGCCGCACGGAAGCGGTGTTGGAGCACGGGCGCGGGCGTCCCGAACTGGTCGAACCGCGCGCGAGCGAACGACTCCCCCGGAGAGTCCGACGCGCCGTCCGCGAACTCGATCGCGCGCAGGGCACGCCGCCGTCCCTTCTGCCCTCGTCGCTTGGCCGCCGACCGCACCGATCCGCGGTCGACCCCGCGCCGGAGGACGGCGTCGAGCGCGACGACCGCATCGGCGAACGGGAGGGTGAGCGCGAGGTCGGTCGCCAGCCGGTCGAGGGCACAGAGCAGCAGTCCGTCGGGAGTCGCGACGACGGTCCGGTTCCGCTCGGGGTCGAGGTCCGCGTGCACCACGAACGTCGCGTTCGTGGTGCGGCGGTCAGCCCCGCGGGAGGTCACGTGGATCCTCACCGGCGGGGGCGTGAGGAGCGGCACGCCGAACACGACCGCCGCCGACACGTGCGACACCAGGTCGCCGGGCCGGACCCGGTCGGCGAACGCGCGCACCCGCACGTGGTGGCGGCCGGTGGCGTTCAATCCGGCCCACGCCGACGTCTCCGCGTAGAGGCCGCGTGCGACGCGGGTGAGTTCTCCTGCGGCGGCTCGGCGACGGATGACCTCGGACTCATCGGGGCGTCGTGCGGAGGTTCGGTAGGTGATGACTTCGGGAGCCGGTGCGAGTTTCAGATCGATCGTCATGCGCCGATGCTCGACAGTCGCATCCCCGAGCCGGACCCCGTCGATGACAACTGTGGATGGTCTTTCCTGCCTCGACGATGTGGACGAGCAGCCCCGGGCGCGAGACTGCGAGAATGATGGGGTGAACACACGCACCTGGGGTTGGCTCGCAGCCGTCGTCGACGTCGTCCTCATCGTCGTCTTCGCGCTCGTCGGTCGGTCGTCCCACGGCGAGGGCAGCACGGCTCTGGGGGTATGGACGACCGCGTACCCGTTCCTCGCGGGGTGGGCGATCGCCTACGTCACGAGCGGTGCGTGGTCTCGTCCGCTCCGGTTCTGGCCGACCGGCGTCGTCGCCTGGATCCTCACGGTTTTCGTCGGCATGGCGATCCGTGTCGCGACCGGCCAGGGCGACGTGGACGGCAACCCCCTGCCGATCTCCTTCGTCATCGTCGCCACGATCGTCCTCGGACTGTTCCTGGTCGGCTGGCGTGCGATCGCTCAGGGCGCCATCCGTCTCGTCCACCGACGCACACGCGCCGAAGGCAGGCCCGCAGGCCGCGGCGGTGACACCGCAGACGGCAACGGGCCGCAGGAAGCCGCAGCGTCCGACGCGTGAACGGCACCCGCGTGTCTCAGCCGACCATCCTCGACGTCGCCGCCCGCGCCGGCGTCTCGAAGTCAGCCGTGAGCCGCGTGCTCTCGGGCACCGGTCGGTTCTCCGACGAGACGCGGGAACGGGTGGAACGAGCTGCCGCCGAACTCGGCTACGTGGCGAACGCGATGGCTCGGGGACTCGTGAGCGGCCGAACGCACACCATCGGCATGCTCGTGCGAGATGCCTCGTCGATGGTCTACACCGCGCTGCACGCTGTCATGGAGCGTCGCGCGTCGGAACTCGGGTACCGCGTCGTCACCACGACCGGCGTTGGTCGTGTCGAGGACGAGAAGTCCGCGCTCGCGGCGCTCGTCTCGATGCGGGTCGACGGACTCGTGGTCTGCAGCGGCCTCATGCCAGCGGCGGACATCGCCGAGTTCGCACCGCGCATCGCAACCGTCGTCGCCGGACGTCCGGAACTGCACCCGGCTCTCTCCAGCGTCTACTGCGACGAGACCGACGGCGGAGCGACCATCGCCGACACTGTCGCGAACGCCGGCCACACCACGGTCGTCGTCCTGACAGTCCCCCTCGACAACGCGATCACCCAGCACGCGCGCTCGAGCGCGATGGTCGAGCGACTCCGCTCCCGTGGAGTGCGCGTGATCGACATCGACGCGAGCTTCGTCCGCACGGCCGACGCCCTCGCCGCCGACGTCGTCGACGCCGTGGCCGAGTCCGGGGCATCGGCGGTGATGTGCCCCACCGACCGGCTCATGCTCGACGTGTGCGACGCTCTCTCCAAGCGGGGCGTGCGAGTCCCGGCGGACGTGTCGGTCACCGGCTTCGACGGGGTGTACCCGCTCGCGAACGACTGGATCGGGTTCACGACGCTCGAGCAGCCGATCGAACGGATCGGCCGGGAGGCGATCGACCTCGTCATCGGCCGCATCGACGATCCCGCTCGGCCCGTCGAGCACCGATCGTTACGCGGCACCGTCATCCCCGGGCGCACGCTGCTCCGACGCTGACCGCCGGACTCAGCACCGTGCGAGGGTGGTCGTCCGGTGGCCTGTTCATCCGGCGCGCACGGTGCGCGGTCGATCAGCTGGTGCGGCCTGCGGCGGCCGGTGCGAGGCTGGCGCAAGGGACACCGTGCGAGGTTGATCGGGCCGTGCGCCGGCCGCGGCTCGGTGCGGTGAAACAGCGACGCACGGAGTGGTCAGGCTCGCACGGCAAGGCGAGCACCGCACCCGACCGCACGCAGCCCGACCCGGCCCGCCTCGACCGCACACCGGTCAGAACAGCCCGGCGCGTGGTGCCTCCGGCCCGTCGAACCCGCGGAACATGTCCGACACCAGGGCCTCGATCTGCGGCTCGACGAGTCGTTCGACCGCCTCGGCGATCCGCGGTCGGTGGTCGATGAGCGCCAGGCAGACCGCCGTGCCGGTGGAACGGGCGCACTCGTCGGAGAGGGCGATCTCGTGACGGAGCGCCGACTTCGCCTCGTCCGACAGGGGTTCGCGCGGCGCCTGCTCGTGCGCGCCCGTGCCGGTCAGCTCGCCGAGGGTGAAGAGGAACGGCTCCCCCGGTGACGGCTCCGGGTCGACGTCGAGGCCCTGGAACTCCGGCTGCAGGCCCTCGGTCGGCTGGTACCCGGCGTGACGCTTGCGTGCCGCGGCCCGCTCGAGTTCGCGCTGCAGCAGGGGCAGGTTCTTGGCGGTGTAGTCGTCGACGGCGTCCTCGATGATCGTCGAGATGCGGCCGATCAACGCGTGCTGGACGGCGTGCGGCACGTCCGGTCCGAAGCCCGCGGCGGTGGCGATCGGTGAGCCGGTGCACTTGCGGCAGATGCGTGTCCGGGGCCGGGCGGTGCCGATCTGCCACCGGGGCAGCCAGCGCAGCCAGACCTCGACAGCGCTGCGCACGCGTCCGTCGATGCCGTCCATGCTACAAGCGTAGGCCTGGAGGCGCGGATCACCCCCGGCATCCCGCGGAAGTCGACGAAACGGCCGGGTCGTCAGTCCTTCGGCTCGGTCACGAAGTCGATGAGCTCCTCGACACGACCGAGCAACTGCGGCTCGAGGTCGGCGAAGGTGCGCACCTGCCCGAGGATCCGCTGCCAGGCCCGGGCGATGTCGGCCTGCTCGGCGGAGGGCCATCCGAGCGCCTGGCAGATGCCCTTCTTCCACTCGATCGAGCGCGGGATCGTCGGCCACGCCTGGAGTCCGACGCGGGCGGGCTTCACCGACTGCCAGACGTCGACGAACGGGTGCCCGACGACGAGCACGTGCGCGCCCCACTTCCCCCGCATCACGGCGTCGGCGAAGCGGGACTCCTTCGACCCCGGCACGAGGTGGTCCACGAGCACGCCGACACGACGGTCGCGCGACGGCCGGAAGTCGTCGAGCACGTCGGCCAGGTTGTCGACGCCGGAGAGCTCCTCGACGACGACGCCCTCGACCCGGAGGTCGGCTCCCCAGACCTTCTCGACGAGTTCGGCGTCGTGCTTGCCCTCCACCATGATCCGGGAGGGCAGTGCCACCCGGGCGCGCTGCGACTCCACGGCGAACGATCCGGACGCGGTGCGGAGGCGACCACCGTCGGACGCGTGCCGGACCGCCGGGGCCGAGC
This sequence comes from Curtobacterium sp. 320, assembly GCF_031455235.1. Taxonomy (NCBI): domain Bacteria; kingdom Bacillati; phylum Actinomycetota; class Actinomycetes; order Micrococcales; family Microbacteriaceae; genus Curtobacterium; species Curtobacterium sp. 320. The sequence goes on along the minus strand of NZ_JAVDSI010000010.1, from coordinate 76,669 downwards.
CGCGCCTCCCGGGACCCGCGCCGTCCGCCGGACCGGCACCCGCACCGCCAGCCGGAGCGCGCCGCCCCACCGGCGCCTGCGGGCGGCCCAGCGTGACGAGCTCGCCCTCGAGCAGGAACTGCCCGCTGAAGGGGAACGACCGGGTGCGTCCCTTCCAGTCCTCGAGCTCCACGTTGCCGGCCTCGAGCCGCACCACGGCGCCGGCCCAGCCGGTCGTCGGGTCCTCGAGGACCATGTCCCGCTCGAGCGGCACCTGCCGCACCTTCTGCACCCCGCGCGAGCGCCAGTCGCCCGAGAGCACGTCACTGCCGTACCGGTCGTCGTCCACCCGTACGAGGGTACTGTCGTCCCGGGCCCGGACGACGTCGACCGGCCGCACACCCCACCATCTCGACGGAAGGCACACCCTTGCGCGCTGCGATCATCCACGCCCCGAACGACATCCGTGTCGAGGACCGCGACCAGCCCGACCTCATCACGCCGAAGGACGTCGTGGTCAAGGTCGTCGCGGCGTGCGTGTGCGGGTCGGACCTCTGGCCGTACCGGGGCGTCACGCCGACGAAGCAGCCGCGTCCGATCGGCCACGAGCTCGTCGGCGAGGTCGTGGCGGTGGGCGACGCCGTCACGGACCTGCACGTCGGCGACTTCGTCATCTCCCCCTTCACCATGAACGACGGCACGTGCCAGGCCTGCCGCCACGGCATGACGACCGGCTGCGACCACCTGTCCGGCTTCGGCGGGAAGGACGCGTACGGCCACCCGGTCGGCGGCGCCCAGGCCGAGTACGTCCGCATCCCGGACGCCTCCGCGACGCTCGTCGCGGTGCCGGGCCCGGTCGACCCGGCGCTCGTCCCCTCGCTCCTCACCCTGTCGGACGTCTTCTCCACCGGGCACCACGCCGCGGTGTCGGCAGCCGTGGGCCCGGGCAAGACGGTCGTCGTGGTGGGCGACGGCGCGGTCGGGCTGTCCGCCGTCCTCGCGTCGAAGCGGCTCGGTGCCGAGCGGATCATCGCGATGAGCCGGCACGCCGACCGACAGGCGCTCGCGCGCGAGTTCGGCGCGACGGACGTCGTCGAGGCGCGTGGCGAGGAGGGCGTCGCGGCGATCCGCGAGTTGCTCGGCGGCGACCTGGCCGACTGCGCGGTCGAGGCCGTCGGCACCGAGGAGAGCATGGACCAGGCACTGCACTCGGTCCGCCCGGGTGGCAACCTCGGCTTCGTCGGGGTCCCGCACGGGGTGCCGACGATCGGCACGCGGTACCTCTTCGACACGAACATCACCGTCGCGGGTGGCATGGCCCCGGCGCGCAAGTACATCCCCGAGCTGCTGCCGGACGTGCTCTCGGGTGCGATCGAGCCGGGCCGTGTCTTCGACCTCGAGCTCCCGCTCGACGAGGCGGCGGAGGCGTACCGCGCGATGGACGAGCGTCGCGCGATCAAGGTGCTCCTGCGCCCGTAGTGCCCGTCCGCGACGTCGACGTTCCGCTCCACGCGTTTCGCGGAGCGGAACGCGTGTTTCGAATCGGTAAACAAACCTTTCAGTAAAGAAGGTTGTCCGTTACAGTCCTCGACATGACCACTCGAGGACGCACCCCCGGCCAGCCCGGCCTCCTGCGAGTCCTCAACGACCGGGCCGCGCTCGAGCTCCTGCTCGACGACGGGCCGCTCACCCGCAACGAGATCGCCCAGCGCACCGGCCTCAGCAAACCGACCGCGGCCGAGATCATCCGGCGGCTCGAGGCGGCGGACCTCATCCGCGAAGCCGGCACCGCATCGCAGGCCGGTCGCCGGGGCCCGAGCGCGGTGGTCTACGAAGCGATCACCGACCGCGACCTCGGCGTGGCGGTCGACGTCCAGCTCGTCGACGTCCGGAGCACCGTGGTGGACGCCGCGGGCCGGACCTTCCCGGTCGCGACCCACACGATGTCCCCGGCCGAGATGCGCGCGCCCGGTGCCGACATCGTCGCCGCCGCGATCTCCCGGGCCGCGGCGGCCGCGGGCGTCGACCCGGACCTCGTCACCGCGGTCGGCGTCGGGGTCCAGGCGAGTGTCGACCACGCGACCGACACCCTCATCTTCACCGACGGCCTGCCCGGCTGGCCCCGTGACCGGGTCGCCGCGACGCTCTCCGCCGCACTCGGGGTCCGCGTCGTCATCGAGAACGACGCCAACCTCGCGGCGATCGCCGAACGGAACATGGGCGCCGGACGGACCCCCGGGTCGTTCGCCCTGTTCTGGATGGCCGAGGGCCTCGGCATGGCGCTCGACCTCGGCGGCCACCTGCACACCGGCGCGTCCGGTGCCGCCGGCGAGATCGGCTACCTCGGCGTGCCCGCAGACGCACGCTCCATCGACCCGACGGCCACGATCGTCGCGGACCTCATCTCCGAGTCCGCGATCATCGCACTCGCCGCCGAACACGGGATCACGGCACCGGACGGCACCGCTGCCGACTGGCGCCAGGTGCTCCCGCAGCTGCCCGGGCTCCCCGAGCAGCACCCGTTCACCACCGCCCTCGGCGAGCGTGTCGGGCACAACGTGCTCCCCGCCCTCGCCGTCGCCGATCCCGAGACGGTCGTGCTGCACGGCCCGACCGGGATCGCGGGCGGACCCGCCCTGGCCGCCGCCGTGACCGCCTGGCTCCGGACCCGCACGCGCTGGTCCACCGCCGTCGTGGCCCCCGGCGTCCCCGACACCCCCGTCCTGCACGGTGCGCGGCACGTCCTCATCGACGTCGTCCGCACCGCGCTCGCGGACCGGCTCGAACGCATCAGTGACGATGTGCCCGCACCGGACCCGGCCGAGCGCCCCTGACCAGCACCACCCCACCCGCACCACTCGAGGCACCATCACCCGGCCCTGTCCCAGGGCTCTTCGGCGCGCCCGGAAACGACGTCGCACGCCCGGATCCGTCCGGCGTGCGGCACCGCGACCGCACCGCGTCGGAGCGAGACCAGAGAGCGAGTACCGCAGTGTCCCTCCCCCAACCGAACGTCCCGCACCGCCGGACGTTCCGCCGCATCGTCACCGCCACGGCCGTCGCCGCCGTGGGCGCCCTCGTCGTCGCGGGCTGCAGCTCCGGCAGCAGCGCCGACTCGATCGAGAAGAGCGCACCGAAGGACCTCAAGGGCACCGTGTCCCTGTGGCACTTCTTCACCGGGCGCGAAGCCGGCGTCGTGAAGAGCGCCGTCGCCGGCTTCGAGAAGGAGAACCCCGGCGTCACGGTCGACATCCACGCCGGCCAGGACGACGAGAAGCTGCAGAAGGCGATCTCGTCCGGCCAGAACATCGACGTGGGCCTGTCGTACTCGACCGCCATCGTGGGCAGCTTCTGCTCCTCGGGCGCCTTCCGCGACCTGTCGCCGTACATCAAGCGTGACAAGGTCGACCTGTCGGACATCCCGAAGGCCGTGCAGTCGTACACGCAGTACAAGGGCACGCGCTGCACCCTGCCGGCCCTCGCCGACGTCAGTGCGCTGATGTACAACAAGCCGCTGCTCGCGAAGGCGGGCATCACGACCCCGCCGAAGACGCTCGACGAGCTCAAGGCCGACGCCCTGAAGCTCACCACGTACAACGCCGACGGGTCGATCAAGCAGCTCGGCTTCAACCCGCTCATCGACTTCTACGAGAACTCCCCCGAGCACTGGGCCCCGATGGTCGACGGCTCGTGGCTCGACGCGAAGGGCAACAGCGTGATCGGCACGTCCGACGCCTGGAAGAAGCTCATCACCTGGCAGAAGGGCTTCGTCGACGAGATCGGCTACGACAAGCTCAAGGCCTTCACCTCGGGGCTCGGCCAGGAGTTCGCCGCCGACAACGCGTTCCAGACCGGTCAGGTCGCGATGCAGATCGACGGCGAGTACCGCACCGCCTTCATCAAGGACCAGAAGCCGGACCTCGACTACGGCACCGCACCGACCCCGGTGATGGACGGCCTCGGCAACTACGGATCGACCTACATCGCGGGCAACGTGGCGGGCATCGCGAAGGGGTCGAAGCACCCCGAACTGGCCTGGGCGCTGCTGAAGTACCTCTCCACGAACACCGACGCGCAGGTCACGATGGGCAACGGGCTCAAGAACATCCCGACGCTCACCTCGGCCCTCGAGTCACCGAAGCTCGAGGTCGACGAGAACTACAAGACCTTCGTCGACGTCGCGGGCGACAAGGACACGATGACCTCGCCGGGCACCGCGGACGGCGCCGCCTACATCGGCACCTTCACGAAGTTCTGGCAGGCGTACCAGCAGAACGGCGGCGACCTCGACGCGAAGCTCAAGAAGCTCGACTCGGACATCGACAACGCCAACCAGCTGGCTGGTCCGTGACCATGACCGACGTCACCACCCCTGAGACCGGCAGCCTGGAGGCGCGGCCCACCCGCGCCTCCCGGCCGCCGGTCAGCGCCGGGTCGCGTTCGACGGCCCCCGGGAGTCGGCCACGTCGGCGCCGCTCCGCCGAGTCCCGCCGTCGCCTGGTCGCGCTGACGATGCTCGCCCCGGCCCTGGCGGGCCTCGTGATCTTCTTCGCGTACCCGCTCGTCGCGTCGATCTTCTACTCGTTCACGCGCTACAACCAGCTGCAGGAACCCGAGTTCGTCGGGTTGCTGAACTACCGGTTCCTCTTCACCCAGGACCCGCAGATCGGCCCCGCGGTCGTGAACACGCTGTGGTTCGTGGTCATCCTCGTGCCGGTCCGGATCGTCTGCGGGCTGCTCGTGGCGGGACTGCTCAGCCGCGCGAAGACGGCGACCGGGTTCTGGCGGACGCTGTTCTACCTGCCCGCCCTGGTGCCTCCCGTCGCGAGCGTCGTCGCGTTCGTGTTCCTGTTCAACCCCGGCACCGGCCCCGTGAACCAGATCCTGCGGGTGTTCGGCATCGACGGCCCGCTGTGGTTCAACGACCCCGCGTGGTCGAAGCCCTCGCTCGTGATCATGGGCGTCTGGGTGATGGGCGACATCATGATCATCTTCCTGGCGTCGCTCCTCGACGTGCCGCGCGACCTGTACGAGGCCGCGTCGCTCGACGGGGCGAACGGCGTCCAGCAGGTGCGGCACATCACGCTGCCGACGATCGCTCCGGTCATCGGGTTCGCCGCCGTCACGGGGGTGATCGCGGCCCTGCAGTACTTCACCGAGGCCGCCGTCGCGTCGGGCGTCGCCAGCGGCAAGGCCACGATCGGCGGAGGCACCGCGGCGCAGCTCGGCTACCCGGGCACCTCGCTGCTCACCTACACCGAGCTGCTCTACCAGCACGGGTTCGCGAACTTCCAGTTCGGCTACGCGTCCGCGATGGCCGTGGTGCTGTTCGTGGTCACCGCCGTGGTGCTCGTCCTCACGATGCGCCGCATCTCCGTCTTCAGACCCGAGGAGTCCTGATGACCGCCGTGTCCCAGTCCCCGCTCGCCCGGGCTCCCCGCGGTGCGGCGTCCGGCTCCGCACGCGGTCCGCGCCGCAGCCTGCTGGTCTGGATCGCCGAGCACGCCGCACTCGTCGCGCTCGGCGTCCTGACCATCGCGCCGATCGTGTTCGTCATCCTGACGTCGCTGATGTCGAGCAACCAGGCACTCACCGCGTCGATCGTGCCGCGCCCGTTCGACTTCTCGAACTACGGCCGGGTCTTCACCGAACTGCCGCTCGTGCAGTGGTTCGGCAACTCGTCGATGTACGCCGTGCTCGCCACCGCGTTCATGCTCGTCAGCTCGGTCCCGGCGGCGTACGCGCTCGCCCAGATCAAGTTCCGTGGCGCGAACCTGATCTTCACCGTGATCATCGTCGCGATGCTCCTGCCCCCGCAGGTCACCGCGGTGCCGGTCTACGTGATGTGGTCCGAGCTGCACCTCACCGGCACGCTCTGGCCGCTCATCCTGCCGAACCTGCTCGGCGACGCGTTCAGCATCTTCCTGCTCCGTCAGTTCTTCATGACGATCCCGAAGGAGTACGGGGACGCCGCTCGCATGGACGGATGCAGCGAGTGGGGCGTGCTGTGGCGCGTGGTCGTCCCCATGGCCCGCCCGGGCATCGCGTCGGCGGCGATCTTCATGTTCTTCCACTCGTGGAACGACTACTACGGACCGCTCCTGTACGCCTCCGAGAACCAGGCCGCCTGGCCGGTGGCGTACGGGTTGGCCACGTTCCGCGGCCAACACGGCACCGACTGGTCGATGACGATGGCGATGACCGTCGTCGTCATGGTGCCTGTCGTCATCATCTTCTTCTTCGCACAGAAGGCATTCGTCGAGGGCATCGCGCTCACCGGCGTGAAGGGATAGCACCACAGTGAAACTCGCAGTCATCGGTGGCGGATCCACCTACACCCCCGAACTCGTGGACGGCTTCGCCCGGCTCCGTGACCAGCTGCCCATCGACGAGCTGTGGCTCGTCGACCCCGATCCCGTCCGGCGCGAACTCGTCGGCGGTGTCGCGAAGCGGATGTTCGCCCACGCCGGCCACCCGGGCACGATCCACGTCACGGACGACGTCGTCGCCGGGGTCTCGGACGCCGACGCCGTCATGTTCCAGCTCCGGATCGGCGGGCAGGCCGCCCGGCACCAGGACGAGACCTGGCCGCACGAGGCCTGCTGCATCGGGCAGGAGACCACCGGGCCCGGCGGGTTCGCGAAGGCGCTCCGCACCGTGCCGGTCGTGCTCGAGTACGCGTCGCTCGTCAAGCGGTACGCCAAGCCGGACGCGTGGATCGTCGACTTCACGAACCCGGTGGGCATCGTCACCCGAGCACTGCTCGAAGCGGGGCACCGGGCCGTCGGGCTCTGCAACGTGGCGATCGGGTTCCAGCGGCGCTTCGCGAAGGAGTTCGACGTCGCTCCGTCGGCCGTCCGGCTCGACCACGTCGGTCTGAACCACCTGACGTGGGAGCGCGGCGTCCACGTGTCGGACGGCTCCGGTGAGCGCGACGTCCTGTCCGACCTGCTCCGTGCCGACACCGGTGCCCTCGACCGGATGGCGGAGAGCGTGCACATGCCGGCCGACCTCATCCGGCTGCAGCACGCCGTGCCCTCGTACTACCTGCGCTACTTCTACAGCCATGACGTCGTGCTCGAGGAACAGCTGCACGCGCCCACCCGTGCCGAGGCCGTCATGGAGACCGAGCGGGCCCTGCTCGCGAAGTACGCGGACGAGTCCGTCGTGACGAAGCCCGCCGAGCTCGAGCAGCGGGGCGGCGCCTACTACTCCGAGGCGGCGATCGACGTGCTCTCCTCGATCCTCGGCGACCGCGGTGACGTGCAGGTCCTCAACGTGCGCAACGACGGCACGTTCCCGTTCCTCCCCGACGACCACGTGATCGAGGTCCCGGCCCGGGTCACCCGCGCGGCGATCACACCGTTGCCCGTCGCGCCGCTCGACGCCGACATGGTCGGACTCGTGTCGCACGTCGCCGGGTACGAACGCCTCGCCCTCGACGCCGCCGTGCACGGAGGCCGCGACCGCGTGCTCCGCGCGATGTGGGCGCACCCGCTCGTCGGGCAGGTCGACAAGGCCGAACGGCTCACCGACCTGCTCCTGGCCGCGAACGCGGAGCACCTGCCGTGGACGCGATCGGAGCAGCTGACGTGGGCGGGCTGAACGGAGCCGGAGCGTCCGGGGGCGGCGTCGGCACCGCCCGAGCGACCCGTCCGCCCGCTCCCGTCCCGCCGGCGCCGAGCGACGTCGTCCTGGCCGTCGACGGTGGCGGCAGCAAGACGGACGTCGTCGCGATCGCACTCGACGGTTCGATCGTCGGGCACGCACGGGGCCCCGGCTCGAACCCGCAGACCCGCGGGTGGGACGTCGCCGGGCCGATCCTCGACGACGTCCGGGCGCGGGTCGTCGGCGACCTCGGCGACCGTCGGATCCGGACGACGCACGTGTACCTGGCCGGGCTCGACCTGCACGACGAACTCGTCGCGGCAACCGAGGCGCTCACGCACTGGGAGGCCGACGGCGGCGCGCCGCACGTCCTCGACAACGACCTGTTCGCACTGCTGCGGGCGGGGACGCTGTCGCCGGACGCCGCCGCGGTCGTCTGCGGCACGGGAATCAACGCGCTCGCGGTCCGGGCCGACGGCACCACCGCACGGTTCCCTGCCATCGGGGACGTCTCGGGCGACTGGGGCGGCGGCGCGTACCTCGGCAACCGTGCGCTGTGGCACGCAGCCCGCGCCGACGACGGTCGCGGACCGGCGACGGCCCTGGTCACGGCCGTCCCGGCGGCACTGGGTCTCCGCAGCGTCCGCGAGGTGACCGAGGCCATCCACTTCGGCCGCCTCGACCAGCGGGTGTTCAACCGGCTGTGCCCGGTGCTGTTCGAGGTCGCCGGCACGGGTGACGCCGTGGCCGTCGGCGTCGTCGCGCGGCAGGCCGAGGAGATCGTCCTGCTCGCCGCGGTCGCGCTCGAGCGTCTCGGTCTGGGTGGCTCGGCTTCGAGCCCGGTGCCCGTGGTCCTCGGCGGCGGCGTGCTCGCGGCACGGGATCCCCTGCTCGTCGAGGGCGTCGTCGACGGCCTCGCTGCCCGGGTGCCCGGAGCGGTGCCGACCTGGGTGACCGATCCTCCCGTGCTCGGGGCGGGGTTGGCGGCGCTGGAGTCCGTCGGGGCCGACGACGCCGCGCTCGACCGCTACCGGCAGGCCGTGCGCTCCCGCGCCTTCGCGAGCACCACGGCGCTGATCCGCTGACGCGGCGCACGGTGCGCCGCGCGGCCGCACGCCGCGCCGCGCGCGCCTGCGCGGCCGCCGCGTCCGCGGCGCCCGCCGCGTCCGCCAAAGCGACAGTGCACCGCACAACGATCGCGGCACACTGTCGCTCCAGCGGCAGCACCATCGCGCGCACCCTGTGCGCTGTCGCTTCCGCGGCACGACCCACACCGCGCCCGAAACGCACGCACGCACGGACGGGAGGCGCGGTACCAGCCCGCACCGCGCCTCACGTCCGACCGTGCTCGCGACCATCCCGTGGTCGCGCGCTCCGAGACTCGGCCGGGCGGACGAGATGCGGGCCGCCGCGCCGCGAGACTGTCCGCCGAGCCGAGACTCGGCGAGACCGCCGCGCCTTGCCGCGCGCCGCGCTACGCGCGCGCCAGCAGCCCCAGCATGTCGACCACCCGGTTCGAGAACCCCCACTCGTTGTCGTACCAGGCGACCACCTTCACGTGCCGCCCCTCGTCGACACGGGTGAGCAGCGAGTCGAACACGCTCGACTCCGGCCGCCCCGTGATGTCCGTCGACACGAGCGGGTCCGCCGTGAACGCCAGCACCCCCGCGAGCGGCCCGGCGGCGGCGGCACGGTAGGCCTCGTTGACCTCCTCGACGGTGACGTCCCGCGACACCACGGTGTTCAGCTCGACGATCGACCCCACCGGCACCGGCACCCGGATCGCGTCACCCGACAGCTTGCCGTCGAGCCGCGGCAGCACGAGCCCGATGGCCTTGGCCGCTCCGGTCGACGTCGGCACGATGTTCACCCCGGCGGCACGCGCCCGACGCAGGTCGCGGTGCGGACCGTCCTGCAGGTTCTGCTCCTGCGTGTAGGCGTGCACGGTCGTCATGAACCCGTGCTCGATGTCCGCGAGGTCGTCGAGCACCGACGCCAGCGGCGCGAGCGCGTTCGTCGTGCACGAGGCGTTCGAGACGACGGTGTGCACCGCCGGGTCGTACACGTCGGAGTTCACGCCGTACGCGATGGTGGCGTCCGCGCCGGTGGCTGGCGCGCTGATGAGGACGCGGCGGGCTCCCGCGGTCAGGTGTCCCGCCGCTGCGTCGCGCGCGGTGAACCGGCCGGTCGACTCGAGCACGACCTCGACGCCGAGGTCACCCCACGGGAGCTCCGCCGGCTCGCGCGACGCGAGGACGCGGATCCGCCGTCCGTCGATGACGAGGGTGTCCCCGTCGACCTCGACGGTCCCGGCGAACGGGCCGAGCGCAGAGTCGTACCGGAACAGGTGGGCGAGCGTCTCGGGTGCGGTGAGGTCGTTGACGGCGACGACCTCGAGGTCGTCGCCTCCCCGGGCGAGGAGCGCGCGGAGGGTGTTGCGTCCGATGCGGCCGAAGCCGTTGATCGCGATGCGGGTCATGTGGACTTCCTTTCGTTCCGCGGTCCATGCTCACGGCCCGGGAGGCGCGGCTCCAGTGGCTGGGAAGCCAGCGTTCGAAAGGATGTCGCCACCACGGCGGCGGCGAGGTCAGTCCTGGAAGGTCCGCCGGTACTCGGTCGGCGAGGTCCCGAGGATCCGACGGAAGTGCGTCCGCAGGTTGGCGTCCGACCCGAGCCCCGCCCGCTCGGCGACCTGGTCGACGGCGAGGTCCGAGCGCTCGAGCAGCTCCCGTGCGAGGTCGACCCGAGCCCGGAGCACCCACTGCATCGGCGTGTACCCGGTGTCCTCGACGAAGCGCCGCGAGAACGTCCGCGGCGAGACCGTCGCGTTCCGGGCGAGGACCTCGAGCGTCAGCGGGTCGGCGAGGTGCCGGAGCGCCCACTCCCGCGTCTCGGCGAAGACGTCTCCGAGCGGCTCGGGCATGCTCCGCGGGACGTACTGCGCCTGCCCGCCGCTCCGGTACGGGGCACTCACGAGGCGCCGAGCGACGTGGTTCGACAGCCCGACCCCGTGGTCCTGCCGGACGATGTGCAGGCACAGGTCGATCCCGCTCGCCGCTCCCGCACTCGTCAGGACCGACCCGGCGTCGACGAACAGCACGTCCTCGTCCACGTCGACCTCGGGGTACCGGTCACGGAGCACCCGCGTGTAGTGCCAGTGCGTGGTCGCACGGCGGCCGTCGAGCAGTCCGGCGGCGGCCAGGGCGAACGCCCCGGTGGAGATCGCCGCGATCCGGACGCCCCGCTCGTGCGCCTGCCCGAGCGCCGCCACCACGTCGGCCGGGGGTGGCGTGTCCGCGGGGAACCGGTACCCCGGCACGAAGACCGTCTCGGCCCACTCGAGGGCGTCCAGCCCGTGGTCGACCGCGTACGCGAGGCCGTCGCCCCCGGCGATGCGTCCCACGCGGGGGCCGCACACCCGGACCTCGTACGGCATGCTCGGGCGGTTCGAGAAGACCTGCGCCGGGATCCCGACGTCGAGCGGCTTCGCCCCGTCGAGCACGAGGACCGCGACGCGGTGCAGGTGGGGCGTAGCCATGCAGCGACGCTAGCGCCCTCCGGGGACGTCAGGCGTCGCGGATCGCGAGGACCCGGTGCGGTGCCGCCCGCTCCGCCCGCCACCCGGTGGGCAGGACGTCCTGGAGTTCCGGCAACGTGAAGCTCCGCCGGATCGAGCGCAACCCGTCGACCCGCACGAAGGTGCCGGCCGCGATCAGCGTCGAACCGACCGCGTACGCCCGGTAGGCCGAGCGCGACCGCCGGATGTCCGAGTGCAGGCTGCGGCTCGTCGCCAGCTGTTCGGAGTCCGCGAGGAACCCGCGCCGCTCCTCGTCGCCGAGGTGGTGCAGCACGTGGTTCGACACGACGACGTCGAACCGCTCCCCCGCGGCGATGAGCTCGGCGCTCGACTGCTGCCGGAAGGTGACACCGCGCGGGGTGGACCGGGTCGCCGCGTCGATCGCCCGCGCGTCCGGGTCGGCCCCGACGACCTCGACGTCGAACCCGTCGGCAGCGGCCCACCGGACGAGCGCCCGCGCGAGGTCGCCGCCACCGCACCCGAGGTCGAGCACGCGCCCCCGCCCGTTCGCGGGGAGCGCCGGCGCGACGTGCGTCCGCCACGCGGAGCGCCAGCCGCTCACGAGTGCGTTCACCACGGCGAAGCGCCGGAACGTCCGAGCGAGCGCGCGCGGGTCGCAGTCCGGGTCGTCCATGAGTTCGTGGAGGTCCAGTGCGCGCGTGGTCAGGTCGACGGCCGGGAGGCGCGGGTCGATCCCCTCGGTGCGGCTCACGAGACGCCCGTGGTCGCCGTCTCGACCGCGTGGTCGCGGGTCTCTGCCGTCGCCGCCTTGGCCGGTTCGTCCTGCTCGCGGGTCGGGATCGACGGTCGCGTGCTGCCGACGGCGGTCAGTCGGGCGGCCTCGACCGTCAGGCCCGGCCCGAACGCGAGCGCGATGACGGGGGCACCGTCGTCGATGCCGTCGTCGAGCACCTGGCGGAGCACGAAGAGCACGGTGGCACTCGAGACGTTCCCGTGGTCGCGCAGGACGGCACGGCTCGCCGAGAGGGCGGCGTCCGGCAGCCCGAGGGCGACCTGCGTCCGGTCGAGGATCGCGCGACCGCCCGGGTGCACGGCCCAGGTCGGGACGTCGACGGCGGCGGAGCCCACGGCGGACAGCAGCGGTGCGACGGCCTCGGCGACCGTGGCGCCGACGAGCTTCGGGACGGCCGTGCTGAGCACCATCTCGAAGCCCTCGTCGCCGATGTTCCACGCCATCTCGGACGCGCCCTCGGGCACGACCGTCGTCGCGAAGTCGTCCAGGCGGAGTCCGGCGCCGTCGGCGGTGACCACGGCCGCCGCCGCACCGTCCCCGAAGACGCTGTTGGCGACGATCTGGTCCGGGTCGTCGCTCGCCCGGACGTGCAGCGTGCAGAGCTCCGCGCAGACGACGAGCACCACGGCGGACGGCACCGACTCGGCGAACGCCGCAGCGATGCGGAGCGCCGGGAACGCCGCGCAGCACCCCATGAACCCGATGTGCTGGCGGAAGACCGTGCGCGGGATGCCGAGTTCGGTAACGACGTCGAGGTCGGGGCCGGGCTGGGTGAACCCGGTGCACGAGACGGTCACCACGTGGGTGATCGATTCGGGTGTCACACCCGCGCGGTCCACGGCGTCGCGGGCGGCCGCCACGAACAGGGCCGGGGCGAGCTCGCGGTACCGGTCGTTCCGGGTGCCGGTCGACGGGGACCGCAGCACGCCGTGGTCGTCGCGGAAGGCGCCGGACGGCCGCGTGCTGTCGAGTTCCTCGAGCACCGTGTGCCGGTGCTCCACGGCGGAGGCGTCGAACGCGGCGGGGACGAGCCGCCTGCCGAGCCGGCCCAGGTCGGGCTGCGACGCGAAGAGGTCGCGCACCGCAGCCTGCTCGAGTGTCGTCTCGGGGACGGCGGTACCGATGGCGCGGATCGTTGCGGACACGACTCATCCTGTCACCGGGTCGCTGACGCGTCCCCAGGATCGACGGGAGGCGCGGTGCCAGCCGGCACCGCGCCTCCCGTCGATCGTGTGGTCCGGACTACGACTGCTGCGCGCGCTCCAGCACCAGCTCGCGGACGCGGGCGGCGTCCGCCTGGCCCTGCATGGCCTTCATGACGGCACCGATGATGGCGCCGGCGGCCTGGACCTTGCCGTCCTTGATCTTGGCGAGGACGTCGGGCTGCGCGGCGAGCGCCTGGTCGACCGCGGCGGTGAGCGCCGAGTCGTCCGACACGACCTTGAGCCCACGAGACTCGACGACCTGCGACGGCGACCCTTCGCCGGCGATGACGCCTTCGAGGACCTGGCGTGCCAGGCGGTCGGTCAGGTCACCGGACTCGACGAGGGCGATGAGCTCGGCGACGTGCTGCGGCGAGACGAGGTCACCGGGGGCGGCGTCCCGCGTGTTCGCGACACGGCTGATCTCACCCGTCCACCACTTGCGGGCGGCCTGCGGTGCGGCACCGGCGGCGACGGTCCCCTCGAGCTCGTCGAGCAGCCCGCCGTTCACGACGTCCTGGAACTCGAGGTCGGTGAACCCCCAGTCGCCCTTGAGCCGACGGCGTCGTGCCACCGGGGCCTCGGGCAGGGAAGCGCGGAGCTCCTCGATCACGGCCGGGTCCGGCACGACCGGGAGCAGGTCGGGCTCCGGGAAGTAGCGGTAGTCGTCGGCGTCGGACTTCGGACGACCGGCCGAGGTGCGACCGGTGTCCTCGTGCCAGTGCCGGGTCTCCTGCGTGATCGAGCCACCGGCGGCGAGGATCGCGGCCTGACGCTGGATCTCGTAGCGGATGGCCCGCTCGACGGCCCGGAACGAGTTGACGTTCTTCGTCTCCGTGCGCGTGCCGAGCTTCTCCTGCCCGCGGGGACGCAGCGAGATGTTCGCGTCGCAGCGGAGGTTGCCGCGTTCCATTCGCGCCTCGGAGACGCCGAGCGCCCGGACGAGGTCACGGATGACCTGCACGTACGCCGCACCGAGTTCGGGTGCGCGCTCCTCGGCGCCGAAGATCGGCTTCGTGACGATCTCGACGAGCGGGACCCCGGCGCGGTTGTAGTCGACGAGCGAGTACTCGGCACCCTGGATGCGGCCCGTGGCACCGCCGACGTGCGTCAGCTTGCCGGCGTCCTCTTCCATGTGGGCGCGCTCGATCGGCACGGTGAAGATGGTGCCGTCGGCGAGCTCGACCTCGACCTCGCCCTCGTACGCGATCGGCTCGTCGTACTGCGAGATCTGGTAGTTCTTCGGGTTGTCCGGGTAGTAGTAGTTCTTCCGGGCGAACCGCGAGGACTCGGCGATCGAGCAGCCGAGCGCGAGCCCGAGCTGGATCGAGTACCGCACGGCCTGCGCGTTGACGACCGGCAGCGACCCGGGGAGCCCGAGGTCGACCGGCGTCACGTTCGTGTTCGGCTCGCCACCGAAGAAGTTCGGCGCGTCCGAGAACATCTTGGTCTTCGTCGCGAGCTCGACGTGGACCTCGAAGCCGAGGACCGGCTCGTACAGCCGGAGTGCCTCGTCGAAGTCCATCAGCGCGTCCTTCTGCGCCATCAGATCACACCTTCCTGCGCAGCGGACTGCTGACTCTGGTCGAGGTCCGGGATGCTGTCGATGAGCGGGCGGCCCCACTGCTGCTCGAGCAAGCGTTCGAGGGCGGCGCCGTACCGGTAGAGCCGGGCGTCCTCGCGCTGCGGTGCCATGAGCTGCACGCCCGTGGGGAGCGAGTCCTCGGGAGCGAGGCCGTTCGGGATGCTCATGCCCGGGACGCCGGCGAGGTTCGCCGGGATCGTCGTCAGGTCGTTGAGGTACATCGCCAGCGGGTCGTCGATGCGCTCACCGATCGGGAACGCGGTCGTCGGGGCCGACGGGCTGACCAGCAGGTCGACCTGCTCGAACGCGGCCTGGAAGTCGCGCTGCACGAGGGTGCGGACCTTCTGCGCCGACCCGTAGTAGGCGTCGTAGTAGCCGGCGCTCAGCGCGTACGTGCCGAGGATGATGCGGCGCTTCACCTCGGGACCGAAACCGGCCTCGCGCGTGGCGGCCATGACGTCCTCGACGGTGGCACCGTTCTCGGGCGTCACGCGGAGCCCGAAGCGCACGGAGTCGAACTTCGCGAGGTTCGACGACGCCTCGGCCGGGAGGATCAGGTAGTAGGCGCTGATCGCGTAGGCGAACGACGGAGCGTCGATCTCGACGACGACCGCACCGGCCGACTCGAGCAGGGCGACGGTCTCGTGGAAGCGCTGGGTCACGCCCGCCTGGAAGCCCTCGCCACCGGCGAGCTCCTTCACCACGCCGACGCGCAGGCCGCGCAGCGTGTCCGCCTGCAGGCCCTCGCGCGCAGCGGCCGCCATCGACGGCCAGGCGTCGGGGATGCTCGTGGAGTCACGCGGGTCGTGCCCGCCGATGACGTCGTGCAGCAGCGCGGCGTCGAGGACGGTGCGCGACACCGGGCCGACCTGGTCGAGGCTGGAGGCCAGGGCGATCGCGCCGTAGCGGCTCACCCCGCCGTAGGTCGGCTTCACGCCGACGGTTCCGGTGACGGCGCCCGGCTGACGGATCGAGCCGCCGGTGTCCGAGCCGAGGGCGAGCGGTGCCTCGTGCGCGGCGACCGCGGCCGCCGAACCACCACCGGAGCCACCGGGGATGCGGTCGAGGTCCCACGGGTTGTGCGTCGGGCCGTACGCCGAGAACTCGGTCGTCGAGCCCATGGCGAACTCGTCCATGTTCGTCTTGCCGAGCGGCACGAGGCCGGCGGCACGGAGCTTCGCGACCGGGGTGGCGTCGTACGGCGGCACCCAGCCTTCGAGGATCTTCGAGCCGGACGTCGTGGGCATGTCCTGCGTGCACAGGACGTCCTTGATCGCGATCGGCACGCCGGCGAGCGGACCGAGGTCGTCACCGGCGGCACGGCGGGAGTCGATCGACTTCGCCGCGGCGATCGCGTTCTGGTTGACGTGCAGGAAGGCGTGGACGTCGCCGTCCACCGCCTGGATGCGGTCGAGGTGCGCCTGGGTGGCCTCGACGCTCGAGACGTCGCGCGCCACGAGGGCGTCGGCGAGCGCCGCGGCGCTCAGCTTCGTGATGTCGGTCACTGCTCTTCTCCCAGGATGGCCGTCACGCGGAACCGTTCGCCGTCGGAGTCGGGTGCGCCCGAGAGCGCCTGCTCCTGCGTGAGGGTCGGACCGACCACGTCGGGTCGGGTGACGTTGCCGAGCGGCACGGGGTGGCTGGTCGCCGGGACGTCCGGGGTGGCGACCTCGGTGACCTTGGCGACGCTGTCGACGATGTGCGACAACTCCCCCGTGAGCTTCTCGATCTCTTCGGGCGTGAGTGCGATACGTGCGAGGTTCGCCAGGTGGGCGACCTGCTCGCTCGTGATGTCAGGCATGGTGCTCCGTCGATCGGTTCGTGGATTGCGCACCAGTCTATTGGTGCCTCAGTGGCCCTTCTGCTTCCCCTGCGGCTTCTGTGGAGACTGCTGCGCTCCCGTCTGCTGACCCTGCTGCTGGCCCGACTGCTGCGTCGCCGCCGCGTCACCCTGGGAACCGCTCGACGATCCGCTCGACGACGAGTGGCTGGCCTGGCCGATCATCGCCGGGTCCGCAGCCGGCAGCGTGCCACCGCCGACGGTCTGGTCGAGGTACGACATCATCGACTTGCCGACGCCGAACTTCGCGCTGTACCCGGTGGTCCCCTGCAGGAACGGCCAGTTCGCCAGGCTCACGTTGCCCTGGACGTTGCCGATCCAGGTCGCGTTCGTGTACTTCGTGCTCGACGCGACGAGCCAGTTCTGCACGTCACCGTCGGTGGTGCCGGTCTTCGCGAACTTCGGGGTGCTGTCGCCGGGGTTGGCGCTCGCGGCCGTGCCGGACCCGGTGAGGACGCCCTGCAACGCGTAGTCGACCGTCCCCGCCACGTCGGCAGCGACACCCTGCGTGCAGGACGACGGCGTCGGGGTGATCTTCGTGCCGTCCGACTCGGTGACGGAGTCGATGGCGGTCGGCGTGCAGACGACGCCGCCGTTCGCGAAGCCCGCGTAGGCCTCGGCGAGGTCGATCGGGGACAGGTTGTTCACGCCGAGGATCGACGACGGGGTCTGTCCGAGCGAGCCGCCGGCCGCCGGGTGGATGCCCATCGACTGGGCGAGCTGCGCGATCTTGCACAGGTCGAGCTGCTTGCCCATCGCGGCGTAGGCGGTGTTGATCGACTCCGACGTCGCGGCCTGCACGGTCATCGACGACGGCACGTTCTCGGCGTTCGACACCGGCCAGGTCCCGCCGCTGACGTTCTGGCAGGTGTTCGTGAACTCCGAGTTCTGGAACGTGTGCTCGGTCGTCGACACCGACTGCGAGAGCGTGTGCCCGGTGGCGAGCCACTCGGCGAGCGTGAACACCTTGTACGTCGAGCCGGTCTGGAACCCGCCCGAGTTGCCGTACCCGCTGTCGGCGCTGTAGTTCACCGCGGTCGACCCGGCGGTCGAGGTGTCGCCCTGGGTGTACTGCGTGTTCTGCACCATCGAGAGGATCCGGCCGGTTCCCGGCTCCACGGTGACGTTCGATCCGCCGACGTCGACGCCGGCCATCGTCGACGGGACGTAGGTCGACAGCGCGGTCTGCGCCTGGGACTGCAGGTCGAGGTCGAGCGAGGTGTGGATCTCGAGGCCCTTGGTGTCGAGCGTCGCGATGCGCTCGGCGGCCGTCTTGCCGAACGCCGGGTCCTGCAGCACCTGGTCGCGCACGTAGTCGCAGAAGTACCCGGCGTCGTACCCGGTCGCGGCCGAGGAGCAACCGTTCGCCGTGGCGGTGATCTTCGGCGTGACCGGTGTCGCCTTCGCCTGCTCGAGCTGCGCCTTCGTGATGTCGTGGTGGACGTACATGCGCTGCAGCACGTAGTCGCGGCGTTCCTTGGTGGCCGCGTAGCCGTTCTTCGCGCCGTTGTCGGCGTTCGACGGCTGGTCGATGCGCAGGTTCGACGGGTTGTTGAGGATCGCGACGAGCGTGGCCGACTGGACGAGCGAGAGGTCCTTCGCGTGCACGCCGAAGTAGTACTCGGCACCGGCCTCGGCGCCGTACACGCGGCCGCCGAGCCCGACGAGGTTCAGGTACCCGGTGAGGATCTGGTCCTTCGAGTACTTCTTGTTCACGGCGATCGCGTACCGCATCTCCTGGAGCTTGCGCTGCGGGGTCACGCCGGCGGCGTCCTCGTAGCACGCGGCGACCTTCTTCTCGGTGTCCGCGGCGTCCTTGCCCGTGAGCTCCTCGCACTGCTGCACGAGGACGTTCTTCACGTACTGCTGGGTGATGCTCGACCCGCCCTGCACGTCACCGCCGACGACCGTCGCCGCCGCACCACGGAGCGTGCCGACGACGTCGATGCCGCCCTCGTCGTAGAAGCGGGGGTCCTCGGTGTCGATCGCCGCCTGCTTGAGCGTCTTCGCCATCGCCCCGGACGCCACGGTCGTGCGGTTCTCGGCGTAGAACGAGGCGATCTTGACCTGCTGTCCGCCCTTCTCCGCGTAGACGGAGGAGACCTGCTGCGGCGTCTGGATGTCGAGGTAGCTCGGCAGGTCCTCGAAGAAGGACACCGCCCCGGACGTGCTCTCGCCCGCGACGGCGACCCCCGGCGTGACGGCCACGGCGACGAGCATGCCGGCCAGCGCCGACATCGCGACGAACGTCAGGAGAGCACCAGGCCATCGCACCACACGCATGCAGGGCACCGTACGGTCACGATCTGGACTGGTTCTGCCGTGGAACGAGTCCACGCTGCACCGCCGCTCAGGTTCCCACCCAGGATCAGTCGCGGGGCTGGAGGTCCTGCGGTCGGACGAGGTACATGTCCGGCGACGCCTGCGGCAGCCCGTCGCCACCGCGCTCACCGCGCCGGACCTGCTCGCGGACGAGGTCCCCGCGGCCGACGGCGATGAGCGCGACGTCGTGCAGCGACGCCGTCCCCGGCTTGAGGTAGTCGTTGTGCCCGACCGGTCGGCGGAACACCTCGCCGGCCTCCTGCACGTCGACGCCGCCGGTCAGGTCGAGCACCGTCGATCCGAACCCCGCGGAGCCGGGATCGGTGCCGAAGTACCCGGAGCCGGCGATCGGGTCGCTGTGCGCATCGCCGACGAACACCTGCCCGGCGCTGACGGCCAGGTCGGCCGAGGTGCGCACGTCGCTCCCCGGCGAGCCCAGGACCGTCAGGGTGTCCGCGCTCATCTCCCCCGAGGCCAGCGCCATGAGCGCCGCGGTCGACCCGTACGAGTGCGCGACGATGTTCACCCGCGGTTCGTCGCCGTCGCGGATCTCCCGGAGCCCGCCGACCGTCCGGGCGAGGCGCTCCCCGCCCGTCTTGGCCATGCCGAGCGACATGATGTTCGACAGGTCCGGCGTGCGGTACCCCATCCACGCCACGACGGCGACGCCGTTGCCCGAGCCGGGCGCGGCCAGACCGGCCACGGTCGCCTGCTCGGTGTAGAGGTCGTTCGCGGTGTTCGTGAAGTCCGCCATCTGGCCGGTCACGGTGAAGAACATGCCGGGGACGACGACCGTGACGTCGGCGGCGGTGTCCAGGTCCCCGACGGCGATGGCCGCGCGCCCGGCCCCTCGCGTGTCGAGCGTGATGAGGTACCGGTCCGGTGCACCGACCTCGTGCACGAGTGCGTCGCGGACCTGGCCGAGCATCGCGGTCACGGCGGCCGCGGCCGAGTGGTCGGCGAGACCCGTGGCGAGGACCGCCCGGTTCGCACGGTCCCGGACCGCGTAGGGCACGCCCTCGAGGTTCCCGACGACGGACGGCGCGAGGGTCGTCAGCGTGTCGCGCTCGTCGTCCGAGAGTCCGGACCACCAGGCGGTGACCTCGGCGGCGGTCGGCGGGTCGTCCTCGGCGGTCGCGAGCACGTGACGGTCCTGACCGGCACGGAGGAGGTCCGCGCCGCTGAGCGACGACAGGTCGGTGAGGAACGCCCGCCCGTGCTCGACGGTGACCCCACCCGACGCGGACGACGGCCCGGACACGGACACTGACGCGGTCAGGTGTACCCCGGTCAGGACCGGTGCGGCTCCTGAGGTCCCCTCAGGGACCTGTGCGGAAGCATGCGCGACGGCCGCGGAGTGGGTGGCGGGCGCGACTGGGGCCTCGACCACTCCGAGCGAGTGCATCGAGGCGGTGAGCAGAGCCGCGGCGATGAGCAGCAATCGGGTCTCCCCCGGGAAGGCCGTCCCGTCGTCCCCCTGCAGACGACGGGTGATGCTCTAGCGAGTGTAAGGAGAATAGCCTTCCCGACGACGTGCGCGCTGCAACTTGTCCCCCGAACTGGGTGCACACTCAGGCGCGCCGTACCTCGCAGACCGAGGCCGGACGTGCTCCTGAGTCGGACTCAGTCCTCGGGCTCGTCCCCGGCAGCGTCGCCGAGCGCCGACGGCCCCTCGGTCACCAGCAGGCGGAACTGCTCGGCGTCGATGATCCGGACCCCGAGCTGTTCGGCCTTCGTGAGCTTCGAACCGGCACCGGGACCGGCCGCGACGAAGTCCGTCTTCTTGCTCACGCTCGAGGCCGCCTTGCCGCCCGCCGCGATGATCGCCTCCTGCGCGCCCTCGCGGCTGTACCCCTCGAGGGAGCCGGTCGCCACGACGGTCAGCCCGCTGAGCACGCCGCCTTCCTCGTCCGCGGCGCCCGGTCCGGGGTGCCCGGGCGTGGTGAACTGCACGCCCGCCGCCGTCCAGCGGTCGATGATGTCGCGGTGCCAGTCGACCTCGAACCAGTCGAGCAGGGCGTCGGCGATGATCCCGCCGACACCGTCCACCGCGGCGAGTTCCTCGCGCGAGGCGGCCCGGATCGCGTCGAGCGACCCGAAGTGGTTCGCGAGCGCGCGGGCTGCCACCGGCCCGACGTGCCGGATGCTCAGGCCGACCATGATCCGCCAGAGCGGCTTCGTCTTCGCGGCGTCGATGTTCGCCAGCATCTCGAACGCGTTCTTCGACGGGTACCGGCTCGGTTCGCCCGTGTAGTCCGCCCCCCGCGCGTCGGGGTCGAACGGCGGGTCGCTCTTCTTGCGCGCCCGGCTGAAGGGCGTGACCCGCTTCGGCGCACCGTCGTCGGTGGTCTTCTCCATGCCGGTCTCGGCGTCACGGACGATGACCTCGATCGGGACGATGTCCTCCATCGTCAGGTCGAACAGGCCGGCCTCGGTCTCGAGCGGGGGCTGCTCGGGGTGGAGCGGCTGCGTCATGGCCGCGGCAGCGACCTCGCCCAGCCCCTCGATGTCGAGCGAGCCACGGGAGGCGATGTGCTCGACCCGGCCGCGCACCTGCGCCGGGCAGCTCTTCGCGTTCGGGCAGCGGAGGTCGATGTCGCCTTCCTTCGCGGGGGCGAGGGGCGTGCCGCACTCGGGGCAGTTCGTCGGCATGACGAACTCGCGCTCGGTGCCGTCGCGGAGTTCGACGACCGGACCGAGCACCTCGGGGATGACGTCGCCGGCCTTCCGGAGCACGACGGTGTCCCCGATGAGGACGCCCTTCGCCTTGACGACCTGCTGGTTGTGCAGGGTCGCCTGGCGCACGACCGACCCGGCGACCTCGGCCGGGGCCATCACCGCGAAGGGCGTGGCGCGACCGGTCCGACCAACGCTGACGACCACGTCGAGGAGCGTCGTGTGGACCTCTTCCGGCGGGTACTTGTACGCGATCGCCCATCGCGGGGCGCGCGACGTCGACCCGAGTTCCTCGTGCAGGGCGAGGTCGTCGACCTTGATCACGATGCCGTCGATCTGGTGCTCGACCGAGGCCCGTCGCTCGCCGTAGTCCTTGACGAAGGCCAGCACCTCGTCGATGGAGTCGAAGACCCGGTAGTGCGAACTCGTCGGCAGGCCCCACGTCTGCAGGAGCTCGTACACCTCGGACTGCGCGCGGACGTCGGTGTCCCGTTCGAGTTCGCGGACGGGCCACGCGCCGATGCCGTGCACGAGCATGCGCAGCCGACGGAGCCGGTCCACCATGAGCTCGCGCTTCGCCTCGGACTTGCCCTCCTCCTTCTGGCGGAGCGATCCGGCTGCAGCGTTGCGCGGGTTCGCGAAGACCCGCTCCCCCGCGTCGCGCTGCTTGGCGTTCAGTTCGTCGAACTGCTCGACCGGGAAGAAGATCTCGCCACGGACCTCGACGAGGGGCGGGTGCCCGGAACCGGACAGGCGGTCCGGGATCGTCCCCATCGTGCGGACGTTGCCGGTGACGTCCTCGCCGACGACCCCGTCACCGCGCGTCGCGGCCGAGACGAGCCGACCGTTCTCGTACCGGAGGTTGATCGCGAGCCCGTCGATCTTCAGCTCGGTGAGGAACCGGACGCGCTCGGCACCGGCGTCGCGCTGCACCTTGACCGCCCAGTCGACGAGTTCGTCCGGGCTGAAGACGTTGTCGAGGCTGAGCATCCGTTCGGCGTGCTCGACCGGCGCGAACTGCACGGTCTGCGCCTGGCCGCCCACGGTCTGGGTCGGGCTGTCCTCGGTGAGGAGTTCCGGGAAGCGCTGCTCGATCGCGTCGAGGCGGTGGACGAGCCCGTCGTACTCGCCGTCCGCGACCGTCGACCCGTTCTCGTCGTAGTACGCGTGCCGCAGCTCGTTGATGCTGGACCGGAGCCGGTCGACCTCACGCTGCGCCTGCGCCGCGTCGAGTGCGGCGGGGTCGATCGTCTCGAACGTCGAGTCCGCGGGCGTCGTGTCGCTCATGCCCTCAGTTCTACCGGCAACCACCGACCGGACGCGCAGCCGACGGGCAACCCGGGAGCGCCGCGCGGTCAGACGGCGGCGGCCACCGCCGACACCGTCGCGTCGATCGTGCACTGCCCGAGCACCCGGGTGCCGACGTACACGACCGCGGTCTGCCCCGGCGCGACGCCCGAGAGCGGCTCGTCGACGTCGATGACCAGCTGGGCGTCGGTGACCCGTGCGGTCGCGGGCACCGGGTCGGCGTGCGCCCGGATCTGCACGTCGCACGCGAAGGGCGTGGACGGGTCGGCCGGCGCGGTGCCGGCCCAGGTGAAGCGCGACCCGGACATCGAGGTCACGTCGAGCGCCTCCTTCGGGCCGACCACGACGGTGTTCTCCTTCGGGCGGATCTCGAGCACGAACCGCGGCTTGCCGTCCGGTGCCGGTCGACCGAGGTGCAGTCCGCGCCGCTGTCCGACCGTGTACCCGGTCGCCCCGTCGTGCGCACCGACGACCGTGCCGTCCCGCTCGACGACCTCGCCGGGGGCCGCGCCGACGCGGTCCGCCAGCCAGCCCCGGGTGTCGCCGTCCGGGATGAAGCAGATGTCGTAGGAGTCGGGCTTCTGCGCCACGGTGAGGCCCCGCGCTGCCGCCTCGGCCCGGACCTCGTCCTTCGAGGGCGTCGCTCCGAGCGGGAACATCGCGTGCTGGAGCTGCTCGGCGGTCAGGACGCCGAGGACGTACGACTGGTCCTTCGCCCACGCCGCCGAGCGGTGCAGCTCGCGCGCCCCGTCCGGACCGGTGACGATCGAGGCGTAGTGCCCGGTGCAGACGGCGTCGAACCCGAGGGCGAGCGCCTTCTCGAGCAGCGCCGCGAACTTGATCCGCTCGTTGCAGCGCATGCAGGGGTTCGGCGTCCGGCCGGCCTGGTACTCGGCCACGAAGTCGTCGACGACGTCCTCCTTGAACCGGGCCGAGAAGTCCCACACGTAGTACGGGATGCCGAGCGCGGACGCGGCGCGCTGGGCGTCCATCGAGTCCTCGATCGTGCAGCAGCCGCGGCTGCCGGTGCGCAGGGTCCCGGGCATGCGGCTCAGCGCCAGGTGCACACCGACCACGTCGTGCCCGGCGTCGACCGCCCGGGCTGCGGCCACCGCCGAGTCGACACCACCGCTCATCGCCGCCAGAACTCGCATGGCTCCAGGGTAACCCGCCGACGAAGCGGTACCGCGGGCGTACCGTTGTCCGAGCGATGACCTCCGAGACCCCTGCCTTCGACTTCCGGTCGGTCCTGCTGTCCGGGTTCCTGCCCGCAGCGCTCTTCGCGATCGGCGAGGGCGCGATCATCCCGATCATCCCGATCGCGGCGAGCTCCCTCGGCGCGAGCCTGGCGTTCGCGGGCTTCGTCGCGGCGCTCATCCTCGTTGGCGAGCTCATCGGGGACGTGCCGTCCGGGGTGGTGGTCGCCCGCATCGGGGAGCGCAACGCGATGATCGGCGCGGCGGTCGTCTCGGTCGTCGGGCTCCTGGTGTGCACGGCCGCCCCGAACGCCTGGGTCCTCGCGCTCGGGGTGTTCCTCGTCGGTGTCTCCACCGCCGTCTTCGCGCTCGCCCGGCACGCCTACATGACGACCGCGATCCCCCTGCACATCCGGGCACGGGCGCTGTCGAGCCTCGGCGGCGTGTTCCGCTTCGGCTACTTCGTCGGTCCGTTCATCGCCGCCGGTGTCGTGCACCTGACGGGCACCACGCAGAGCGCGTTCTGGATCCACATCGTCTGCTGCCTCCTGGCGGCGGTGACGCTCCTCGTCCTGCGCGACCCCGCGACGGGCGCACGCGGCTTCCGCAGGCCGAGCCGCGCCTCCCGGCTCACGACGGACGACGCGACGAACGCGACGGGCGCGACCACGACGGAGCCGCCCACCGACACCGGTGCGCAGTTCGTCCAAGAGGAAGCGCACGGCCTCTTCCGCACCATCCGCGCGAACCGGGCCGTGCTCCTCCGGCTCGGCAGCGGTGCCGGCCTGATCGGCGCGCTCCGCGCCGGCCGCCAGGTCATCCTGCCGCTCTGGGCGGTCAGCGTCGGGCTCGACGACTCGACCGCAGCGCTCGTCATCGGCATCGCCGGTGCGGTCGACTTCGCGCTCTTCTACACGAGCGGGCAGATCATGGACCGGTGGGGCCGCCTGGCGAGTGCACTCCCCTGCATGGTCGGGCTCAGCATCAGCTACTTCCTGCTCGCGTGGTCCGGGCACCTCGACGCCCGGGTGGGCTGGTTCGTCGCGATCGCGATGGGGATGTCGCTCGCGAACGGGGTCGGGTCGGGCATCCTCATGACGCTCGGCGCGGACCTCGCGCCGCGGGACCACCCGGCGCCGTTCCTGGGCGCCTGGAGGTTCACCGGCGACTTCGGGCAAGCCGCTGCACCGCTCCTCATCTCCGGCGTGACCGCCGTCGCGTCGATCGCGGTCGCGAGCGGGGTGATGGGGGTGCTCGGCCTGGTCGGCGCGGGCATCCTGTTGCGGTACGTGCCGCGGTACCTCCCGCGGAAGCTGCGCTGACCGTCCGCCGAACGGCCGGTCGGGGCGGCCCAGGAGGCGCGGATCACGTCCGGCGCGCGGGCGGCGCTCGGTAGACTGCCGCTGCTCGCGGGAGTGGTGGAATCGGTAGACACGCAGGATTTAGGTTCCTGTGCCCCTGGCGTGAGGGTTCGAGTCCCTCCTTCCGCACCAGAAGTTGCGTCCTCACGCATCTCATACCACCGAGGGACGTTGCCGTCATCGGCGGACGGTACCCTCGTCCTGCGGGACGCCTCCCCGTGTCCCCGCCTCCACGACCGGAAGAACCATGCACTCCGTCGCACTCGCCCTGATCCCCTGGCTGGATCCGCAGTACATCCTCGACAACTTCGGGGCCATCGCCGTGTTCGTGGTGTGCGCCATCATCTTCGCCGAGACCGGGCTGCTCGTCGGCTTCATCTTCCCGGGCGACAGCCTGCTCGTGATCACCGGCCTCTTCGCGTTCGACCGCGGCGGCGAGATCGGCGGCATCCCCGTCTGGATCGCCGCGCTGATGATCGCCGCGTCCGCGTTCCTCGGCGGCGAGCTCGGCTACTACATCGGCAAGAAGGCCGGCCCGCCCATCTTCGAGCGCAAGGAGAGCGGGCTGTTCTCCAAGGCGAACGTCGACCGCACGAACGCGTTCTTCCACCGGTTCGGGCCCCTCGCGGTGATCCTCGCCCGGTTCGTCCCCGTCGTGCGGACGTTCCTGCCGATCGCCGCCGGTGTGGGCCGGATGAACTACAAGAAGTACTCGCTGTACAACGCGATCGGCGCCGTCGTGTGGGGCGTCGGGGTGACGTTCCTCGGGTACTTCATCGGGCACATCCCGTTCGTCGCGCACATCGTCCGCGAGTACATCGACATCATCCTGCTCGCGGCCGTCGTCGTGACGGTCGTGCCGATGGCGCTGACGTACTTCCGGAACGCGCGCAAGGCGAAGCGCGACGAGGCCGCGGCCGAGGCGGGGACCGAGCCGCAGCGCTGACGGTCCGTCCTGCCGGACAGGAGGCGCGGTGCCGGCTGGCGCCGCGCCTCCTGTCCGTCGCGGGCCGTGCCGGCCCGGGCGCTCGCGCCGGGCCGCTCGCCCGCGCCGCCGAGCGGGCGAAATACGTCCCCCTCGGCACCCCCCGGCGGCACATTCCGCCCGCTCGCCGCACGCCCGCGGCTGCGCCGCCCCCTCGGCCGAGCGGGCGAAGTACGTCCCCCTCGGCGGCTTCCGGCGGCACATTCCGCCCGCTCGCCGCACGCCCGCCGCGCCCAGCCGCCGCCCCTCGGCCGAACGGGCAAAATACGCCCCGCTCGGCGCCCCCGCGCCGCACATTCCGCCCGCTCGCCGCACGTTCCGCCCGCTCGCCGCGGGCCCGCGGCGGCGCCGGGCCCTCGCACAACCAAAGACAACCCGAGCCACGTCGCGACGTGGCTCGGGTTGTCTTTGGTTGTGCGGACGCGCAGCCGCGTGCAGACGCTCAGCCGCGCGTCAGACGCCGAAGTACTCCCGCACCACCGGCGCGATCCCACGGAACGCCTTGCTCCGGTGCGACAGCGCGTTCTTCTCCTCGCGCGTCAGCTCCGCCGACGTCCGATCGGCGTCGTCCGGCCGGAAGACCGGGTCGTACCCGTGCCCACCGTCGCCGATGGGCTCGGTCGTGACCTCGCCGTTCCAGACCGCCTCGACCACGTGCTCGGTGCCGTCCGGCGTGACGAACGCCGCGGCGCACACGAACGCCGCCGTGCGCTCGACGACCCCGTCGAGGTTCCGCAGCAGCAGCGCGATGTTGTCCGCGTCGACCCGCGTGCCGGCGTACCGCGCCGAGTGGATGCCGGGAGCACCGTCCAACGCGTCCACCGCGATGCCCGAGTCGTCGGCGAGCGCCGGGAGCCCCGTGTGCGCGACCGCCGCCCGGGCCTTGATGAGGGCGTTCGCGGCGTAGGTGTCCCCGTCCTCGACGGGCTCCGGGCCGTCGTACCCGACGAGCTCGACGCCGTCGCCCAGCGCCGACCCGAGGATCTCGCGCAGCTCGACGACCTTGCCCTTGTTGTGCGTCGCCAGGACCACCGTGCGGGAGGTCACGCGAGCCCCAGCACGGACTTCTGGATCGCCGCGAGGGACTGGTTGCCCGCGAGCCCGAGGTCCAGCAGCACGTTGAGCTCGTCGCGGTCGAAGGGTGCGTGCTCGGCGGTCCCCTGCACCTCGATGAACTTGCCCGAGCCGGTCGTGACGATGTTCATGTCGGTGTCGGCGGCGGAGTCCTCGGTGTACGCGAGGTCGAGCATCGGCTCGCCCTTGACGATCCCGACGGAGATGGCCTGCACGCTGTCGAGCAGCGGGGTCGCCTTCTTCGCCACGAACCCGCGGTCGCGCCCCCACTCGATCGCGTCCACCATCGCGACGTACGCGCCGGTGATCGACGCCGTGCGGGTGCCGCCGTCGGCCTGGAGCACGTCGCAGTCGATGACGAGCGTGTTCTCGCCGAGACCCTTCGTGTCGACGACCGCGCGGAGCGATCGGCCGATCAGGCGGGAGATCTCGTGCGTGCGCCCGCCGACCTTGCCCTTGATCGACTCACGCTGCATGCGCTCGTTCGTCGAGCGGGGCAGCATCGAGTACTCGGCGGTGACCCAGCCGGTGCCCTTGCCGGCGAGCCACCGCGGGACGCCGTTCGTGAAGGACGCGGTGCAGAGCACCTTGGTGTTGCCGAACGAGATGAGCGCGCTGCCCTCGGCCTGCGTGCTCCACCCCCGCTCGATCGTGACGGGACGGTGGTCGGTCGCGGTGCGGCCGTCGATGCGAAGCGTGTCGCTCATGGGGTCCTTTCGATGCGGGGCAGCGTGATGGCCCCGGTCTGGAGGTGGCCGACGCTGGAGACCTCGGGGCCGAGGAAGCGTCGGGCGAGTCGGATGAAGCCGTTCTTGTCGTCGCCGGTCGCTTCGAACGAGTAGGTCGGCGGCTCGGTGGCAGTGCGTTCGAGTCCGTGCTCGACGAGTCGTCGGTACACGTCGTTGGCGGTCTCCTCGGCGCTGGAGACGAGCGTCACGTCCGGACCCATCACGTACTGGATCGCGGCGGACATGAGCGGGTAGTGGGTGCACCCGAGGACGAGCGTGTCGACGTCGGCTGCGCGGATCGGTGCGAGGTAGCCCGCAGCGACCTCGCGGAGCGCTGGGGAGGAGGTGTCCCCCGCCTCGACGAACTCGACGAAGCGCGGGCATGCCGCGAGGCTCAGACTGATGTCCGACGCGACCGCGAAGGCGTCCTCGTACGAGCGCGACGCGATGGTGCCGACCGTGCCGATCACGCCGATGCGTCCGGTGCGGGTCTGCTTGACGGCGGCGCGTGCAGCGGGCTGGATGACCTCGACGACGGGGATGCCGTACGCCTGCTCGTACCGTTCGCGGGCGTCCCGGAGCACCGCGGACGAAGCGGTGTTGCACGCGATCACGAGGGCCTTCACACCCTGTTCGACGAGGTCGTCCATCACCTCGAGCGCGTAGCGACGGACGTCCGCGATGGGCTTCGGGCCGTACGGCGAGTGCACGGTGTCGCCCACGTACCGGATGCTCTCGCGTGGCAGCTGGTCGATGATGGCGCGGGCCACCGTGAGTCCGCCCACCCCGCTGTCGAAGACTCCGATCGGTGCATCCGTCACGACACCAGCGTACCGAGCGTGCGGGCCCGCCCGCCCCGCGAGCGGGCGAACACGCACCGCTCGCCGCGCCGACACGGCAGGTACCGCCCGCTCGCGTCCACGGCCCGCCCAGGAGGCGCGAGCCGACCCCGCCAGGCCGCCCCGCGCCTCCAGGCGGCCACCTAACCCGCGAGCGGGCGAAACACGCACCGCTCGCCGCACCGACGCAGCACATACCGCCCGCTCGCGACCGCGCGGGTCCGCCCGCCCCGCGGGCGGGCGAAATACGCACCCCTCGCCGCGCGCACACGACGGAATCCGCCCGCTCGCGTCCACGTCCCGCCCGGGAGGCGCGAGCCGACCCCGCCAGGCCGCCCCGCGCCTCCAGGCGGCCACCCCCACCCGCGAGCGGGCGGAACACGCACCGCCCGCCGCGCCGACCCGGCACGTACCGCCCGCTCGCGCGCGCCGGCCGGCGGATCCGTACCTCCGAGCCCGGGCGACACTAGTGTCGGAGAGGTGACCAGCGCGCTCCTCACGGACCAGTACGAACTCACCATGGTCGACGCGGCCCTCAAGGACGGCACGGCCGACCGCCGGTGCGTGTTCGAGGTCTTCGCCCGCCGCCTGCCGGACGGACGCCGCTACGGTGTCGCCGCGGGCCTCGGCCGGTTCCTGACCGCGCTGACGGACTTCCGGTTCGGCGACGACGAGATCGCGTTCCTGCGCGACCGCGGCGTCATCGATGCCGGGACGGCCTCGTACCTCGCCGACTACCGGTTCACCGGGGACATCCGGGCCTACCGCGAGGGCGAGGTCTTCTTCCCGAACTCCCCCGTCCTCCAGATCGAGGGCACCTTCGCCGAGGCCGTCGTGCTCGAGACCCTCGCGCTGAGCATCTTCAACGCCGACAGTGCGATCGCGAGCGCCGCCGCACGCATGGTCTCCGCTGCCGACGGTCGTCCGCTCGCCGAGATGGGCTCCCGGCGCACCGGCGAGTGGAACGCCGTCGCCGCCGCCCGGGCCGCGTACATCGCGGGCTTCGGGGCGACGAGCAACCTCGAGGCCGGGCGCACCTGGGGCATCCCGACGATGGGCACCGCGGCGCACGCGTTCACGCTCCTCCACGACTCGGAGGAGGACGCCTTCCGGTCGCAGATCGACGCCCTCGGGACCGGCACGACGCTGCTCGTCGACACCTACGACATCGAGGCCGCGGTCGACACCGCGGTCCGGCTCACCGACGGCAAGCTCGGCGCGGTCCGCATCGACAGCGGCGACCTGCCGTCCGTCGTGGCGTCGGTCCGCGCACAGCTCGACCGGCTCGGGGCGACCGACACGAAGATCACGGTCACGAACGACCTCGACGAGTACACGATCGCGGCACTCCGCGCGGCGCCGGTCGACTCCTACGGCGTCGGGACCTCGGTGGTCTCCGGATCGGGCCACCCGGCCGCGGGCATGGTCTTCAAGCTCGTCGCACACCGCGACGCGAGCCACCGCGACGCGGGCCACCGCGACACAGCCGACGGCGGTACGAACGACGACGGCTGGGTCCCGGTCGCGAAGAAGTCGGCCGAGAAGGCCACCGTCGGCGGACGCAAGCAGGCGGGCCGCCGCCTCCGGAACGGCATCGCCACCGCCGAGGTCGTGCTGACCACGGGTCAGGTCGGGCCGGACGAGCGCCCGCTGCTCGTCCCCGTGGTGACGAACGGCGTGGTGGACCCGGCGTTCCTCGGCGTGCAGGGCGTCGAAGCTGCCCGCGCGCACCACAAGATGGCGAAGGCCGAGCTGCCCGCCGACGCGTCACGCATCGGTCGGGGCGACCCGGCCATCCCCACGCTCGTCATCTGAGCGTCGGCGTCACTCCGCCTTCATCTTCTCGTAGATCGCCTTGCAGTCGGGGCAGACCGGGAACTTCTCGGGGTCGCGCCCGGGGATCCACTTCTTCCCGCACAGCGCCTTGACGGGCTTGCCGGTCAGGGCCGACTGCAGGATCTTGTCCTTCTTGACGTAGTGCGAGAAACGCTCGTGGTCGCCGGGCTCGATCGCCTCTTCCTCGAGGAGCTTCTCGAGCTCGCGGTCCATCACGTCGAGGCCGCCACCGGGTTCCGTCATGCTCATGCGTCCAGGGTACGACGACCGGGCGCGCGCCGCGACGGTCCGCGACGCGCGGGGGGCGTGGCCGACCCGTGACGGCCTGGAGGCGCGGGGCGGGGTCGACCCGCGCCTCCAAGCCGTCAGGTGGTCACCCCGGGGAGCGACCCGGCTCAGTTGCGCTGCGCTGCGGCCAGCAGGTCCGGCCCGTGGCGGTCGAAGAGGCGACCGCCGATCGCGACGCCCGCCACCAGCACGACCACGCCGACCAGGACCCCGACGACGAGGGTCAGGACTCCCCACGGCTCTGGGCCGTCGACGAAGGCGAGCACCGCGAGCCACGCCGCGGGGACGGAGCAGACCAGGATCCCGACCACCATCGACGACTGCGCGACCGAGGCGAGGACGCCGGCGGCCTGCGGCTGCTGGAAGGGGTGGTCGCCCGGTCGGACGGTCGGGTACGGCAGCAGGACGGACACGACGCTCGACAGCCCGAGGCCGGACAGGAGCGCACTCGTGCTCACGCCGACCAGCAGCGGGAAGGCCGTCCAGTCGCCGAACAGCCACGCGGAGACCCACGAGCCGGCGACGAGTGCGGGGATGCCCACGGTGAGCACCGGCACGAGGCGACCGAGTCGGTCGCTCCAGCCCGGGGCTCCCGAGGCGACGTGCAGCCACACCGCGGTGTTGTCGTACGAGACGTCGTTGTGCGGCAGGAAGCCCGCGATGAGCGCCATCAGCGGCAGCGGCACCAGGGCGGTCCAGTGCCACGGCACGCCGGCCACCCCGAGCGGGATGACGACGAGCGGGACGAACACGATGATCAGGTAGGACGCGCGGTACCGCGGGTCGCGTCCCCAGTAGGTGAGGGCCCGTGCCGCCACCGCGCCGACGGGCGTGGAGCCGAGCGTGTCGAACCATCCGAGGCCCCGGTACCGACGGGTCCGCGCACGGCCGTCGACGGTCTCGAGCGCCCGGCCGACCACGGCCCACCAGGCGACGCCGAGCAGGGCCACGACGACCACCGCGATGACGAGCTTGACGATGCCCTCGCCCACACGGCCGCTCGCGACGTCGGCCGGGACGGCCCAGGCGGCGCCCCACGGCGTCCACCCGGCGATGTCGGCGACGCGCTGCATCTCGGCGCCGGCCGGGTCGAGCCAGTCGACGCGGAGCAGGAGCGACACGGCCGGGATCGCCAGCACGACGATGACCAGCGCGACCAGCCAGCCGGCGTCCCGCGACCGGTGCGGACCGATCAGGGACGCTCCGACGGCGCTGCCGACGCGGATGAGCAGGGCGCACGTGGCGATGGCGAGGAGGGCGGCGACGACGCCGAGGACGCCGACACCCGCACCGCGCATCCACGCGACCGACTGCGCGACGACCACGACGGCGACCGCGACGACCGGGACCCCGATGAGTCCGGCGACGCCGAGCCCGACCGCCAGGTCGCGTCGGCCGATGCCGAACACGGTGAAGCGCCGCGGATCGAACTGGTCGCCGCGCCCGACGACGAGCGGGACGACCGTGAACGCGAAGGCGATGAGCGTGCCGACCGGGACGACGACCGAACGTGCGACCTCGGGTGCGGCGTCACGGAGCCCGACGACCTCGATCGCCACGAGCACCGCGGCGACGAGTCCCGCGAGGCTGCCGAGCACGACGAGGACCGAGCGGCGGGCGCTCCCGCGGACCTCGCCCGCGAGCAGGTCCGCCCTCAGCCGGAGAAGCTGTGCAACCATTCCATGCTCTCTGCCACGACGCGGCCGCCCGCGAGCTCGACGAACTTGTCCTCGAGGCTCTTGCGCCCGCGGACCTGCGCCATCGTGCCGGAGGCGAGGACCTTGCCGCCGACGATGATGGCGACGGAGTCACACGTGCGCTGCACGAGCTCCATGGAGTGGCTGGAGAGCACCACCGTGCCGCCCCCGCGCGTGTAGCGACGGAGGATCTCGGTGATGGTCGCTGCGCTCACCGGGTCGACGGACTCGAACGGTTCGTCGAGCACGAGCACCCGGGGCGAGTGGATGAGCGTCGCCGCGAGGGCGATCTTCTTCGCCATGCCCACGGAGTAGTCGGCGACCTGACGGCCGAGCGCCTCGCCGAGACCGAACGCCTCGGCCAGGTCACTGCTGCGCTTGCGCGCGGTGGCACCGTCGAGCCCGCGGAGGGTCGCCGAGTAGTACAGCAGCTGCGCGCCGGTCAGCCGGTCGAACAGCCGGAGCCGGTCCGGCAGCACGCCGAGGTCCCGCTTGGCGGCTGTCGGGTCGGCCCACACGTCGTGGTCGAGCACGGTCACGCTGCCGGCGTCGGGGCGCAGGAGTCCGGTGACCATCGACAGGGTGGTCGTCTTGCCGGCGCCGTTCGGGCCGACGACGCCGAAGATCGAGCCCTGACGGATCTCGAGGTCGACCTCGTCGACGGCGAGGGTCTGGCCGTAGCGCTTCACGAGGCCGTCGGCACGGAGGACGACGGGCTGCTGGGGCTGCTTGGCCGTGGGCGCGGGGCGCTTCGTGCCGCTCGGGCGCTTCTTCGCGGACTTGGTGTCGGGCGCCGCGGTGTCCGTTCCGGTTGCGGTGTCCGTCGGGGTCGCGCGGTCGGTCGGGGTCGCGCGGTCGGTCGCGTCCGTGCCGGCGGGCGCGTCCGTCTCATCGGTCGCGTCCGTCTCATCCGCCCCGTCGCGCGGTCCAGGAGGCACGGTGCCGGTCGTCCCCGCCGTCTGCGTCGGGCGGGTGGCACGTCCCTTGCCGCCGCGCGCCTTCGCGGGGCGGCGACCGGTGGTCGTCGGCGCCACCGCCTGCGCGGCGACGCGGTCCGCCCCCGTCTCCGTCTCCGTCGTCTCGGTGGCCGTCGTGTCGTCGGTCATCGTGTCCTCAGCGGAGGCGTCGTGTGCATCCCCGTCCCCCATGTCGTCGTCAGCGGCGTCTCCCGCCGCAGTGGCGTCGTCGTCCTCGGTGGCAGCGTCGCCCGAGGTGTCATCGTCGCCGTCGGCGGCCGCTTCGGCCTCGGTGTCGGCGTCCGCTTCCTCGGTCAGCCAGGCAGCGTCCGACGTGGCGTACACGTCGTCGTCGTCCCCTGCTGCTGCGGCCACCGCCCCACCGTACCAACGCTCACCGGACAGCGGGGGACGCCTCGGGCGCAGGGTCCCGAATCTCCCGCGCTGTGTCACGAATTGAGCACGAAGCGGCCGAGACCGTACCCCGGCGGAGAGTCGTTCCGTATCATTCACCGAGGCACGACGAAGTGTTCACCACTTGGAAACCTGCCCCGGCCGGTGTCCCCGTGACGATCCCTCCCTGCGAATGCGCGCAGAGACGGCGGTCTTCCCGGGCAGATCGGATCTTCCGGGAGCACACTCGACGAGGCCCGCCCGTGCCCCAGGGCGCGCGGGCGGACACCAGAAGGGACCAGCATGACCACGCAGATCGTCATCCTCGCAGCGGGGATGGGCAGCCGCCTCGGGCGCAGCCTGCCGAAGCCGCTGACCGAACTGAGCGACGGCCGCACCATCATGCAGCAGCAGTTCGACAACATCCGTGCGGCGTTCGGTTCGAGCGCACGCGTCACCATCGTCGTCGGCTACAAGTCGGAGTACATCGTCGAGGCCTTCCCCGAGGCGAACTTCGTCTACAACGAGTCCTACGACTCCACGAACACCTCGAAGAGCCTGCTCCGCGCCCTCAAGGCGACGGGCAAGGGCGGCGTGCTCTGGATGAACGGCGACGTCGTCTTCGACCCTCGTGCCCTGGTGCGTGCGGCCGACATGATCGACGAGGACCGCTCGTTCGTCAGCGTCAACACCGACAAGGTCTCCGACGAAGAGGTCAAGTACACCGTCGACGCCGAGGGCTTCATCCACAAGCTGTCGAAGCAGGTCGTCGGTGGCCTCGGCGAAGCCGTCGGCATCAACTACGTGTCCTCGAAGGACAAGCAGGCGCTCATCCGCCAGCTCGGTCGCGTCGACGACCAGGAGTACTTCGAGGGCGGCATCGAGGCTGCCATCGCCGAGGACGGGCTACTCTGGAGCCCGATCGACATCTCCGACCTCTACGCGGTCGAGATCGACTTCGCCGAGGACCTCGAGCGCGCGAACAACCTGTTCGCCTGAACCAGCGTCAGGACCCCCTCGGCGGTTCCGCCCGAAGGGAAACCGTGACCACAGCGAGTGCGCCGACCGTGCCCGCGGCTGCCGCACCAGCGGCGTCCCGGAGCGCCGGTCGGCGCTATCGTCATGCCCTCTGGCTGCTGACGATCCGAGACCTCCGCGTCCGCTACTCGACCTCGGCGCTCGGCTACTTCTGGTCGATCCTCGACCCGCTCGTGATGTCGGCGATCTACTGGTTCGTCTTCACGCAGGTGTTCCACCGCGGGTCGGTCGGCGAAGAGCCGTACATCGTGTTCCTGCTGTCGGCGCTGCTGCCGTGGATGTGGTTCACCGGTGCCGTCTCGGACTCCACGCGGGCGTTCATCAAGGAGACCAAGCTCATCCGGTCGACGACGATCCCGCGCAGCATCTGGGTCGCCCGGGTCACGGCGTCGAAGGGCATCGAGTTCCTCCTCAGCCTGCCGGTGCTCGCCGTGTTCGCGATCGCGACGGGGGCGCACTGGCACTGGGAGATCGCGCTCTACCCGCTCGCGATCGTGCTGCAGTGCGCGCTCGTGTACGGGCTCGGCCTGATCGTCGCGCCGCTCGTGGTCTTCTTCCGTGACCTCGAGCGTGCGGTGAAGCTCGTGCTCCGGTTCCTCTTCTACGCATCGCCGATCATCTACGGCACGTCGGCACTGCCCGACAAGCTGCACGACCTCGCGGCCTTCAACCCGCTCAGCGGCATCTTCGGCATCTACCGCGCGGCGTTCTTCCCGTCGCAGCTGAACTGGTTCGAGGTCGGGGTGTCCGTCGTCGTCACCGTCGTCGTCCTCGCGATCGGACTCGTCGTGTTCCGCCGCAGCGAGCACCGCGTCCTGAAGGAGCTGTGATGACCGCCACCGAGCAGACCAGCCGCAGCGCGACGGTCGCCCCCGTGATCTCGGTCCGCGACGCCGGCATCCGGTTCAAGCGCAACCGCCGGGCGAGCCGGAGCTTCAAGGACCTCTTCGCCGGCAGCAACCGCCGCAAGCGCGCGGACGAGTTCTGGGCGCTCCGGGGTGTGTCGTTCGACGTCCGCCCGGGTGAGGCGATCGGGGTCGTCGGCCGCAACGGTCAGGGCAAGTCGACGCTGCTGAAGCTCGTGGCCCAGGTCATGCTCCCCGACGAGGGACGCATCCACGTCGGCGCCGGGGTCGCACCCCTGATCGAGATCACCGGTGGCTTCGTCGGAGACCTCTCGGTCCGCGACAACGTCTACCTCACGGCGGGACTGCACGGCATGTCCCGGGCCGAGATCCGCGACGCCTTCGACGAGATCATCGAGTTCGCCGAGATCGGCGACTTCGTCGACACCCCGTACAAGCACCTGTCGAGCGGCATGAAGGTGCGCATCGCGTTCGCGGTCATCTCGCGCCTCGACGAACCGGTGATCCTGGTGGACGAGGTCCTGGCGGTCGGCGACAAGGGGTTCCGCGAGAAG
Organism: Curtobacterium sp. 320; assembly: GCF_031455235.1. Classification (NCBI taxonomy): domain Bacteria; kingdom Bacillati; phylum Actinomycetota; class Actinomycetes; order Micrococcales; family Microbacteriaceae; genus Curtobacterium; species Curtobacterium sp. 320. The sequence continues at coordinate 40,007 of NZ_JAVDSI010000010.1, read as the reverse complement.
TGCTACAAGCGGATCGAGGAGCTCCTCGCCGGTGGCCGCACGCTGTTCTTCGTCTCGCACAGCGACAAGGACCTCCGCCGCTTCTGCGAGCGTGGGCTGTACCTCGACAAGGGTCGCCTGCAGCTCGACGGCACGATCGAGGAAGCACTGCAGCGGTACTCGTCCGACTACGCCGTCTGACCACCGATCCCCGTCCACAACCAGGGTCCCCAGGGCCGCTCTCCACAGCCGCCACTCCCCCGAGCCGAACCGGCCGCCGGACGTCAGACCCTCACCCTACGGTGACGGCATGCACCACCCGACACCGGCCTACCCCGTCCCGTTCTCGATCGACCGTTCCCGTGCCCCGCGCCGCTACGACCTGCTGAACACCGGCGACGAACCCGTCGACGGCATCACGCTCACCCACCTCGGCACCGGCTACTGCCCGCCGCTCGCCGTGCACCGGCTCGAACCGGGTCGGTCGCTCTCGATCGCCGTGTTCGGCGCCGCCACCGACGACACGGGCGTGGTGATCGTCCGCTGGCGTCGACCGGACCGCTCCGAGTACCTCTGGCGGATGTCCCTCGTGGGTGACGCCCGTGCTGCCTGACCGTCCTCGTCGTGCCACCGCCGACCGGTGGGTCCGGGTCGGTCCCTCAGTCCTCGCCGCGCGCCGCCGCGACGGTCTGCCAGCGGGCGAGCAGCCGTTCGACCGCGTCGTGCAGCCGCTTCGTCGCCGCACCCGGCGTCGTGTCGCCGAAGTACCGCTCGACCCAGTGCTGCAGCTTCGCGAGCTCGGCGGCGTCGTTCGCCGCGGCGTCGACCCGCGCGACGACGTCCTGCGCATCGGACGCCGTCAACCAGTTGGCGTCGCTCAGGTACCCGCGCTCGTCGACGTCCGCCTCGGGCGAGACCGGCCGGGTCACGATGAGCGGCTTGCCCACGGCCAGCCGGTCGTAGATCATCGCGCTGATGTCCGTGATCGCCACGTCCGCTCCGGCGAGCTGCCACCCCAGCCCGGCACCGTCGTCGTACACGTGGTGGGCGCCCGGGTCGGCGGCGTTGGCGCTCGCGATGGCAGCGACGATCCGCTCGTGCGCCGCCTTGTACGCGGCGTCGCGCACACCGCTGCGAGGGTGCGGCCGGTAGACGAGCCGGTGCGTCGGCGACGCGAGCACCCGTTCGGCGATCGTGGTGCCGTGGCTCGCGATCGACCCGTACGCGGCCGCTGCGCGGTCCCCCTCCCACGTCGGCGCGTAGAGCACGACCGTGCGGTCGTCGGCCGGGTACGGCGCGGCGCCGACGAAGTGGTCGGCCTGCGGGCGACCGATCGAGATCGTCCGGGCATCCAGGTCGTAGTCCCACAGGGCGTCCGACAGCCGTCCACGAGCGGCGTCACCTGCGATCAGGGCGTAGTCGTACGCCTTGAACTGGTTCGTCGTCATGTACATCTTGTCGCTCTCGCCGTGGTTCACGAACACGTGCCACATGCGCCCGTACCGCATCATCTGGAAGTTGCGGGCGTTTTGGTTGACGTAGAAGACGATCTTCGGGGCCTGCTCCTCGACGAACTGCTCGAGGTCGACGACCTGGCGCGCGTAGACCACGGGCACCGGGGACTCGTCGAGCAGGGTGAGCATGGTGCCGGGGCTCCGCGCGATGATCGCGACCGGGTGGGTCGCCGCGAGTTCGGCGAGGGGGGCGTACCACTGCCGCACCTGGTACATGTTCACGGGGCCGTCGGCGAAGTAGACGGCGATCTCCACGGTGCCCGGAGCAGGGGCCGCCACCGACGGCAGTCGGCGTGCGAGGTCACGACGGCTGCGGCGCGACTTGAGCAGGCGGTCGGCGAGCCGCAGGGCCGTGCGCGCGTCGCTGATGATCGGCATGGTCTCTCTTCCTGGGTCCGGGGACGGTTCGGTGCGGGCGGGTCAGACGACGGGCGGACGGCCGGCGAGCGTCATGCGGCCGATCGTGAGCCAGCCCATCACCTGCACGGGGCCGCAGTCGCTCCGCCAGCCTTCGCGGACGCCACCGAACCAGGTGGCGAGCCGCTGCGGGTGTCGCCACCAGCGAGCGACCTGGATGGCCGCCCACGACCCGACGTACACCGGTCGGAGCACCGCCGGCAGGTTGCGCCGAGCCAGCCAGACCCGGTTCCGAGCGTTCAGCCGGTAGTACTCGGTGTGGCGTGCCGGGTCGATCGCGGGGTGGTACGTGACGAGGTCCCCGGCGTACCAGGTCCGTCGGCCGGCATCCCACACGCGCCACGCGAGCTCGATGCCCTCGTGCGCGTAGAAGTACTCCGCTCCCCAGCCGCCGGTCGCGCGGTACACGTCCATCGGCAGGACGACCGCTCCTTCCCACACCGAGAACACCGGCGATGAGTGATCGGGCTCGCCCTTGCGGATCCGCGGGATCCAGCGCGTCGGGTTCGCAGCGCCGGTGGGGTCGACGACCCGGGGTTGCACGAGACCGAGCGACGGATCGCGCTCGAACAGGCCGATCGCGTCGCGCAGGAACGTCTGCGACGGCACCGAGGCGTCGTCGTCGAGGAAGAACACGTAGTCGCCGTCGACCACCTCGGCCCCGGCGTTCCGCCCGGCGGGGATGCCCACGTTCTCGGGCAGGGCCAGCGCGCGGACGCCCTCGGGCAGACCGGTCGGCTCCCAGCCGTTGCCGACGCACACCACGTCGAGGTCGACGTCCTGCTGCGCGAGCACGCTCTCGAGTCCACGACGCAGGTCGTCCGGGCGGGTCCCCTGCGACAGGCTCACCACGGCGACACGGGGCCGCTCGCGGTGCGGGACCGCGTGACGACGGAGCGTGCCCGGCGTCACCCGCGGACCCGCTTCGACGAGATGATCGCGACGAAGTGCCCGAACGTCGCCAGCACTGCCAGTGGCAGGAGCGCGCCCACCAGGATCCGGTCGGCCAGGGGATGACCGATCACGAGCGCCAGTAGCGCGAAGACGAACGCGAGGATGCTCAGCTCGACCGAGTGGTACAGGCGGTGGAACGGCAGGAACCGGGCGGCGCGGCGAAGCGTGGCGAGCCGTCGTCCGGACGGGGCGGTGCCGGCGTCGCGACGGTCGACGAGCTTGTCGAGCCCGGCGTTCGCCCGTGCGACGTGCACCATGTCGTTGAGCGCCTTGTTGAGGACGATCACGAGTCCCAGCGCGCAGCCGATCGTGGTCCACATCCAGTCCGCGCCGTGGATGGGCCACGTGGCCGCACGGACGCCGAGTGCGATGGGGATGAGTCCCTCGGTCGTGTAGTGCCCGACCTTGTCGAGGAACACGCCGGCGGGCGAGCGGGTCCCCCGCCACCGGGCGACCTCGCCGTCGCAGCAGTCGACGAGCATCTGCAGCTGCCCGAGCACGAGCGCGAGCGCCGCGCCCCAGATGCCCGGGATGAGCAGGGCGGCCGCGACGCTCCACCCGACGAGGATCATCAGGCCGGTCACCTGGTTCGCCGTCACGCGGGTCTTCAGCAGCACCCACGTCAGGTACGGCGAGACGTCCCGCAGGTACAGCGACGCCGTCCAGTGCTCGGCGTTCGCCCGCGAACGGACCTCGTCCGGTTGGGCGACGGCACGGAGTTCGGCGATCGAGGTGGGGCGGGCGTTCCCGCGGCCGGTCGTGTCATCGGTCAAGAGGTCAGGTCACCGTCCCGTGTGCGTGGTCAGCTCGGACGTCCGGGTCAGGAAGCCGATGATGAAGCCGAGTCCCCACCCGACGTGGATGCACGGCAGCACCACGACGAGCCAGAGGAGCGTCGGCAGCCCCGACCGCCGGGCGACCGCGACGGCCCCCAGCACGACGAAGACGATGTAGACGGCGGGCACCACGAAGCCGAGCAGCGCCCACGCCGCCCCGGTGCCGAGTGCGGCACCGATGATCCCGACGATGCCGGCGACGATGCCGAGCGCCATCGCGGCGACCATGGCCGGAGGCACGAAGTAGCGCAGCCCGTTGTTGGCGGGGAACCGGCGGGCGAGCTCGCCGCGCCACAGCCCCGTGGCGACGAACTGCCGGACCAGACGCTTCAGGCTCGGCCGCGGGCGGTACGTGACGACGAGCTCCGGGGTGAACCACACCGTGCCACCGGTCTGCCGGAGCCGCCGGTTGAGCTCCCAGTCCTGGCCGCGCTTGATGCCCTCGTCGAACAGCCCGACCGCGAACAGTCGCTCACGCCGGAACACGCCGAGGTACGCCGTCTCGGCCGGACCGGCCTGGCCGCCGACGTGGTGCGGCGTGCCACCGAGCCCGACGCGGCTGCCGTACGCGAGCGCCACGGCGCGTTCGAACGGGGTCCGCCCCTCGGCGCGCATGATCCCGCCGACGTTGTCCGCGCCCGACTCCTGCAGCACGCGCACGGCGATCCGCGTGTAGTCCTGCGGCAGCACCGAGTGCGCGTCGACACGGACCACGACGGGGTGCACGGACGCGCGGATCGCCACGTTCAGCCCGGCAGGCGTCGAGCCGGCCGGGTTCTCGATCGCGCGGATCCGGGGGTCGGCCGCGCTCATCTCGGCGACGAGTTCGTTCGTGCCGTCGATCGACGGGCCGAGGGCGAGGATGACCTCGAACGGACCGGAGTAGTCCTGCTCGAGCAGACTCTGGACGGCTGCCCGGACCTCGGTGACCTCGTTGAGGACGGGCATCACGTACGAGACGCCCGGCAGGGGCTGTCCGTCTGTCTGCATCGGTACCTCGGGGTCCTCACCTGGGTGCACGGGACGCACCGCGGACGGTGCCGCCCCGCAAGAGCGACCCTGAGCCTATCAAGTCGCCGCGGGTCGTCGGGGCGACCGGCACACGGACGGGAGGTGGGCCCCACCCGGCCGGTACCGGCGCGACGCGGAGCCTGCGGAGCGTCGTGACGGCCGAGACGGGAGGGACGGTGCCACCTGGCACCGCGCCTCCCGTCCGTCGCTGGTCGCGTCAGCCCTTGTAGGTGCCGAGCGTGACGTCCGCCTCGCGCGTCTGACCGCCGCGGATGAAGGTGATCGTGGTCTTCGCGCCACCGGCGAAGTACCGCACCTGCGCCGTGAGGTCGGTCGCGTCGGACACCGTCGCCGAGCCGATCTTCGTGACGACGTCGCCCTTCTGCAGTCCGGCCTTGGCCGCCGCGCCACCGGACGACACCGACTTGATGAGGCCGCCCATCTGCGTGGCGTTCGCGTCCTCGGCGGCGTCGCCCACGGTCGCACCGAGCAGCCCGTGCGTGGCGGAGCCGTTGTCCTTGATCTCGTTCGCGACCCGCTTGACGAGGTTCGACGGGATCGAGAAGCCGACGCCGATGCTGCCGGACTGGCTCGACGACGAGTCGGACGAGCTGCCCGCGCTCGCGATGGCCACGTTGATGCCGATGAGCTTGCCCTTGGAGTCGAGCAGCGCACCACCCGAGTTGCCGGGGTTGATCGACGCATCGGTCTGGATGACCGGGAGCGACACGGTGCTGTTCGTCGACGAGTTGCTGCCGTTGCCGCCGTTGCCCCAGAAGTCGAACGGACCGCCGCTCGAGCCGTTCCCGCCCTCGTTCGAGTCGCCGCCCTCGGTGGGAGCGCTCGAGGTGACCTGGATGCTGCGGCTCAGGGTCGAGACGATGCCGTCCGTCACCGTGTTCGACAGGCCGAGCGGCGCACCGATGGCAACTGCGGTGTCGCCGACGTTGAGGTCGGAGGAGTCCGCGAAGCTGATCGGCTTCATGTCGGTCGCGTCGATCTTGATGACCGCGAGGTCGACCGTCGGGTCCGTGCCGACGAGCTTCGCCGGGTAGATCTTGCCGTCCGAGGTCGTCACGGTGATCGTGCCGTTGGAGCTGTCGCCGTCGAGCGTCACCACGTGGGTGTTGGTGACGATGTAGCCGTCCTTGCTGAAGACGACGCCGGAACCGGTGCCGGCCTCGCTGCTCGACGAGACGTTGATCGTGACCACCGAGGGGGTCGCCTGCGCGGCCACCGCGGTGACGACCGTGGCGTTGTTGTAGTCGTTGACGGTGAGGTTGCCGCCGCCCTGCGCGCTCGACGACCCGACGACGTTGCTGCCGTGCTGCGTGTTGGACGCGGCGAGCCAGCCGGCGCCGCCGCCGACGAGGCCCGCGATGACGACGCCGGCGATGATCGGGAGGGCGAGTCGACCACGGCCGGTGCCGGTGCGGCGGCCGGGGGCTGCTGCTCCGACGCCTGCTCCGGCTGCGCCTGCTGCTCCGGCGGCCCCGGCGGCCCCGGCGGCTCCGGTGTCGAAGTAGTGGCCGTTGCGCTGGTTCGAGCCGTCGACGTCGCCGAACGCGCTCGTGGGGGCCTGGGCGGACGGGGCTCCGGCGTATTCGGAGGCCGATGCCGGCGCCGAGGTCGGCTGGGCGTACTCGCCGTAGCGGGGCTGCTGGCCGTACTGCGCCTGCTGTCCGTACTGCGACTGGCCGTACTGCTGCCCGTACTGCGGCTGGCCGTACTGGGACTGGCCGTACTGCTGCTGGTCCTGGCCGTACTGCGGCTGGCCGTACTGGGACTGCTGGGCGTGGTCGGTGCCGTACGGGGTGCCGTGCGCGCCGTACCCGGCCGGCGCCTGGCCGTACTGGCTCGTCTGGCCGTACTGGCTCGCCTGGCCGTTCTGGTCCGGCTGGCCGTACTGGCTCGCCTGACCGTACTGGCTCGCCCGGCTCGTCTGACCGGCGTCGGAGTCGTGCTGGGACAGCGTCGGGTACGGCGCCGTGTACCGGTCGGTCGGGTGGTCGTTCGAGGCCGCGATGACATCGGGGTCGCTCGCGGGAGCGATCACGTCGGTGTGGTCCGCGGAGCCGTCGTGCGGAGAACGGTCGCTCGTCGGAGCATCGCTGCTCGGAGCGTCGTCGCGGAACGCGTGGTCGAAGTGCTCGGAGTCGTTCGGCGAAGCGTCCTCGGATGCGGCCTTCGCGGCCGCGTCGTCCGGACGGATGTCGTCGCCCTGCCCGTTGGGCGTGGTGTCGGTCATGCTGGACGTGCTCCTTTCAAGCTCGTGCAGTCTGTCGCACCCACCTGAGCGGTGCTCCTGGTGACGCTGCAAGCGACCTATGGCGATCTTATGCGTGGGCTGTGCGGCCGTTCCCGAGATGCCCGCGGCCCGGCCGCTAGGTTGGGGTCCGTTCAGCGCCGCGAGTGCGGTCGACACCTCGGAGGGAACCACATGCGCCACGCAGGACCCTGGTTGCGAGCAGCAGAAGGAGCGATGCTCCTCGGCCCGGACGGCGTCCCCGCGCCGACGGTGTTCGCCGAGATGAGTGCGCTCGCGGCGGCCACGGGCGCGGTCAACCTCGGGCAGGGCTTCCCGGACGAGGACGGTCCCGCCGAGGTCCTCGAGGCAGCGGTCGCAGCCATCCGCGACGGCGTCAACCAGTACCCGCCCGGACGCGGGACCCCGGACCTCCGAGCGGCCATCAGCGAGCACCAGGCCCGGTGGTACGGCCTCGAGGTCGATCCCGACCGCCAGGTGCTCGTCACCGCCGGCGCGACCGAGGCCCTCGCCGCGACACTCCTCGCCCTGGTGGAGCCGGGCGACGAGGTCATCACCTTCGAACCGTTCTACGACGCGTACGGCGCGCTCATCGGTCTCGCCGGCGGGACCCACGTGACGGTGCCGTTGCGGGCGCCCGACTTCCTCCCGGACGAGGACGCCCTCCGCGCCGCGTTCTCCGACCGGACCCGTGCGGTGCTCGTGAACACCCCGCACAACCCGACCGGCCGTGTCCTCCCGACGGAGGTGCTCACCACGATCGTCGAACTGGCCACGAAGTACGACGCCGTGATCGTCACCGACGAGGTGTACGAGCACCTGACCTTCGACGTCCCGCACGTCCCGATCGCCACCCTGCCCGGTGCCGCCGATCGCACCGTGACCATCTCGAGCGCTGGGAAGACCTTCAGCACCACCGGCTGGAAGATCGGCTGGCTCACGGCGGCGCCGGCGCTCGTCGACGCGATCACCACCGTGAAGCAGTTCCTGACCTTCGTGAACGGCGCGCCCTTCCAGCCCGCCGTGGCGACCGGGCTCCGACTGCCGGACAGTGTGTTCGCCGGCATCGCCGCCGAGCTGTCCGCCAAGCACGACCTGCTCGCCGCGGGACTCCGAGCGGCCGGCTTCGAGGTGATGCGCCCGGACGGTGGGTACTTCGTCATCGCCGACACGGCTGCGCTCGGGTACGAGGACGCCCGGGCGTTCTGCCTGCAGCTCCCCGAGCTCGCCGGGGTGGTCGGTGTACCGGTCTCGGCGTTCGTCCGATCCGATCACGCCGACGGCTACCGGTCACTCGTGCGGTTCGCCTTCTGCAAGCGGCGCTCGGTGCTCGAGGACGCCGCCGCTCGGCTCGCCGGTCTCGCCCTGCGCGGCTGACTCCCCCGCGGGCGGGCGGACCGTACCCGCCCGCCACCGCGAGTGGGCGGTATCAACCCGACCCGCGCCTCCAGGCCCTTGCATTTCGCCCGCTCGGCACGAGCGCCACCGCGAGCGGGCGAATATGTGCCCGCCCGCGCCTGCCGAGCGGCGCATTTCGCCCGCTCGGCACCCGCGCCACTGCGAGTGGGCGGAATGGGATCCGCTCGTGCCTCCAGAGCAACGCATTTCGCCCGCTCGGCGGGGCGCACACACGTACGCCTCCCCCGCGCCCCACCGCGAGCGGGCGGTATCAACCCGGCCCGCGCCTCCAGGCCCACGCATTTCGCCCGCTCGGCACGGGCGCGACCGCGCCCACCGCGAGCGGGTGAATAAGTACCCGGTCGCCGCTGCCGAGCGGCGCATTTCGCCCGCTCGGCACCAGCGCCACTGCGAGTGGGCGGAATGGGATCCGCTCGTGCCTCCAGAGCAACGCATTTCGTCCGCTCGACGGGGCGCACACATGTACGCCTCCCCCGCGCCCCGTCGCGCGGGTCAGGGGCGGGGCGTGACCTCGTAGCGGCGGAGCGCCAGCGACGGATTCGTGCGGCGCACGGCGTCCGTCACGGCGGTGTCGATCCCCGCGACGAGCATCCCCGGGACCGCCCCGGCAGCGGCGACCGCGACGCCCGAGGGGTCGAGGACGACCGAGCCTCCGATGCCGACCGGCGGCGTCTGTCCCACCCCGACCACCCACACGGTGTTCTCGATGGCACGGGCGGTGAGCAGCGTCCTCCAGTGGTGCTCCTTGCCGGGGCCACGGACCCACTCGGCGGGCAGGACCACGACGTCGGCGGCGCCGTGTTCGGGTGCGGCCAGGCGCCGGGTGACCTCGGGGAACCGCAGGTCGTAGCAGGTCTCGAGGCCGACGCGCAGCCCGCCGAGCTCGAACACCGGCAGCTGTTCGGGGTCGCCGGACTCGATGTGGTCCGACTCCTTCGAGCCGAACGCGTCGTAGAGGTGCACCTTCCGGTACGTCGCAGCGATAGACCCGTCGGGCAGGACCGCGACGAGGGTGTTCCGGAAGCGGTCCGGGACGTCAGCGGCTTCGGCGACGCCGACGATGAGGGCGATGCCGACCTCGCGGGCGACGGCCTGCAGACCGGTGACGAACGGACCGCCCAACGGTTGGGCGGCGGCCACGAACCGGTCGTCGATCTCGGCGGTGAAGTACGAGGTGTACTCCGGCGTGACGAGGAGGTCGGCGTGTCGGGCGGCGGCGTCGACTGCCGCGCCGCGGACGGTCTCGAGGTTCGCGACGGGGTCGTCCACGGGTGCGAACTGCGCCGCGGCGACGGTGAGGGTGCCCATCCGCCGAGCGTACCGGGCGGCCCGAGACTCGGCTCCGCGGACGTTCCTCGCGCAGTGCGGGCGCGAAACTGTCCGCCCGGCCGAGACTCGGCGCCGCCCACCCGCACACGCGCCCACCGGCACCGCACACGCACCCACCGACACCCCACACGCCGGCCAGCACGCGCACGCGAAGAAGGCCCCGGTCCGATTGGACCGGGGCCTTCTCTGTGACGCTTGGTTGCGGGGGCAGGATTTGAACCTACGACCTCTGGGTTATGAGCCCAGCGAGCTACCGAACTGCTCCACCCCGCGGCACGTTGAACAGCCTACACGGGGCCGTGGCGGGGCACAAATCGAGTGCCCCGCCACGGTGTGTCTAGTTCGAACCCTCGGCCTCGGTGGCGGCCTGGATCGCGTCCTGCAGTCGCTGGTCGGCCTCGGCGGCGGCGACCAGGTCGTTCTCCGCGTAGGCGTCCTGACGGTCCTGCAGCGCCTGCTTGGCGTCGTTCAGGGCCTTCTGCAGCGCCGCGTTGTCGACCGTGCCCGAGCCCGAGCCGGAGCCCGACGACGAACCGGAGTCCGACGAACCCGAACCGGACTCAGAGCCCGAGCCGGAGTCCGAACCCGCCGACGCACCCGAGTCGCTCGAGCCGCCCGACGCACCGGAGTCACCGGCCGACGCACCCGAGTCGCCACCGAAGAGGCTGTTGAGCGCCTCGTCGAGGGTGTCCTCGAACGCGATCTTGTCGCCGAACGCCACGAGCACCTTCTGCAGCAGCGGGTACGAGCCGCTCGACGTCGACTGCACGTACACGGGCTGCACGTAGAGGAAGCCGCCACCCACCGGGAGCGTGAGCAGGTTGCCCTGCTTCACGGTCGAGTTCCCGCGCTTGAGGATGTTCAGCTCCTGCGAGACGGTCGAGTCACCGTTGAAGAGACTCTGCACCTGTCCGGGCCCGGGGATGTTGTCCGTCTTCGGCATCGTCAACAGCGTGAGCTTGCCGTAGCCGGACCCCTTCTTGCCCTTCCCCGCGCCTCCGGCATCGGAGTCCACGGCGAGGTACCCGGTCAGCACGTTCCGGTTGTTCGCCCCGGCCGACTGCTGCGGGATGTAGGTCGTGTACAGCGTGTACGCGGTCCCCTGCCCCGGCACCTTCATCGTGAGGTAGTACGGGTCCTGCAGGTTGCCCTTGGCCGTCGTCGTGGTGGTCGCCCCGAGCGCGTTCGTGCCCGAGTTGGTCGTGGTCGACGCGTCCGAGGTGTCGGTGTCGTTCGTCCCCGAGGTCGGTTCCTGCGGCACGTTCCAGGCGTCGTCACCCGAGTAGAACGAGTTCGCGTTCGTGACGTGGTAGGTGCCGAGGATCGACCGCTGCACCTTGAACAGGTCGGTCGGGTACCGCACGTGGTCGAGCAGCTCCGCGCTCATGCCCGACACGGGCTTCGTCGCCGTCGGGAAGATCTTCTGCCACGTCTTGAGCACCGGGTCCTTGGTGTCCCAGGCGTAGAGCGTCACCTTGCCCGTGTACGCGTCGACCGTGGCCTTCACCGAGTTCCGGATGTAGTTGACCTGGTCGGTCCGGTACGCCGAGCTCTCGGCACCCGCGATCGTGTCGGAGAGGCTCTGGCTCTGCGAGTACGGGTACGCGTCGCTCGTCGTGTAGCCGTCGACGACCCACTGGATGCGGTGGTCGACGATCGCCGGGTACGCGTCGTTGTCGAGGGTCAGGTACGGCGCGACCTTCTGCACGCGGGTGATCGGGTCGCGGTCGTAGAGGATCTGCGAGTCCTGGTTCACGGCGTTCGACAGCAGGATCTGCTCGGACTGGAACTTCGCGGCGTAGACGAGCCGGTTGAAGAAGTTGCCGATGCTCGGGCCGCCGTCGCCGGCGTACGTCGTCGTGGCGTTGCCGCCGCTGTCGTCGTTCTCGTCCGAGCCGGACGGGTAGTCGAGCTCGACGTTCTTCGAGCCCTTCGGCGCACCGACGATCGAGTACGCCGGCGAGGTCTCACCGAAGTACACGCGCTGCTGGAAGTCGCCGAGGGCACCGTTGGACGGGATCCCCGACTCGAGGAACACCGGCTTGCCGTCGCTGGCGCGCTGGTTGCCGTACGCCGCCGTCACGCCGTAGCCGTGCGTGTAGACGAAGGCACGGTTGTACGGGGTGTTCGCCTGCGCGCTGAGGCCGTCGAGGTCGATGTCGCGCACCGCGATGACGGTGTCCTCGGTCTCGCCCTTGACGTCGTAGCGGTCGACGTCGAGCTCCTTGGGGAACTGGTAGTACTGCCGGTACTGCTGCAGCTGGCTGAAGGTGTCCGAGACGATCTTCGGGTCGATCAGGCGGATGTTCGCCGTCGTCTGCGCGTCCTGCGCGAGGGCGCCGGAGCTCGCCTCGGTCGTTGCGTCGTAGTTCTGCTCCTGGACGCCCGCGACACCGTAGGCGTCACGGGTCGCCTTGATGTTCCGCTCGATGTACGCGGACTCGAACGTCCGCTCCGAGGGCTTGACCTGCAGGCGCTGGACGATCCAGGGGTAGATGCCGCCGATGACGATCGCCGCGACGAGCAGCAGCCCGGTGCCGACGATCGAGATGCGCCAGCGGCCGATGACCGCGGTCACGATGAAGAGGATCGCCACGATCGCGGCGATGCCCGCCATGATCTCGCGACCCGGGATGACGGCGTTCACCTCGGTGTACTGCGCACCGGTGATGAGCGAGTTCGACTTCGTCAGCGCGGCGTACTGGTCGAGCCAGAGGCTCACGGCCTGCAGCGCGACGTAGACGGCGGCGGTGATCGCGAGCTGGATGCGCGCGGCCTTCGAGATCCGGACCTCGCGGCCGCCGAAGCGCATCGCGCCGTACAGGTAGCACGCGGCGAGCGCGGCCAGCCCGGCGATGAGCACCACGGCCGACGAGTACGCCACGATCGCGCGCCAGAACGGCAGTTCGAACACGTAGAAGCCGATGTCGAGCCCGAACTGCGGGTCGGTCTTGCCGAACGGCGTCCGGTTGAAGTACTCGAGCACCATGCTCCACCGGCCGGCGGTCGACAGCCCGGCGAAGATGCCGAGCACGACCGGGATCCCGATCATGACGGCACGGCGCAGCGGCTCGATGACCTGCTGGTAGCGGTCGAGCTGGGAGTTGAGCTTCGCGTAGACCGGCCGGAACCGGAACGCGATCGCGATGCTCGCGTAGACGGGCACCGCCATCCCGAGGAACCCGGCGAGGAACATCAGGGTCCCGGCGATCCACCGCGTGGTCAGGACCTGCTGGAAGCCGAGCTGCGCGAACCACGCGTAGTCGGTGTACAGGCTCGCGAAGATGAAGAAGGCGATCACCAGTGCGGCCAGCACGATGATCGTGACCACGATCGGGACCCGCGGCGAACGCCGCCCCGAGGTGGACGAGGTTGTCGTCACTTGATGTGCTCCAGACGTGTCGAACCGGCGGGCCCGGCGCGGCGGGCCGTCAGTGCATCGATCCTATGTGGCGCGAGCACCCCTGAAACTGTACGGAGACTCAGGATGGTGGGTCGCGCCTCCTGGAACACGGTTCGGGAGGCACGGATCGCGACGGCCGCGGACGTCGCCTGGAGCGCGTGGCCGGGTCTACGACGTGCAGCGCGCGAGCTTCGCGGTGCTCTTCCCGGAGGCGATCGTCTGCAGGTCGGTGACCGCCTGGTCGAGCGTGGCGACCTTGTAGACGTCGAGTCCGTCCGGGACGTGGCCGACGACCTCGCCGCAGTTGTCGGCCGGGGCGAGGAAGACGGTCGCGCCGGCGTCCTTCGCGCCGTAGAGCTTCTGCCGGATGCCGCCGATCGCGCCGACCTCGCCGTCGGCGGTGATCGTGCCGGTGCCGGCGACGTGCTTGCCGCCGTTGAGCTTGCCCGGCGTGATCTCGTCGATGATCCCGAGGGCGAACATCATCCCGGCCGACGGGCCGCCGACGTCCTGGAGCTCGATGGAGACGCGGAACGGGAAGTCGTACTGCTCGGTCACGCCCACGCCGATCAGGGCCGTGCCCTGCTCGCTCCGCGGCGTGAGCTCGACCGTCTTCTCGGCGCCGTCGCGTTCGACGACGACCGTCGCCGGACCCGAGGTGCCGTGCTTCGCGACCAGCTCACGGAGCGAGGTCGCGTCGGCGTTCTCGGTGAGCGAGGTCCCGTCGAAGGAGCGGATGACGTCGCCCTTCTCGATGACGCCGTCGGCCGCGGAGCCCTTCTGGACCGTGCCGACCTCGAGGTCGGTGGGCAGCTCGTACCCCTGCTGGATGAGGGCCGCGGCCACGGCGGACTGCTGCGACTGCTGCATGTCGGCCGTGTCCTGCTGGTTGACCTGGTCGGTGGTGACGCCCTCGGGGTAGATCGCGGACGCCGGGATGACCGCCTCGGACTTCGTGAAGAGCGCCCGGATGACGCTCGTCCAGGAGGGGCGGTTCGTGGCGTCGCCCTGGATGCCGACGGTGAGCATGTCGAGCGCGCCGGCGGTGGGGTAGGTCGGGTGGCCGTCGACCTGGATGAGCTTGACCTGCTCCGCGTCCTTGCCCGTGCCCTGCTCCTGGGTCCCGATGGTGTTGTACACCGGGCCGGGGACCTCGATCAGGTAGGGGCTCGGCAGCAGGCTGGCGAGGAGCCCGAGGACGACGGCACCGATCACGAACGCCCAGCCGACGGTCCGGGAACGGGGACGACGACGGGGCTCGGCGGCGAAGAGGGTCACGAGAACGTCCTTCCACGGGAGCTGTTCGCCCTCGGCGCAGCGGTTCGGGCGTTCCCACGGGGGCGTCCCAGGCGCGGCCCCGTGAGCAGCGATTAGCGTAGTCGTCATGCCTGATGAACCGCAGCCGGGGCCGGACGACGACTTCCAGGAGATGCTCCGGAAGCTCCTCTCCGGCGAGGGCCAGATCGACCCGTCGCAGCTCGCCGGTGCCGCCGGACTGCCGAACGACCCGGCCTTCGTCGCGAATCTGATGAGCCAGCTGCAGCGTGCCGCGCAGTCGGGCGGTGACGGCATCGACTTCTCCGTCGCGTCCGAGCGCGCCACCGCGATCGCCCGTGAGGGCGGCCACCCGGTCGACCCCGCGACCTCGCAGGCGGCCGACCAGGCGTTCCAGGTCGCGGCGCTCTGGCTGGACGAGGCCACCTCGGTCGCCGAGCTCACCGCGACGCCGAGCCTCTACACGCGCGAGCAGTGGGCGAAGGCGACGACGCCGGTGTGGGCGCAGATCGCGGAACCCGTGGCGCTGAGCATCTCGAACGCCCTGACCGAGGCGATCGAGCAGCGTGCCCCCGAGCAGCTCAAGGCGATGCTCGGCGACGTCTCGAAGGCGATGCGCGGCGTCGGCGGCGCACTGTTCGCGATCCAGCTCGGCCAGGTCGTCGGGCAGCTCTCGAAGGAGGTCGTGTCCGGCGGCGACGTCGGCGTGCCGCTCCTCGACGAGCAGGTCGCCGCACTCCTGCCGCAGAACGTGGCCGAGTTCGCCGAGGGACTCGACGTCCCCGAGGACGAGGTCCGCATCTACCTGGCCGTCCGGGAACTCGCGCACGCACGGCTGTTCCGTTCGGCCCGCTGGCTCCGCCTGCACATCATCTCGTCGATCACCGACTACGCGCGGGGCATCCACATCCCGTTCGACCGCGTCGAGGAGCTCGCGTCCGAGATCGACCCGACGAACCAGGAACAGCTCCGGGACGCCCTCGCGTCCGGTGCCCTCATCCCGCCGCGCACCGAGGAGCAGGAGGCCGCCCTCGCCCGCCTCGAGACGATGCTCGCGCTCGTCGAGGGCTGGGTCGACACCGTGACCGCCGCGGCCACCGAGCGTCTGCCGAAGTCCGGCGCGATCGCCGAGATGGTCCGACGTCGTCGTGCGGCCGGTGGTCCGGCCGAGTCCGCGTTCGCGACGCTCGTCGGCCTCGAACTCCGCCCCCGCCGCCTCCGCGAAGCAGCGGCGATGTGGCAGCGGGTCACCGACGAGCTCGGCACCGAGCAGCGCGACGCGCTCTGGTCGCACTTCGACGCGGTCCCGACCTCGGACGACATCGACGCGCCGGACGCCTTCGTGGCCCGGCTGCGCAACCCCGGCCGCTCCGCCGAGGACGACGAGTTCGACAAGGCGCTCGAGGACCTGCTCAACGACGCCACCGGTGACCGTCCGCGCGAGGACGAGTCCGGCAACGTCGACGAGGGCGACGCTCCGAAGTAGTTCTCCACAGATCCGCCGTCCCTGCCCCGCGCGGGCGCCTGGTCCGCCAGCGTGGGGGCATGGGCATCCGCATCGATCCGACCCTCGAGTTCGTCTGGCGCGACCCGACCACCGTCCAGCTCGGGGTCGATCCTCCCCGCGCCGTCGTGCCGGTCCCGAGCACGGCCGAGGAACGGTTCCTCTGCGCACTCCGCCGCGAGACCGGCCGTGATGCCCTCTCCGGGGTCGCCGCGGCGAGCGGGTGTCCGCCCGGTCTCGCCGCGCGCGTGCTCGGGGACGCCTCGCCCGCGGTCGTCGACGTCCTGCCGGAACCGCTGGCCCGGGTCGAGGTGCACGGCACCGGCGCCCTGCCGGACGCGGTCGCCGAACTGCTCTCGGGCGAGGGCGTCACGGTCGCGCGCACGACCGCGCCGCGTGGTGGACCGGTGACCGTCCCCGACCCGGATCCCCAGCTCGCCGTGGTGGTGGCCGACCACGTCGTCGACCCGGCGGTCCGCGCTGCCTGGACCCGGCGGGGTACCGCCCACCTGCCGGTCGTCGTCGGGGACGGACGCGTGCGCCTCGGGCCGTTCGTCGTCCCGGGTGCCGGGCCGTGCCTCCACTGCGTCGAGTACGCGCACGTCGACGACGACCCGTGCTGGCCGGCCATCGCGGCGCAGGTGTGGGGCCGCCCCGCGGCACCGCTCTCGCCCTACCGGATCGCGGCGGTTGCGGCGGCTGCGACCCGGATGCTCCTCGAACGGCTGCCGTCCCGCACCCAGCACCCCGGTCCGGACCAGCTGGTCTTCGAGCGCGACGACCTGTCGGTCAGTCGGCTCCCGGTGACGTTCCATCCGCGCTGTTCGTGCCGAGCGCTGCCAGGAACCGACTCGCCACCCGGGCTCCCCCACGCGTGGAACCCTGTCGCGACCACGTGACCGTCACCGACCGGCGGGCACGGGTCAGCCCGACGTAGAAGAGCCGGCGTTCCTCGTCGATCTCGGCGTCGGTGGTGGCGTACGAGATCGGGAGCAGCCCCTCGGCCGCACCGATCACCACGACGTGCGGCCACTCCAGGCCCTTGGACGAGTGCAGCGTGGCGAGGGTCACGGCGTCCAGCTCCGGCTCGTGGTGCGTCGCGGCACGGTCCACCAGGTCCTGCGTGAACTGCTGCATCGTCGTGCCGGCGGGAGCGTCCTCGGCGAGGCCCATGATCGCCTGCAGCGCTTCCCACTGCTCGCGCACGGCGCCGGTGCCCTCCGGTGGCGTCGGCGTCCACCCGCTCACCTGCAGCACGAGGCCGACCCGCCGGGTGAGCTCGTCGTCGGTCTGCCGGACGGCCTCGCCCCGCATGTGGTGCACCGCGAGCTTGACCTCGGGGCGGTCGAAGAAGCGGGTGCCGCCCTGGACCCGGTACGGGATGCCCGCGCGTCCGAGCGCCGACTCGACCGCGGCGGCCTGGGCGCCGAGGCGGTAGAGCACCGCGACGTCCCCGTAGGACGCGCCCGAGGCCGGGTCGGCGACCAGCGACGCGATGGTCCGGGCGACCGTCTGCGCCTCGTCGCCGTCGTGCACGCACGCCAGCACCTCGGGCCGTGGTCCGGGCTCGGTGTGCTGCGCGACGAGGTCGAGGGCGCCCGGTTGCCCGCGCATGAGCGCGTTCGCGGCGTGCACGACCTCGCGCGTGGAGCGGTAGTTCCGCTCGAGCCGCAGCACGGATCCGCGGGGGAACTCCGAGCCGAAGCCGAGCAGGTAGCGACTCGACGCCCCCGCGAACGAGTAGATCGTCTGGCTGGCGTCGCCGACGACGCAGACGTCGTCCCGGCCGCCGAGCCACGCGCGCAGCAGGTCGTGCTGCACGGGCGAGACGTCCTGGTACTCGTCCACGACGAAGAAGCGGTACTGCTGCCGGACGTACGACGCCACCCGGGGTTCGGACTCCACCATGCCGAGCGTCGCGAGCAGGACGTCCTCGAAGTCGAGCTGCCGCCGGTCGTCCTTGAGCTGCTCGTACGCGCGCATGAGGTCGAGGACCCGGCGCGGCGCGGTGTCGCGCGGCATCACCCGTTCGGCCGCCGCGGCCTCGTACTCGTCGTACGAGAGCATCTGGACCTTCCGCCACTCGACCTCGCCGGCCAGGTCGCGGAGCGTCGGGGTGTCCACCCGCAGGCCGACCGTGTCCGCCGCGTGCGCGATCATCCGCCCCTTGGACTCGACGATCTTCGGGGCGTGGCCGCCGACGGTGTCCGGCCAGAAGTAGCTGAGCTGCGCCATCGCCGCGGCGTGGAACGTGCGCGCCTGCACCGTGCCCGCACCGAGGGAGCGCAGCCGCGACCGCAGTTCGCCGGCCGCCCGGGTGGTGAAGGTCAGGGCGAGGACGTGGTTCGGCGCGTAGGTGCCGGTGGCGACGCCGTACGCGATGCGGTGCGTGATGGCGCGGGTCTTGCCGGTGCCGGCGCCGGCCAGGACGGCCACGGGACCGAGCAGGGTCCGGGCGACGGTGCGCTGTTCGGCGTCGAGGGCGGCGAGGAGCTCGTCCGGCGACGGCGGTCGGAGCGGCTCGGCCGGGGCCCCGGCGGCGGCGCTGCTCACGGCAGGTCCAGCGGCCCGCCGTACCACTCTTCGATGATGGCGCGGGCGATCGACGTCTTCCCCGGCAGCAGCAGGGTGTCGCCCGCACGCTCCCGGATCTCGTCGCGCGAGAACCACCGGACGTCGAGGATCTCCACGCCGTCCGGCCGAGCCGTCGTCGGGTCCCCGTCCACCGCACGGGCGCGGAAGCCGAGCATGAGCGACGCCGGGAACGGCCACGGCTGCGAGCCGAGGTACTCGGGTTCCTCGACGCGGACGCCGGACTCCTCCCAGACCTCGCGCCGGACGGCGTCCTCGAGCGACTCCCCCGGCTCGACGAAGCCCGCGAGCAGCGAGTACCGGTCCGCATCCCACGCCGCGTTCGACCCGAGCAGGATCCGGTCGTCGGCGTCGGTGACCCCGACGATGATCGCCGCGTCGGTGCGCGGGAAGTGCTCGTGTCCCTCGGGATCGCGGCGCACCCAGCCGCCGGTGACCACGTCGGTCGCGGACCCGGTGCGGGGCGAGAAGCCGTGCACGGCGTGCCAGTTCGCCATCGCCACGGCCTCGACCGCGAGGCCCTGGTCGCGCGGCGACAGCTCGGTCCCGAACATCCGCAGGCTCTCCCACGCGTCGTCGGCCGGTTCGATCCGGGCGGCGGTCTCGGCGTCGAGGAACGCGGCGACGAACCGGGTGCCGGCGGGCGCATCGGGGGCGTCGGACACGGCGCGACCGAGGTACAGCGTCACCGCGTCCACCGGCACGGCATCGGCGGAGACGAAACGGAGGGTGCCGTCGGCGTTCCGCAGCATCTCGGAGCCGCGGACGGGCAGGTACCGCGTCGACGGGTCGTCCCGCAGCACCCGGTCGAGGTCGTCCGTCGTGCGGAACTCCGCGTCGCGGTCGAGGTCGTTGCGGGAGAGGGGCAGCCTCGCGGCGAACTCGACGGTCACAGCAGGGGGCTCCTCGGGTCGGATCGGGTCGGCGGTGCGGGAGCCCGGGCTGCCGCGGGCCAGCGTGGCGCACGCTCGACCACCGGCTGCGGACCTACCCTGAGGGGCATGGCGGGATCCCAGTTCACTCTAGCCGCGTTGGCGACCACGGCCGTCTCAGGCCTCGTCGTCACGGGCACGCGCACGCTCGGCTCGGCCGCGTCCGGGGACTACGAGTCGGCCGTCCTCCGCGACGCCGACGGCGCCTGGTCCGCGATCCGCCGCCCACGCAACCAGCGAGCCGAGGCCCGGCAGTCCGCCGACCTCGTCGCGATCCGGGCGCTGAGCGCCGGGATCCGCACGCGCCTCCCGTTCGGCGTCGCCGAGTACCGCGGACAGGCGCCGATCGGCTCGACCCGCGCCATCGTCACCTCGTACCTGCCCGGGACGCACCCGAAGCTGCAGGCCCTCGTCGAACGACCGGAGCTCGCGACCAGCGTCGGCCGGGCGATCGCCGCGATCCACCAGCTGCCGACGAGCTTCGTCACCGACGCCGGTCTGCCGTCCCTCACCCCGTTCGAGGTCCTGCGCTCCGCCGTCTCCGTGATGGACCGCGCGGTCGCCACGAAGCTCGTCCCGGCGGCGCTCAAGGAGCGGTGGGAGGGCGCGGCGCGCGACCAGCAGCTCTGGCAGTTCACGCCCACCGTCGTGCACGGGTCGCTCGGCACCGAGACGATCCTGGTCTCCGGCGACGACGTCTCCGGCGTCATCGACTGGGGCGAGCTGCGGCTCGGCGACCCGGCGAAGGACCTCGCGTGGGTGCTCGCCGGCCGCAAGGACGCGTTCGACACCGTCCTCAGCGCGTACGAGGCGAACGGCGGCGGCCGGGACCGGCAGCTCGCGCAGCGCGCGCGGGTGCACCACGAGCTCGAGACCGCGCAGTGGCTGCTGCACGGCGTGCAGGTGAAGAGCACCGAGGTCGTCGACGACGCGGTCGCGATGATGCACCGGCTGGTCGACGCGGTGCAGACGCCGAGCGCGGCACCGCTGCAGTCGGTCTCGCCGGAGACGATGGAGATCGGCGAGGTCGAGCAGCTGCTGTCGTCGACCGAGCGTCGGCACGGCTGACGCGCTTCGGCGCGGCTGACGCGTGGTGGCCCTGGACGCGCGGCTCGCCTCCGCCCCGTCGCCGGCGGTCCGCCGCGCCACCGGTTCGGATCGAACCACGGTTCCGACATCGAACCAGCGTCCGCGCGTGGTTCGACGTCGGATTCGTGGTTCGACGTGCGGGCCGGCGTCAGCGCGGCCGGCCGGCGCCGAGCCGGCGCCGAGCCGGCGTCAGCCGATCGCGTCCCGCCAGGCGCGCTCGAGTCCGGCGCGGTCGAGGAGTTCGCGCGGCCGGACCTCGAGGTCGTCGGCCACGAAGTAGAACACCGCGTCGACCTCGTCGATCGGGCGCCCGGTGAACTCCGCGTAGGCGACCCGGTACAGGGCGAGCTGCAACTGCCGCTTCGCCAGGTCGTCGTCGCCCGACGGGGCCTTGCCGGTCTTCCAGTCGACGACCTCGGCCCGGCCGTCGATCTCGTAGACCGCATCAAGCTTGCAGACGACGCTGTGGCCGAGGAACGGGATGTGGATCTCCCGTTCGACCTCGATCGGTGTCAGCTCCGCCCACCGTGACCGGGCGAAGGTCGCCTGGAAGTCGGCGAGCCGACGGGCGTCGTCGTCGGTGACCGCGACGTCCGCCGAGGCGTCGACCACGTCGTCCGGGTCGAGGTCGAGTTCGTCCGGCCAGGCGTCGAGCGTCTCGAGCGAACCGCCGCTGCGGGCACGCTGCTCGACCCACTGGTGGAAGAGCGTGCCGAGGCGGGTCGCGCGGTACGGCCGCTCCGGCATCGGGCGCCGCAGCCGCTCGGCCACGGCGTCCGGTTCGGCCAGGTAGTCCTTGAACCCGGACGCCGGGACGCGGTGCGGGACGACCACCCGGTGCCGGGCCGACCGGTTCGCGGCGCGCTCGGCGAGCAGCAGGTCGATGTCGGCGCTGAACCGACCGGCCGCCCCGGGGTTGGCGTTCCGCACGCGGTCGGCGGCGGCGACCACCCGGGCGGCGCGCTGCCCGAACGGCACGTGCGGCCAGGACTGCGTGGCCCCGGCGTCACCGAGGGGGTTCTCCTCGTGCTCGGTCGTCTCGGGGACGGCGGCGGCGTCCACGACACCGGCGTCGACGAGGTCCCGCAGGTACCGACTCGGTTCGGTGGGTCGGACCCCGCCAGCCCAGAACGAGCCGGAGACGAGCAGGTCGTGCTTCGCCCGGGTGAGCGCGACGTAGGTGAGGCGGCGCTCCTCGTCCTCGTTGCGGGCCTTCACCTGTTCCTTGTAGGCGTCGATCGCGAGCGTGACGTCCTTCTGCGTGTCGTGCCCGCGCCAGTGCAGTCGCGGCAGCTCGTCGGCGTCGCCCCGGAACTCGTACGGCAGCCGGCCGAAGCCGATCCACCCGGAAGAGCCCTCCAGCGGGCGGGCCGGGAGCGCACCCTCGACCAGTCGGGGAACCGCTACGGCGTCCCACTCGAGGCCCTTCGACCCGTGGATCGTCAGGATCTGCACGGTGCCGGCCTCGGGCTCCTCGGAGCGGGGACCCATGTCGTCGCGACGGGCAGCGGCGTCGATCCAGCCGAGGAACGCACCGAGGTCGGCCCGGTCGTCCGTGGTCACGAAGCCCGCGAGCTCGTCGATGAAGGCGTCGAGGAACGCCCCGCTCCCCTGCTCGTGCGCGGCGACCTCGATGTCGAGCCGCATCTCCTGCACGACGAGCGTGACGAAGTCGACGAGGTCGCCACTGGCCCGGGACCGGAGCGCCTGGAGCTGGCGGCCGAGTTCGCGCATCCGGAGGCGTCCGGTCTCGCTGATGTCGGCGAGCGCGCCGTGGTCGTCCGGGGCGGTGGCGACGAAGTCGAGGGCGTCGACGATCGAGCCGTGCTCGCCCGCGGCGACCGATGCCCGGAACGCTGCGGTGACGTCGTCGTCGAGTCGCTGCTGGGTGTGGTCGCGGCCGAACAGCCAGCGGGCCAGGGCGTGGAGGGCGGCGATGTCCGCGGCGCCGATCCGCCACCGGGCACCGGCGAGCAGCCGGATGAGGTCGTTGCCGGCGCCGGGGTCGTGCAGCACGCGGAGGCACGCGACGAGGTCGACGATCTCCGGCCTCTGCAGGAGTCCGCCGGTGCCGAGCACGTGGAACGGCACGCGACGGTCGCCGAGGGCGGCGGTGAACGCGGCGAGGTCCTTCCGCGAGCGCAGCAGGAGCGCCATCGACCCCGTCGGGTCAGAGGCGCGGCGCGCGGCGAACCACTCCGCCACGGCGGCGGCCTCGTCCGGGAGGGTCTCCGGGAACACGGCGTGGACCGTTCCGGCGTCCGCACCGGGTCGGGGGACGAGGCGCTCGACGTCGACCTCGGACGCCTCGGACAGGGGCGCGACGACGGCGTTGGCGCCGGCGAGGACGTCGACCGGGTTCCGCCAGCTGGTGGAGAGCGCGAAGGTGACGGGGCGTGCGGCGTCGGCGCCGTCGTCGGACGTTCCGCCGAAGTCGCGCGGGAATCGAGCGAGGTTGGCGGCACTCGCCCCGCGGAACCCGTAGATCGACTGGTGGGGGTCGCCGACCGCCATCACCGGGTGCCCGCGGAAGAGCCGGGCGAGGAACCGCGTCTGCACGACCGAGGTGTCCTGGTACTCGTCGAGGAGCACCACGCCGTACCGCTGCCGCAGGTCGGTGACGACGCGCGGTGCCGACTCGGCCGCGGCGAGGGCGAGCGCGATCTGGTCGGAGAACTCCACGAACCCGCGGTCCACCTTCTGCCGACGGAACTCCTCCACCAGGTCGACGAGGGGTTCGAGGGCACCGATCGCGGCGACGGCGTCGGTGATCGCCTTGTACGCGCCACCGCGGGCGTTCCCCGGCAGCTGGAGCAGCTCGGCGAACTCGATCGCGAACCGACGCAACCGCTCCGGTTCGACGAGGTGCTCGGACACCGCGCCGGCGAGCGAGACGACCGCAGCGGTCACGGTGTCGACGTCGCGGTCGAGCCCGGCCAGCCGGTCGTCCCGCGCCGCGACGACGACCCGGCGCGCGAGCTGCCAGGCGGACGGTTCGGTGAGCACCTGGGACTCGCCGTCGCGGCCGACGAGCAGCGCGTTCTCGCGGAAGACCGAGTTGGCGAACGCGTTGTAGGTCGACACCGTCGGCGCCTCGAACGCGTCACCGGCCTCGAGCAGCCCGACGTCCTCGAGCGCGCGGATGCGGTCGTTGATGCGGACCGACAGCTCGCCGGCGGCCTTGCGGGTGAAGGTCAGGCCGAGGATGCCGTCGGGGCGGACCATCCCGTTCGCGAGCAGCCAGACGACCCGCGACGCCATCGTCTCGGTCTTCCCGCTGCCGGCTCCCGCGACGACGAGCGCCGGGGTGAGCGGAGACTCGATGACGGCGCGCTGCTGCGCCGTGGGGCGCGGGCGTCCGAGGGCGTCGGCGATCGCGTCGGCGTCGTGCCGGGGCGGCTCGACGCGGTCGGGGTAGGCGGTGCGGGCGCCGTCGGGGCCGAGCAGCTGTTCCTCGTTCACCAGGTCACCTCGCCCACGACGTGGATCCGGCACTCGACGCCGGTCCGGGCCTTCTGGCAGTGGTCGTCGACGTTCGCGAGGAAGGTCCGTCCGGCCATGCCCGTCGCCACGGTGTGCAGCCGCTGGCGGTATGCCTCACGCGCGTCGTCGTCGAACGCCTGCTGCGTCCGCTCGGAGTAGGCACGGCCACTGCGGGCGTTCTGCACGAACACCAGCCGGGCATCGGCCATCGCCGAGCCGGCGGGGACCCCCTCGACCGCGCCGTCCTCGACCGCGAGCTGGTACGCGCCGAGCTGGGGGTGTTCGGGCATGTCGTTCTTCTCACTCGGCATCGAGCGCCCGGTCTTGAGGTCGACGACGCTGACCCGGCCGTCCGGGTCGACCTCGATCCGGTCGATGCTGCCGCGCATCCGTGCCGGCCCGGTGACGAGCGTGAACGAGGTCTCGGCGCCGAGCAGTCGGCGTCCGGCGCTCGCGAAGGTGCGGAGGTAGTCGCTGAGCCCCTCGATCATGCGACGGGTGCGGGCGCGTTCGCGATCGGCGATCCACGGCGACTCGAACGTCAGCTCGTCCCACCGGCCCTCGACGTGCTGCCACAGGGACTCCACGTCGACGGCGGTGGCGTGCTCCATGGTCTCGTGCACGATCGTCCCGATGCCCATCGCGGGGCTCGGGGCGCTGCCGCCGAAGGTCTGCACGAACCAGTGCACGGGGCACTCCTCGAAGGTGCCGATGCGGGAGGGCGAGACCGACACGGTCGGGGGCACGGGCTCGCCGCCCTCGTGCTCGGGTGCCGGCTCGGCGTCGAGGTCGACGAGGGGGTCGTCGGTCGAGGGCTCGGCGAGCCCGTACCAGTCGTCCGGAGCGGCGCCGGGGACCTCGGCCTCGGCCAGGCGCGCGAGGGCGGACGCGGCCTCGTGGTCGCCCGAGGCCACCACGCGCCGACGGAGCGATCCGGCGAGGCCGCGCAGGGACAGCGGGTGCACGGTCGGCTGCCGGTCGGGCGGCACGGGCACGAGGCGGACGAACGGCGAGGGCGCCTCGTCGTCGTTCGCCACCGTCCCGATGATCACCTGGGTGGTGGCGCGGGACACCGCACGGGCGAACAGGCGGAGTTCGTCGGCGATCACGGCGGCGCGGTCGTCGATCGTCTCGTGGTCGATCCCCGCGGCGGCACGGACCAGGCCGTCGGGGTCGAGCAGGCTGCCCCGTACCCGGGTGTTCGGCCAGACGCCGTCCTGCAGCCCGAGCACCACGACGACGTCGCACTCGAGCCCGATCGTGGCCGAGGGGGTGAGCACGCGGACCCGGCCGGCGGTGCGGTCGGGCCCGATCGAGTCCTCGGGCAGGTCGGCGCCGAGCAGGTCGTCGACGAACACCCGCGCGGGGGCGTTCGGCGTCCGCTCGACGAACCGCTTCGCCGCGGTGAACAGCCCGACCACGGCGTCGAGGTGCCGGTCGGCCTCGGCCGCGCCGACCCCGCCGGCAGCCGACTGGCCGCCCCAGGCGCCGGCGAGCCCGCTCCGTTCCCAGAGGCCCCAGAGGATCTCCTCGATGCTCGCACCGGACTCGGCGTCGTGGTGCGCCTGCACCAGGCTCCGCGCGAGCCGCGTCGCGCGTCGGGCGAACCCGGCGTCGACGGTCGCCAGGCGCTCGGGCGCGCCGAGTGCGTCCACGAGGAGTTCGTCGGCCGTGCGGGTACCGCCACCGGCGAGTTCCTCCCGCCGCAGCGCGAGGCGGAGCCGCCGCATCGCCAGGGTGTCGAGCCCGCCGAGCGGCCCGGTCGCGAAGGACGTGGCGAGCACCGGGTCGAGCGGGAGGACTCCGAGCGCGACGGCCGCGGCGTCGAGCAGGGACCGCGCCGCGGTGTCGTCGCGGGGTCGGACGGGTGCGGCCCCGGCGGTCGCGGGGACCTCGGCCACGGAGAGCGCACGGACGAGCTCGGGGATCGCGGCACCGCTGCGGGTGACGACGGCCATCCGGTGCCACGGCACGCCGTCGAGCAACCGGTGTTCGCGGAGCCGCCGGGCGATCGCGACGACGAGCGCCGCACGGCTCGCGCCCTCGAGGTGCACGACGGCGTCGGGTCGGGCGTCCGCCGTGGTCGCCACGGCGGTGCGCTGCCGTCCGGCCGCGGCGGCACCGATGCGCGCCGTGATGCCGGAGACGAGCGCGCGGACGGGTGCCGCGTGCCGGTGCACCGTGCCGAGGACCAGCTCGTCGACGCGGTCCACACCGAGCCGGGAGGCCAGGCGGCCGAGCACGTCGGGCTCGGCCCCGCGGAACGCCGACGCGGCGATGTCGGGGTCACCGAAGGCGACGATCTGCACGCCGGAACGGGCGAGCGCCCCGAGCAGCGCGATCTCCCCCTCGACGAGCTCCTGCGTGTCGTCGACCACGACGAGGCGCAGCGCGGCGACGCTCGCCGGGACCTGCCCCCGCAGGACGGCGGCCGTGGCGTAGGCGACGAGTTCGGCGGCGTCGAGGCTGGTGGCGCGGAACGAGGTCACGGCGGCGCGGTACTCGTCGACGAAGTCCCCGACGGCCCGCCACTCCGGACGCCCGGTGTCGTCCCCGAGTTCGCGCATGTCCTCGGGCTCCACGCCCGCGGCGACCGCCCGCATCATGACGTCGCGCAGCGCGGTGCGGAAGCCGGCGCGTTCGCGGACGACGGCGGTGATCGGTGCCGGCCAGTCCGGACCGGTGCCGTCGGTCTCGTGCCCGTCGAGCAGGTCGGCGATGATGCGGTCCTGCTCGCCACCGGTCAGCAGGGTCGGGGTCTCGAGGCCCTGGACGGCCGCGGCGTGCGCGACGAGCTGGAAGGCCAGCGAGTTCACCGTCCGTGCGAGTGCACCCGGCATCACCCGGTCGACCGAGGCGGCGAGTCGGTCGCGGAGCGCGGTGGCGGCCGTGCGGGCGCTCGTCAGGGCGAGGACGGTGGCGTGACCGTCGGGCGAGATCGCGTCGTCGCGCGTGAGCCGTGCTGCCACCAGCCGCGACAGCGTGGTCGTCTTGCCGGTGCCCGGTGCGCCGATGACCGCGGCGTGCCGGCCGTCCGGCAGCGCGAGCACGGCGGCCTGCGACGGGTCGGACGCCAACGCCCGCGCGACGCCCGTGGCCTCGGGTGCGGGCGTGAGCGTCGTCTGGGGCACCCTCGTACGGTAACCGCAGCGACCGACAGTGCGCCTGCGGCGAACGCCCGATGGCCGTCGGGGCCGCTCGGATACGCTGTGCTCGTGGACATCAAGATCGGCATCACCAACAGCCCGCGCGAGATCGCGTTCGAGACCGCCCAGACCGCCGACGAGATCGAGAAGGCCGTCGCGGCCGCGCTCGACGACAAGGCGACGCACCTCTCGCTGCAGGACGACAAGGGCCGTCGGTTCATCGTCCCCGTCGCGTCCCTCGCCTACGTCGAGGTCGGCGCGGAGGAGTCCCGTCGCATCGGTTTCGTCGCCTGACGTGGAGCTGCTCTTCGCGGTCCTCGGCGGGCTGATCCTCGGGGCCGTCGCGCACGTGGTCCTGCCGTGGCGCTCGAGCCGTGGCTCCCTGCTCGGCCCCGCGGTCGGCGGTATCGTCGCCGCGGTGCTGTGGGAGGCCCTGACCTGGGCCGGCTGGCAGTACGACGCGACCTGGATCTGGGTCGTCGCCCTGGTCGGTGCCGGTGTGGTCGCCCTCGTCGCGGAGTGGGTCCTCGGCAAGCGCCGTACGGCTGCCGACGCGGCGTACTACGAGCGCGTCAAGGCCTCCGGCGCCTGACCCGGGGGCCGTCAGGCCGTCAGGCCGTCAGGCCGAGCGCGTCCATCCGCCGCGTGTGCGCAGCGATGAGCTCGGTCCAGACCGGCTCGAGCCGTTCCTGGTCCTCACGAGCGTGCGACGCGAGCGCCGACCGGGCCACGAGTAACGTGTCCCCGACGAGCCGCCGCCCCCACATCGCCAGTCGCGACCCGACCTGCGGGTCCTCGGCGATGCGTTCGGTGAGCTCCTCGACGACGGCGGCTTCCTCACGCGCGTCGAACACGGTCTTCAGGCGCTGCCGGACCTCGGCCGGGAGCGACCGGAGCAGCGAGCCGAACAGGTCGTTGAGGATCCCCGCGGTGACGTAGCCCGTGAGCATCGACTCGTACCAGTCCGCGCCGCTCGTGCGCTCGAGGAACAGGTCGATCGCCTCGCGGTGGGGCGCCATCAGCGCAGCCGGGTCACCGCCGGTCCGTTCGATCTCGGCGACGATGGCGCGGTGCCGCTCGAGCGCCGTCGTCGCGAGCACGCCGGTGACGAGCCGTCCGGACAGGGTCGGCGCACCGGCCCCGGCGCGGCCCATCGTCTCGTAGAGCGAGAGTTCGAGGTACGCCGCCTGGCCCAAGTAGACGTCCAGCTCGGGGCTGACGTCGTCGAGCTGCAGACGTTCCACGGGCGAGGCGTTCCGCGGGTTCCGCGACGCGAGCCACGCGGACGCGAGCTCCGCCGCGCGCTTCCGGTTCCACCACGACACCACGGCTCCAGCATAGGGGCCTGGAGAACCGAGCCCGACCCGCCGGTAGACTGGTCGGGACTTCCACCAGAACTAAGGTGATTCTTTGACTTTCGCAGACCTCTCCATCGAGCAGGACATCGTCGACGCGCTCGCGACGAAGGGCATCCTCGAGCCCTTCCCGATCCAGCAGCAGACGATCCCGCTCGCCCTCACCGGCCAGGACATCATCGGCCAGGCCAAGACGGGTACGGGCAAGACCTTCGGCTTCGGCCTCCCCCTCATCCAGCGCCTCGGAGCCGACCCGGCGCCCGGCGTCAAGGCCCTCGTCGTCGTGCCGACCCGCGAACTCGCGGTCCAGGTGACCGAGGACCTCGAGCTCGCCACCTCGAACCGCCCGACGACCATCGCGGCGATCTACGGCGGCAAGGCGTACGAGGGGCAGATCGAGCAGCTCAAGGCCGGCGCCCAGATCGTCGTCGGCACCCCCGGGCGCCTGATCGACCTGCAGCGCCAGCGCCTGCTCGACCTGTCGCACGTGCAGGAGGTCGTCCTCGACGAGGCTGACCGCATGCTCGACCTCGGGTTCCTGTCGGACATCGAGCGCATCTTCCAGGCCATCCCCGAGGTGCGGCACACGATGCTGTTCTCGGCGACGATGCCCGCGCCGATCGTGGCGCTCGCCCGCCGCTTCATGAGCCGCCCGGTGCACATCCGCGCGACCGACCCCGACGAGGGTCTGATGCAGGCGAACATCAAGCACCTCATCTACCGCGCGCACTCGCTCGACAAGGACGAGGTCATCGCCCGCATCCTGCAGGCCGAGGGGCGCGGCAAGACCGTGATCTTCACCCGCACGAAGCGTGCCGCCGCGAAGCTCGTCGAGGAGCTCAAGGACCGCGGGTTCAACGCCGCAGCGGTGCACGGCGACCTCAACCAGGAGCAGCGCGAGCGTGCCATGGCCGCCTTCAAGGCCGGCAAGCGCGACGTGCTGATCGCCACCGACGTCGCGGCCCGCGGCATCGACGTGGACGACGTCACGCACGTGATCAACCACACCATCCCGGACGACCCGGACACCTACCTGCACCGTGCCGGGCGCACCGGTCGTGCGGGCAAGACCGGCATCGCGGTCACGTTCGTCGACTGGGACGACCTGCACAAGTGGACGCTGATCGACAAGGCGCTCGAGTTCGGCATCCCCGAGCCCGTCGAGACCTACTCGTCGTCGCCGCACCTGTTCGAGGAACTCGACATCCCGGCCGGCACCAAGGGCCGTCTGCCCGGCGCTTCGGCGCACGCGGCATCGGCCGGCGGCCCCGCCGAGAAGCAGTCGGGCGACCGTCCGCGCAGCGGCTCGCGTCCGCCCCGCACCCGGACGCGGTCCGGCTCGGGTCCGGCATCCGGTTCCGGCAACGGCTCGGGAGGCGCGGCACGGTCCGCCTCGCAGCCTGCGGACGCCGAGTCCCCGGCCCGGTCCGGTGGTGGCGAGGGCGCACCGGCCGACGGTTCGACGGACGGCGCCGCGAAGCGTCGTCGTCGGCGTCGCCGCCGCGGGAGCGGCAGCGGCTCGTCCGAGGCGACCGCCTCGGCGCCGCAGGGGTCGTCGGACGGCGAGTAGCGCCTCCAGGCCGTCACCGAAGGGTCCGTCGCCGACGCGACGGGCCCTTCGTCGTCCCCACCCGCCGGATCGGCCGCGCTGGTCAGGCCAGGCGGGAGCCCGCGCCGACGACGGGCGCGCTGCCGGTCGCCTCGGAGCGGATGGCGTCGAACGCCGCCAACGCCGTGCGGTGCTCGCCCAGCCGGTTCGGCTTGCCCGTGCCGTGGTAGTCGCTCGACCCGGTGACGAACAGGCCGTACCGCGTCGCCCAGTCGAGCAGGGTGCGCTTGCCGTGCGCGAGGTTCTCGCGGTGGTCGACCTCGAGCCCGCCGAGCCCGGCCTCGACCAGTTCGCGGAGCATCGGCTCGTCGATCACGATCCCCCGCGACGACGCGGCGGGATGGGCGATGACGGGGACGCCGCCGGCCTGTCGGATGAGCTCGACGCCCCGGAGCGGGGACGGCGCCTCGTGCGGCTCGTAGTACCCGGACGCCGGGTGCAGGATCCCCCGGAACGCCGCGCTGCGGTCGGCCTCGAGCCCGCGGGCGACGAGGGCGTCGGCGATGTGCGGGCGGCCGATCGTGGCCCCGTCGCGGGACTGCGCGAGCACGTCGTCCCAGGTGATCGGGTGGTCGCGGCCGATGCGGTCGACCATCCGGCGGGCCCGCGCGAGGCGTCCGTCGCGGATCCGTTCGGTCTCGGCGACGAGCGCCGGGTCGGCGGGGTCGACCAGGTAGCCGAGCACGTGCACGCTGCGGTAGCCGACGCGGGTGCTCAGTTCGAGACCCGGGAGGAGCGTGACCGGCAGGTCGCGGACGGTCGCCGTGGCCTCGTCCCACCCCGCGGTCGTGTCGTGGTCCGTCAGCGCGACGGCGTCCAGTCCGGCGGCTGCTGCCGCCCGGACGAGGTCCGCGGGTCGCTCGGTGCCGTCGGAGACGCTCGAGTGCGCGTGCAGGTCGATGAACGGATCGGGCACGTCGACAATGCTATCCACAGGTGAGCGGGCGCACAGGCCGCGGAGCGACGGGCGGTGCGATGATGGGTGCATGTCCGACACCACGCCCCGCGCGACGAGCAACCGTTCCACCACCCCCGGATCCTCGACGTTCAAGGACTACATCGGCTCGCAGTGGGCCGATCGTGACCGTCCGCTGCCCGAGCCCCGCGAGCAGGCCGCCTTCGCTGCCGAACGCCGCGCGAAGCTCTCCGAGCTGCACCCGGGCCGGACGATCGTCGTGCCGGCCGGCCAGGCCAAGGTGCGGTCGAACGACTGCGACTACCCGTTCCGCCCGCACTCCGCGTTCGCACACCTGACCGGTTGGGGCACCGACACCGTCGTCGGCTCCGTGCTCGTCATGACGCCGAACGGCTCCGGGCACGACGCCACGCTGTACTTCCGCGCGACCGCCGGCCGCGACTCCGAGGAGTTCTACGCCAACCCCGAGATCGGGGAGTTCTGGGTCGGCCCGCGCCCCTCGCTGGACGAGGTCGCGGCGGACCTCGGTCTCGCGACGGCCGACCTCGGCGCGTTCGACGCCGTGCGCGCCGGACTCGACGCCTCGGCCCTCGTCGTGCGCGACGCCGACACCGACCTCACCCGTGGGCTCGACGACCGGATCGGCACCGCCGTCGGTGGCGCGCCGGAGGCCGACGGCGTGCCCGCGACGGACGACGCCCTCGCCCGCGACCTCTCCGAGCTGCGCCTCGTGAAGGACGCGTACGAGGTCAACGAGCTCCGCAAGGCCGTGAACGCGACCAAGGCCGGCTTCGACGACGTCATCGCCGACTTCGACGCGGTCCTGGCGCACCCCCGCGGCGAGCGCATCGTCGAGGGCACGTTCAACCGCCGTGCCCGCGCCGACGGCAACACCGTGGGCTACGACACGATCGCCGCCTCCGGCCACCACGCCTGCATCCTGCACTGGACCCGCAACGACGGCGCCGTCGAGCCGGGCGACCTGATCCTCATCGACGCCGGGGTCGAGGTCGACTCGTTCTACACGGCCGACATCACCCGCACGCTCCCGGTCAGCGGCACCTTCACCGACGTGCAGCGCCTCGTGTACGAAGCCGTGCTCGAGGCGGCGGACGCGGCCTTCGCCATCGTGAAGCCCGGCATCACCTTCCGTCAGGTGCACGCCACCGCGATGGAGGTCATCGCCCGCAAGACCGCCGAGTGGGGCTTCCTGCCCGGCAGCGCCGAGGAATCGCTCCAGCAGGACAACCAGTTCCACCGCCGCTACATGGTGCACGGCACGAGCCACCACCTCGGCCTCGACGTGCACGACTGCGCGAAGGCCCGGCGTGAGATGTACATCGACGGCACCGTGCAGGCCGGCATGGTCTTCACGATCGAGCCCGGCCTGTACTTCCAGCAGGACGACCTCACCGTGCCCGAGGAGTTCCGCGGCATCGGCGTCCGCATCGAGGACGACATCCTCGTGACCGAGGACGGCGCCGAGAACCTGTCCGTCGGCATCCCCCGGACCCCCTCGGAAGTGGAGGGGTGGATCGCCCGCTCCGGCCGCTAGCCTGAGCGGGTGACGACACCGGAGGTCTCCCCCAGCCCCAGCGAGAGCGCGTTCTCGATCGACGTCGAGCACTTCGACTCCCCCGACGCCCAGCGGCTCCGCGCCGCCCAGCGCCTGGAGATCGACCGTGCGTACGGCGGCGACACCGAACCCGGCAACAAGCCGACGGCGGAATCCATCGCGGTGTTCTTCCTCGCGCGGGACGACGACGGTACGCCGCTCGGCTGCGGCGGGCTGCGGGTCGTGCAGGACGGCATCACCGAGATCAAGCGGATGTACGTCCGGCCGGAGTCCCGGGGTGCCGGTGTCGCGGCGGCGCTGCTGCGGCGGTTGGAGGACGCTGCGCTCGACCTCGGTTCGCCGGCGCTCGTGCTGGAGACCGGGAACGAGCAGAAGCGTGCGATCGGGTTCTACGAGCGCGAGGGGTTCACGCGCATCGCGAACTTCGGGCCGTACGTCGGGGTGCCGACCTCGATCTGCTACTCGAAGGTCCTCTAGCCCGGGCCCCGAGCGGGCGAAGTACGTCCCGCTCGCAGCACCTCGGCGGCCGTTCCCGCCCGCTCGACGATCCGCGCGCGGCGTGTCCCGCCCGCTCGACGACCTGCACGCGGCGTGTCCCGCCCGCTCGACGATCCGCGGGCGGGACGGCCGCGCGCCGAGGTCGCGGAAACGGCCGCTCCCCGCGACGGGGAGCGGCCGTTCGTGCGACCTCGGCGGACGTGAGCGGCGCGTCGTGCGGCCTCGGCCCCGGCCTCGGCGCCGGCCCCGTCGTGCGGCCTCGGCCCCGGCCTCGGCGCCGGCCCCGTCGTGCGGCCTCGGCCCCGGCCTCGGCGCCGGCCCCGACGTCGGCGGCCGCCAGCGACTCAGCGCGACTCGTCGTCCTTCGGCGCCGCGGACTCCGCGGACTCGGCGGAGCTCGGCGCCGGCGGCGTCGCCCCGGTCACCCGCTCCCCGTAGCGCGGCGGCTCCTCTGCACGCGGCTGCTGGGCGGACGCGGGCGCTGCCGGCGCGGGAGCGGTCGCCGGGGTCTCCCCGTAGCGCGGCCCCTCGTTCGTGCCGTAGCGAGGGGTCCCCGTCTGCGCGCCGGAGGGCGGCGTGCCGGGCTGCTGCGCGCCTCCTGGCTGGTGGTGCGGTGTGGCGTGCCCGCCGTACGGCGATCCCTGTTGACCGGCGCCCCACCCGCCGCCGGACCCGGCCGACTGCCCGCCGGAGCCGGGAGCACCGGAGCCGGACCCGGGCCCCGGACGCCACGGCTGCTGCGGCGGCTGCCCCTGGAACCCGGCCCCCGGCCCGCTCTGCGGTCCCGGGGCACCCGGCGTGCCGGGGTTCCAGTGGGTGGCGGGGGCGAGACCGGCCTCACCGAGGATGCGACGTGCCTGACCCACGAGCTGCGGCTCGACGACGATCTGGTAGTTCGTCGCGAGGACCTGGTGCACGCTCGTGAAGTCCCGCTGCCGCTTCGTGATCGCGAACGAGACGATGCCGTAGAGCATGCCGAACGCCGCACCGATGATGGCGGCGGCGAGGATGAGGCCGCCGGCGCTCGGCGAGAAGAGCGTCAGCACGATGCCGAAGAAGATGCCGAGCCAGAGGCCGGACAGCGCGCCGGCGATCGCCGCACGGCCGTACGTCATCTTGCCGGTGACGCGCTCGACGGTCTTGAGGTCGTTGCCGACGATCGAGAGCTGGTTGACCGGGAAGTCGGCCTCGGCGAGCTTCGCCACCACGCGCTGGGCGTCGGGGTAGCTGTCGTAGGTGCCGAGGACGTCGCCCTTGGGCAGCGTCGGGAAGGCCTGGGCGGTCCGGCCGCCGAACGGGCTCTGATTGCTCACACAGCCATCATTCACCGCACACCTTGCAATCGCACGTGCACTCTCAGGGAAGCCGCCGACCGCCACGGCGGATCCGGCCAGACGCACCGACTACGCTGGGTCGGGTGAGCGCCACGAAGGTCTTCGTCGCCCGCCTCGCCGGGTGCTCCGTCTTCGACCCCGCGGGAGACCGCGTCGGCCGCGTCCGAGACGTCCTGGTGGTGTACCGCCGGGCCGATCCGCCGCACGTCGTCGGTCTGATCGTCGAGGTCCCGGGCAAGCGCCGGATCTTCGTGAGCATCGGCCGCATCACCTCGATCGGTGCCGGGCAGGTCATCACGACCGGCCTCGTGAACATGCGCCGCTTCGAGCAGCGCGGTGGCGAGGTCCGGGTGATCGCGGAGATGCTCGGCCGCAAGGTCCTCATCAAGAAGGAGCGCATCCGCGCCACCATCGAGGACGTCGCGATCGAGGACCGCGGGCAGGGCGACTGGGAGGTGTCGCAGCTCTTCCTCCGCAAGCCGAAGACCACGCCGTCCCCGTTCGGCAAGGGCCCGACGACGTTCGCGACCTGGAACGAGGTCACCGAGGACGAGCTCCCCGGCGAGGCCCAGTCCGCCGAACACGTGATCGCCGCCTACTCCGACCTGCTGCCGGCCGACCTGGCGTCGACGCTGCTCGACCTGCCGGAGGAACGGCGGTTCGAGGTCGCCGAGGAACTCCCCGACGACCGGCTCGCCGACGTGCTCGAGGAGATGCCCGACCAGCAGCGGATCGAGATCCTCACCCGGCTCGTCGACTCCCGTGCGGCCGACGTGCTCGACCACATGCAGCCGGACGACGCGGCCGACGTCCTCGCCCAGTTCTCCGACGAGCGCAGCGAGGCCCTCCTCCAGCTCATGGAGCCGGAAGAGGCGCAGGACGTCCGCATGCTCCTCGAGTACGAGCCAGACACCGCCGGTGGTCTCATGACGACCGAACCGGTGATCGTGTCCGCCGACGCCACCGTCGCCGAGGGGCTCGCACTCGTCCGCCGTCACGAACTCGCGCCGGTGCTCGGCGCCGCCGTCTGCGTGACGCTGCCGCCGTACGAGCCGCCGACCGGCCGGTTCCTCGGCCTCGTGCACTTCCAGCGGATGCTCCGCTACCCGCCGAACGAACGACTCGGCACGCTCATCGACCAGCAGACCGACCCGGTCCGCGTCGACGCGAGCGCGGCCGAGGTCACGCGCATCATGGCGACCTACAACCTGCTGTCCGTCCCCGTGGTCGACGATGCCCACCGTCTCGTCGGGGTGGTGACGATCGACGATGTCCTCGACCACGTCCTGCCGGACGACTGGCGAAGTCAGGGCGAGGGGGAACCCTCACCGCTTCCGCGCCAACGCCCACGCAGGACGCCCGTGACGACGGGAAGGAGGACCACCCGTGGCCCGAACGGATGACGACCGCCGCGATCGCGAGCGGACCGATGCTCGACTCGACTCCCCCAAGGGCATGCGCACCCGCGTCCTGCCGACCCGGCGCCGAGGTCGCGGTGACGCCTTCGGTCGCGCGACCGAGGGCATCGCGCGTGCGATGGGAACGCCCTGGTTCCTCGTCGGCCTGACCCTGTTCTGCGTCGTCTGGATGGGCTACAACACGCTCGCCCCGAAGCCCTGGCAGTTCGACTCCGCGGCGATCGGCTTCACGGCCCTGACGCTCGTGCTGTCCCTGCAGGCGTCGTACGCGGCGCCGCTCATCCTGCTCGCCCAGAACCGGCAGGACGATCGCGACCGCGTGCAGTTCGAACAGGACCGGCAGCGCGCCGAACGGAACCTCGCCGACACCGAGTACCTCGCCCGCGAGGTCGTGGCGCTCCGCCTGGCGATGCGGGACATGGCGTCGAAGGACTTCATCCGCGCCGAGATCCGCTCGCTGCTCGAGGAACTCGACCGGCGCGACGCCGAGGACGCCGGCTTCGCCGACGAGTCCGGCACGACGGCCCGTGGCTGACGGCGGCCGGTCGGACGAGCAGCTGGGCAGCGCGGTCCTCGCAGCGCTCGGCCGCGTGATCGACCCCGAGATCCGCCGGCCCGTCACGGAGCTCGACATGATCCGTGGTGTCGACGTGCAGCCAGGAGGCGCGGTGCGCGTCGACCTGCAGCTCACGATCGTCGGGTGCCCGGCCGCCGACACCATCGAGCGCGACGTACGTGCGGCCGCCGGTTCCGTGGACGGCGTCTCCAGCGTGGCGGTCGACGTGTCCGTGATGGCCCCGGCGACGCGCGCCGCACTCACCGAACGACTCCGCGCGGGGAGACCCCGGGGCGTGCAGTTCACCCCGGACTCGCTCACCCGGGTGATCGCGGTGACGAGCGGCAAGGGCGGCGTCGGCAAGTCGACGGTGACCGTGAACCTCGCCGCCGCCCTCGCGGCCCGCGGGCAGCGCGTGGGCATCGTGGACGTCGACGTGCACGGCTTCAGCGTCCCCGGGCTGATGGGGCTCACCGACGCCGCGGGCGTGGCCCCTCGCCCGACCCGGGTCGACAGCATGATCCTGCCGCCGGTCGCGCACGACGTGAAGGTCGTCTCGATCGGCATGTTCGTGGACGACGTCTCGACCGCGGTGTCCTGGCGCGGTCCGATGCTGCACCGCACCGTCTCGCAGTTCCTCACCGACGTGTACTTCGGCGACCTCGACGTGCTCCTGCTCGACCTGCCGCCCGGTACCGGTGACGTGGCGATCTCGGTCGGCCAGCTGCTCCCCCACGCCGAGGTCCTGGTCGTCACCACGCCCCAGGCGGCCGCTGCCGACGTGGCCGAACGGAGCGGGATCGTCGCCCGTCAGACCGGGCAGCGGGTGATCGGCGTCGTCGAGAACATGGCGGGCCTGGTGCAGCCCGACGGGTCGGTGCTGCACCTCTTCGGCGAGGGCGGTGGCGCCGAGACCGCCCGCCGGCTCTCCCGCGACCAGGACACCGCCGTCCCGGTGCTCGGCAGCGTGCCGCTGTCCGTGCCGCTCCGCGAGGGCGGGGACGCCGGCATCCCGGTGGTGCTCGGCGCTCCCGAGGACCCGGCAGCGGTGGCGCTGGCGGCGATCGCGGACCGCATCGGCACGATGGGACGGGGGCTGTCCGGCCGGAAGCTCGGGCTGTCGCTGTCGTAGGGTCGGGTGCATGAGCACTGATCACGTCAGCGTCGACTGGGAGCAGGCCCGGGACACCAACCGCGCGAACTGGGACGACCGGGTGCCCATCCACGAGGGCGCCTACGAGATCGACGCCCTGACCGACCCGGACCAGCGCTCGACCGTCGTCCGCGACGACCTGCCCGCACTGCGACCGTGGCTGCCGGACGGCTCCCTCGCCGGCCTCGACCTCTGCCACCTGCAGTGCCACATCGGCACGGACACGGTCTCGCTCGCGCGCGAGGGCGCCCGCGTCACCGGCGTCGACTTCTCGCCCGCGGCGCTCGCCTCGGCCGCCGGGCTGTCGGCACGCCTCGGCCTCGACGTGACCTGGGTCGAGACGGACGTCCTCGACGCCCGGGCCGCGGTGGTGGGCGACTTCGACGTCGTCTACACGAGCATCGGGACGATCTGCTGGCTCGACGACCTCGACCGGTGGGCCGCCCAGGTGTCGGCGCTCCTGCGACCGGGCGGCGTGTTCTTCATCCGCGACGGCCACCCCGCGCTGTACGCACTCGACGAGGACGCCGACGGGCTCGTCACCCGCTACCGGTACTTCGCGGACGGCTCCGCCCAGCAGTGGGACGACGCCGGCACCTACGCGGGCGACGGCACGGTGTCGAACACCCGCACGTACGAGTGGCCGCACCCGCTGTCGGAGATCGTGAATGCCCTGCTCGGCACCGGGCTCCGGCTGCGCCGACTCGACGAGGGTCGGACGCTGCCGTGGCGGTTCAGCCCGCGCATGGTCGACACCGGGGACGGCTCGTGGGAGTGGCCCGGCGAGGACCGCGACCGCCTCCCCACGACCTTCACGATCGTCGCGTCGAAGGACTGATCCGCCAGCCGGTCGACGCTGCCTGTACGTCCTTTCATGGACAGGTCGTTCCACTGCGGGGCAATATGCAGGGGTATTCCACAATGCTCCTGCGGAATCGGGTCCGCAGGGGCTCCACCCGTGTCCGGCAACGCCGCCGGACCGAGGACAGGAGAACCGTGTGAACAGCAGGACCAGACCCAGGATCGGACTCGTCGCGGCCCTCGCGGCTGCACTGGCGGGCGGGTCCGTCGCAGCAGCACCGGCCATGGCGGCCACACCGGCGTGCGCCACCGCGTGGAGCGCGGGCACCGCGTACAGCGGCGGCGCGACGGTGAGCGAGAGCGGCACGAACTACACCGCGAACTGGTGGACGCAGGGCGACGACCCCGCGACCCACTCCGGCGCGACCGGCAGCGGCCAGCCCTGGACGTCCACGGGAGCCTGCGCCGGCACCGGCAGCGGCGGCGGTACGACCAACCCGGGCGGCGGCACCACCACCCCGGGCACCGGCGGCAGCGGCGGGACGGCGAAGGGCCTGGTCTTCAGCCCGTACAAGGACGTCACCGTGAACCTCGACTGGAACACGAACGTGATGAACACCGCCGTCACCGGCACGCGCATCCCGGTCGTCGGGTCGAGCAACAGCCTGGTGTCAACCCGGGAGCCGGGTCTCAAGGCGATCACCCTCGCCTTCGCCACCGGTACCTGCGGCAGCGAGAACTGGGGCGGTGTCGCCGCGGACGCGTTCGCGAGCGCCAACATCCCGAAGCTCGACGCCGCGGGCGTGGACTACATCGTGAGCACCGGCGGCGCGGCGGGCTCGTTCAAGTGCTCGGGTACGGCGCTGCAGAGCTTCATCGCCCGGTACGCCACCCCGCACATGATCGGCGTCGACTTCGACATCGAGAGCGGGCAGTCCGCCGCCGACGTGCAGAACCTCGTCAACGCCGCAGCGCTCGCGCAGTCGAAGTACCCGGGGATGCGGTTCTCGTTCACCCTCGCGACCCTGGCCGCCAGCGACGGGAGCTTCGGCGGCCTCAACAGCACCGGTGACGCCACGGTCAAGGCCATCAAGGCGTCGAGCCTGACGAACTACACCGTCAACCTCATGACGATGGACTTCGGCCGCGCGACGAGCGCGAACTGCGTCCTGTCCGGATCGACCTGCGAGATGGGCAAGTCCTCGATCCAGGCCGTCACGAACCTCGAGCACACGTACGGCATCGCACCGTCGAAGATCGAGGTCACCCCGATGATCGGCGTGAACGACGCCTCCGACGAGGTCTTCACCCTCGCCGACGTCGACACGCTGTCTGCCTACGCGAAGGCGAACGGGCTCGCCGGGGTCCACTACTGGTCCCTCGACCGTGACACCCCGTGCTCCTCGACGACGGCGATGTCCACCTGCAGCTCGGTCCCGAGCGCACCGGCCCTCGCGTGGACGGACCGCTTCCTGGCCGACCTGCAGTAGTCGCCACCACCAAGGGACTGGAGGCGGGGGGGGCGCGGGGGCCCCCCCCCCCCCCCGCGGGGGGGGGGGGGGGGGGGTGGGGGGGGGGGGGCGCGGGTGTGGGGGCAACCCCAACACGGATCCACGGGGGGGCTGGGCCCGGGCGGTCAAGA
>NZ_JAVDSI010000009.1:0-194140 GCF_031455235.1 Curtobacterium sp. 320 | reverse complement strand
ACCAGCAAGCTGATGAGTCACGGGGTCAATAAATTGGCATTGACAATGTGCACGCTGTTGAGTTCTCAAGGACCAGACGCACTCCCCACTCGACCTCGAAAGAGGTTCCGCCAGAGAGGCTTTTGGCTTTCGTTGCCCGGGGAAGAACCGTGGTGGACAAGATCTCCGGGTCTGTGACCAGGTGACCGTCTCGGCCGTTCCGTTCTCCGCCTCAGCGGCAACGAGTGATTACTTTACGCAGAGGTGAACGGCAGCACCAACCCGGGCCACATCCCGGGCGTGTCGGGTCTGCGAGGCCCGGAAACACGCGGATCGCGCGGTGCGGGCCGAGCCGACCCGCGCCGGGAACGACGGAAGGCACAGTGCGAACCCGCACCGTGCCTCCCGAACGAACCGAATCGGCCCGAACCGGACCGGACCGGACCGACCTACTCGGCCGCAGCCAACTGCCCGCACGCACCGTCGATCTCCTTGCCGCGGGTGTCGCGGAGGGTCGTCGGGATGCCGGCGGCGTTGAGTCGGCGGACGAACTCGTCCTGCACGTGGACCTCGGACGAGGTCCAGACCGAGCCGGGCGTCGGGTTGAGCGGGATCGGGTTCACGTGCACCCAGCCCTTGCCGCGCTTGTTGAGCTTCTCGGCGAGCAGGTCGGCACGCCACGCGTGGTCGTTCATGTCCTTGATGAGCGCGTACTCGATCGAGACACGTCGGCCCGTCTTGACGAAGTAGTTGTGGGCGGCGTCGATCGCCTCGTCCGCCTTCCACTTCGAGTTCACCGGGATGAGCTCGTCGCGGAGTTCGTCGTCGGGCGCGTGCAGGGAGAGCGCGAAGGTGACGGGGATGTCCTCGTCGGCGAGCTTGTTGATCGCGGGGACGAGCCCCACGGTCGACACGGTGATGCCGCGGGCGCTCATGCCGAGGCCGTTCGGTTGCGGCGCGACCATGATCCGCACGGCGTCCATCACGCGCTTGTAGTTCGCGAGCGGCTCCCCCATGCCCATGAACACGATGTTCGTCACGCGCTCGGCGTCGACGCGGTCCTTCCCGCCCTTGCGGGGATCACCGCCGAGCTCCCCCGCGGCGATGGCGGCGTTGGCACGGACGATCTGTTCGATGATCTCGGCCGTGGACATGTTCCGGGTGAGCCCGGCCTGCCCGGTCGCGCAGAACGGGCAGTTCATCCCGCACCCCGCCTGGGACGAGACGCAGAGCGTGATGCGCCCTGGGTACCGCATGAGCACGGACTCGACCAGCGCCCCGTCGTGGAGCTTCCAGAGGAACTTGATCGTGTCGCCCTTGTCGGTCGCCAGACGACGGGTCTCGGTGAGGAGGGGCGGGAGCATGCCCGCCACGAGTTCCTCGCGCTGGGCGGCCGGCAGGTCGGTCATCTGCGCGGGGTCGGATGTGTAGTGCGTGAAGTAGTGGGTCGAGAGCTGCTTGGCGCGGAACTTCGGCAACCCCAGCTCGACGACCTTCGCCTCGCGCTCGGCGACCGTCATGTCGGCGAGGTGCACGGGCGGCTTGCCACGCTTCGGGGACGCGAACTGCAGGAGCGGCCGGCCGTCGGTCCCGGTGGCCTGCGTCCAGCCCTCGGTGCGCGGACGCACCTGCGGACGAGCAGAGCGCTGCTCTTCGAAGGGGGTGCGGGTCTCGGAGGCCATCACTCCAGTTTACGGGACGACGACGCCCCGCGGGTGCCGGTCAGCTGCCGGCGGGGAGCACCCGGGCGAAGTGGTGCGCCGCGGAGTACATCGGCACGATGTCGACGACCGCGCCGGGGTGTGGCGCCTGGAGCACCAGTCCGTCGCCGAGGAAGATGCCGACGTGGTCCTCGTTGTCGTACACGACGAGGTCGCCGGGCTGCGCCTCGGACTCCGGGATCGTCGTCGCCGCGGCGTCCTGCGTCGGGACGTAGTGCACGAGCGGGATCCCGACGGCCGCGTACGCGACCATCGTGAGGCCGGAGCAGTCGATGCCCT
This sequence comes from Curtobacterium sp. 320, assembly GCF_031455235.1. Classification (NCBI taxonomy): domain Bacteria; kingdom Bacillati; phylum Actinomycetota; class Actinomycetes; order Micrococcales; family Microbacteriaceae; genus Curtobacterium; species Curtobacterium sp. 320. The sequence goes on along the minus strand of NZ_JAVDSI010000009.1, from coordinate 192,161 downwards.
CGTGGCTCGCGCCGCCCTCGACGTACGGGTCGCCCATGTACTGCAGGGCGGTGGAGACCACGGTCGCCCGGTCGCCACCGGCGGAGAGGATCTTCGAGATCGCGTCCTCCGCCTGCTGGGTGCTGACGCCGAACTTCGTCACGATCGTCGGGTAGGACACCACGGTCGTGGTCGTCGTCATGCCGTCGGTCGACACCACCGGGACCTCGACGTCCCGGGCGACGGTGTAGGTCTGCGTGTGCTGCGAGGTGGTCGTCCCGTGGTGCGCGTCGGTTGACGGGGTCGCGGCGTTCGCCGGGACCGCGAGCGTCAGGCTCGAGGTGATGGCCAGTGCGGGCGCGAGGAGGACCGCTGCGCGCTTCGCGTTGGCAGCCCGGCGGACGTGCCGCGGGTCGACCGCCCGTTCGGCTCGGAGCGCTGCGGACCGGGACAGCACGGCCGCTCCGGCAACGGCCGTCGAGGCGACCGGGTGGGTGTTCGACAGGGACACGCTGCGCGCCGGCTTCTCGTGCTCCACGAAGGTCGAGCGGGCCACGGCGGGGCCGAAGGCGGAACGACGTCCGCGGGGACGGCGCAGTTCGACGGCTTCGGTGGTGGCCGCGCCGTCGGGGGCTGCGGGCAGTGCGTGGCGTCCCATGGTTCCTTCCGGGTCGGACGAGCCGGCCCGAGCAGGGGACGAGGCGACTCGGGAAGATAACGTATTGGTCACGAACCTGGACCCCGCTGGGCACTCGCGGCCCGTTCCTGCGGTTCGTCTCAGGCTCGGGTGTTCCTCGCAGCCCCCTCAGAACCCGCGGTTCACGTCGCGCGAGACGGCCCGGGTGGTCCGGTCCCGCATGACGGCGGCGATCCGCGCCTCCCGAGCCCGTGCCAGGTCGTCGAGGCGGGCCGCCAGGGCGCGCACCGACTCGTCGACCGGCGCGTCCCCCGAGATGTCCCCCGGGAGCGGCTTCCCGGCGGTGACCGCGAGCGGGAGGACGCCCGCCCACACCGCGTGGTCCTCGGCGTCGTCGGCAGCCTCGCCGACGCCGGCGGCGCGGATCTTCACGCTCGCGTGGTCGAGGGGCAGCTGGAGGACCTGGGTGGCACGGACCTCCTTGGCGGTCATCTCGCGGACCTCGTCGCGGCGTCCGGGCATGAGGTGGTCGGCGACCTGCCAGAGCGCCTCGGTCCGCAGGTCGTCCGGCACCACGGTGGCGTTGCCGACGACCACGGCGCTGCGGTAGTTCGCGGAGCTGTCGAAGGTCGAGCGTGCGAACACCAGGCCGTCGACGTGGGTCACCGTGGCGCTGACGGGGACACCCGCGGCGCCGGCGTCGAGGAAGAGACCGCCGCCGGTCGAGCCGTGCAGGAGCAGGACGGGGCCGGCGCCGAGGTCGCCGACGCCGCAGAGGAACGGCAGGACGAGCGGGTGTCCGTCGCGGACGAAGCCGACGTGCGCGACGATCGCCTCGGCGAGGATCGCGTCGAGGTCGGCGGGGTCGTGGGACTGGCGGTCGCGGAGGCGGCGGACGGTGAGCGACGGGACGGCGGGGTCGGACGGGAGGCTCGTGGTGCGCATGCGGGCAACGCTAGGGTCAGGACCGGTCCGGTTCGTGGACCAGATCGGCGGTGCTCAGGTGGACCAGTTCGGGAAGACCGCCGGGGTCGTCGCGCGCGTCCGGGCGATGGTGCAGGACGGGACGCTGATGGCCGGGGACGCAGTGCCGTCGACCCGCGTCCTCGCGGCGGAGCTGGGGGTGGCGCGGGGGACGGTGGTCGCGGCGTACGAGCAACTCGACGGCGAGGGGTGGATCCGGACGCGGCAGGGGGCGGTGGCGCGGGTGGCGGCGGGGGTCGGTGCGGGCCACTGGCCCACCGAGCACGCTGCGCGCGACGCGACGGGGCGCACGCACGGGCACGCGGACGGCGCGGCAGGTACCGGCGCGGACCTCCTCGACGCCCGCCCCGGGATCCCCGCCGTGACGGCGATCGCCGCCCGCGACTGGCGGGCCGCCTGGCGCGCCGCTGCGGACGCCCCGCTCCGCAACGCGCTGTCCGACCCGGCCGGCCTCCCGGAGCTCCGCGCGCAGATCGCTGCCCAGCTCGGCCTCGCTCGCGGGTTCGCCCCGGAGATCGGCCGGATCGTGGTCACCGCCGGCACGGCCGAGGCGCTCTCGCTCGTCACCGAGGGGCTCCGGAACCGCCTGGGTCGGGCGCCGGTCGTCGCCGTCGAGGATCCCGGCTACCGCTCCGGACGTCGGGCGATGACGAGCGCCGGCGCCACCCTCGTGGGTGTCCCGGTGGACGGCGACGGGATCGACGTGGACGTCCTCGGCCGCGTCGGCCCGGTGGACGCGGTCGTCGTCACGCCGACGCACCAGTACCCGCTCGGCTCGGTGATGCCGGTGGCACGACGGCTCCGCCTGCTCGACTGGGCGACGCGCACCGGGGCGGTCGTGGTCGAGGACGACTACGACTCGGAGTTCCGGCACCGCGGCTCCCCCGTCCCGGCGCTGGCGGCACTCGACGCGACGGGCGTCGTGGTGCACGTCGGCGGGTTCTCGAAGACCCTCGATCCACGGCTGCGCTGCAGCTACGTGGTCCTGCCACCGGGGCCGGTGCTCGAGGCCGTCGTCGCCTCGCGGCTCGCTCGCGGACCCGTGGTGGCGGAGCCCGTGCAGGTCGCGCTCGCGCACCTCCTCCGCACGGGCGCCCTCCGCCGCCACCTCGGCCGCGTGCGCCGGGACTACACGCACCGACGGGAGCGGGTCGCGACGCGCGTGGCAGCGGTCGCGGGCCTGGAGGCGCGTGCCCTGGACGGCGGGCTGCACGCGGTCCTGACGTGGTCGGGTCGGGCGGCGGGGCACGACGTGGTCGCCCGGATGGCGCGGTCCGGTGTGCTGGTGAGCGCGCTCGAGGAGTACGAGGTGTCGCCGGGGAGCGCACCGGCGGGGATCGTCCTGGGCTACGGCGCGCTGACCCTGCCGCAGCTCGATCGCGCACTCGACGTCCTGCTCGAGGTACTGCCGGTCAGGGGGTACTGAGCCGCAGGTGGGCCCGCACCCGGTCCTGCACGGCGCTGGCGTCCGGGTGGTCCCAGAGCGCGAAGTGGGTGCCGCCGGGCAGGACGAGGAGCTCCGCTCCCGGGACCTCGTCCGCCGCGCGGACGCTGTTGGACGGCTCGACGTCGACGTCCGCGTCACCGTGCAGCAGCAGTGTCGGGGCACGGACGGCTCCGAGGTCGAGGTCGGTGACCGCGCCGAGGTTCCGGACGTCGGCCTCCCACCCGGCACGGTGCGGGCCCGCGGTGTTGCCGGTGCGGGCGAGGTCGAGCAGGAACGTGCGACGCTCCGGATCGCGCAGGATCCCGCGGACGTGCTCGCGGAGCCGTCGACCGCGCAGGGAGCTCACGCCCGAGACCGCGAGGCGCACGACGACGCCGGGCACCAGTCGCGCGGCGGCCCGGGCGAGTGCGGCGCCGAGGAGGGTGCCGCCGACCAGGCGCTCCGGTGCGGAGACCTCCGGGGGCGTCCAGGCACCGGTCAGTCCGGCCGCCACGACGAGGGAGTGGACCCGCTCGGGGTGGCGGACGGCGAACCGGTAGGCGGCAGGGGCCCCGCCCGACCAGGCGAGCACCGCCACGCGGTCGATGCCCAGCGCGTCGAGGACCTCGGCGTACCGATCGGCCTCGTCGTCGAGCGAGTCGTGGCCGGGTCGGACCCGGGTGCCGAGGTACCCGGGACGTGAGAGCGTGACGACACGGAAGTCGGCGGACGGCAGGAACCGCGCCATGATCTCGGCGACGTCGATCCCGCCGGGGGTGCCGTGCACGACGAGGACGGGAGCGCCCGCGCCGCGGACGGCGAACTCGGTGTCCTCGGTGACGACGGGACGCGTCTCTGGTGGCATCACCCGACGATATCCGCGGCGGCGATGCGTCGTCTCCGACCGCGGAGGGTGTCCCCCGGGTACTCGCCGTACATCGAGAAGTACGAACCCGAGAACCGCCCCATGTGCCGGAAGCCGCAGGAGTGCGCGACGGTGGCCACGGAGGTCTCGCTGGGGTCCGCGAGCTGCAGGCCGAGGCGGGCCTTCTCGAGGCGCAGGTCGCGGAGGTACGCCATCGGGGTGCTGCCCTCGCGCCGTTGGAACCCCTCCTGCAGGGTCCGGACGCTGACCTCGGCCGCGGCGGCGATGTCGGTGGCGGCGATGGCCCGGTCGAAGTGCGCGTGCATGAACGCCTTCGCACGTTCGACCGTCCCGGCGGGCGCGGCGGTCCCCCGGCGGTCGGCATCGGAGCGGAAGGCGCCGAGCACCGCCTCGGCGAGCCGCAGGTCGAGCGCGGCCCGGTCGGCGTCGACCACGGCGACGTCGAGCAGCGGACGGGCGACCTCGCGCAGCACGGCCTGCAGCGGCGCGAGGCGTTCCGCGGACACGGTCACGGGGAACGCGAGGGGGACGGGGGCGGCGTCGGTCCCCACGACCGCGACGGCCTCGAGGAAGTCCGCGTCGAAGTGCACGAGGTGCTTCGTCCCTGCCGGTGCCGAGACGTGGAAGGGGCGTCCGGCCGGGTACATCACGGGCACGCCGGCGCGGAGGAGCACGTCGTCGTCCACCACGATGCCGCCCTCGACCGACCACGCCAGCAGGTACTGCCGTTCGGGTGCGAGGAAGCCGGACCGAGCGGCGGACACCGACGATGTGCGGAGGCTCAGGCGGCCGTCCCCGGTGGCGCGGTACCGGAAGCCGAACGGCGACGAAGAGGGCGCGAAGGCCATGTCGTGGCCGTCGTACACGCCGCGGTAGAACTCGAGTGCTTCATCGGGGTCGGTGCCGCTCTGGAGGACTTCCCGGACGGAGGTCCGACGGACCTCCGCGGTCGAGGACTCCGCCGGCGGCCGGTCCGCCGCGGGGATCACCGTCGCTCCGGACCACCAGGCGATCGTTCCCCGACGAGGTCGGCGAGCGACGGCTCGGACTCGACGGGGACCGCCCAGCCGCGGCGTGTGGCCCGTCGGAGGTGTCGGTACGTGGTCACCCGCACCGGCTGGACGTCGGCGTTGGACTGGTAGTTGCTCGGTTCCTGGCTGCTCATGGCGTGCTCCCTGCTCGCGAGCCCGGCTCCGCCTCGGCCTCATGGGTGCCGACGTCCAGAACGGCCTCGGGGTCAGGGAGGTGCCATCGGAGCGTCGGGAGGACGCGTGACGATGCCGTCTTCCCTCCTGACGGTACGCGCGTGTCGGACACCCCACGCGGACCGGACAGCGGGCTGCGCAATCCGGACGGCCCGCGCACTGTCGCGGAGTATGTTGTTCGCATACAATGCAAACATGCTGATCACCGTCGATCCCGCGGCACGGACATCGCTCGCGGACCAGGTGGCTGCCCAGATCCGGCACGCGATCGCCCGTGGCGAGTTCCGGAACGGCGAGCGGTTGCCGTCCGCGCGCGAGCTCGCGGCCGCCGTCGACGTCAACATGCACACGGTGCTGCGGGCCTACGCCCAGCTGCAGGACGACGGACTCATCGAGCTGCGCCGGGGCCGCGGTGCCACGGTGCTGCGGTCGGGCAACGCGTCGTTCGACCGCCTGCGGTCGCTGGTGGTGGAGCTCCGTGAGCAGGCGGAGACCCTCGGGGTCCCGCTCGACGACCTGTACGCGATGATCAAGGGGGCACGATGACGACTCGGACGATGGGGACCGGCGCACGACTGGCCGTGGTGGGACCGAGCGCGGCGGTGGCCGTCGCGCTGGTCGTCACGGCGCTCACGCTCGGACCCGCGCTGCCGGCACGGGTGGCGACGCACTTCGGCGCGGACGGTGTCGCCGACGCTTGGGGGTCGCCGTGGCCGTTCTTCTGGGGGTCCCTCGTGGTGGCCCTGGTCGCCGCCGGACTCGCGGTGGTGGCGCTCGGACGGAACGACCGCCGGACGTGGGCGACCCTGCTGCTGGTGGCGAACCTCCTGAGCGGGTCCGTCGCGACCGCATGGATCGCCGAGGCGATCGTGGACCGCGTCGACGACCCGACGTTCCCGGTGTGGTGGGCCGTCCTCACGCTCGTGGTCGGTGTCGCCGTGGCCGTGCCGCCGACGATCGCGCTCGTCCGGACGGCAGCGCCGGTCCCCGCGCACGACGTCCCTCCGTTGGACGTCCCGACGGACGCCCGGGTCGCCTGGCGTGCACGGGCCGGCAGCCCCTGGTTCGCGGGGCTCGGCGTGGTCCTCGTCGTCGGCGGCGTCGTCGCGGCCTGGGCCACCGCGTCCGCGTCCGCCGACATCACCGCGGCCGCGGTGTCGGGCGGGCTGCTCGTCCTCGCCGGGATCGCGGTGGCGGTGCTCGCGCGGGTCGAGTGCACGGTCGATCGACGCGGCTTCCGGCTGACCTCGACGTGGACGCGGATCCCCCTCGTGCGGGTCCCGCTCGACCGCATCGAGTCGTGCGGGTGGGAGCAGGTGTCGCCCGGGCAGTGGGGCGGGTGGGGCTACCGGATCTCCGGCCGGGGTGTGGCGTACGTGGTCCGTTCGGGGCCGGGGCTCGTCGTCCGGCTCCGGGGCGGCGGAGCGCGGGTGGTCACGGTCGCCGATGCCGAGCGCGGTGCGGCGGCGCTCGGCGCGCTGCTCGCGGCACGCGGGCACGCCTGACCCCGGGGCGCGTGCGCTCTTCGTGAGCAGGAATGGTCGGGTCGGTCGAGCGAACCCGACCATTTCTGCTCACCGTCGAGCGCCGTGGCGGGGCGCGGCGCAGCGCGGCGCGGCGGGGCGCGGGCGCGGGCGCGGGCGGGGCGCGGCGCGGCGCTACAGGCTCGTCATCCCGCCGTCGACCCGGAAGAGCGCGCCGGTCGCGTAGGACGACTCGTCGCTCGCGAGGTACACCATGATCCCGGTGACGTCGTCCGGGGTCCCGGCTCGGCCGAGCGGCGTCCGCGACACGATCGCCGCGCGGGACTCCGGGTCGCCCGAGATCGTCTGGACGAGCGCCGTCTCGGTGTAGCCCGGCACGACGGTGTTGGCGCGGATGCCGTCACGGGCGTAGGCCATCGCTGTCGCCCGGACGAGCGCGTGGACGCCGCCCTTCGTGGACGAGTAGGCGGCGAAGTCGGCACCCTCGCCGTTCAGGCCGGTCGGCGACCCCGTCACGATGACGGACCCGCCGCCACCGGCCGCGAGCATGGCCCGGACGGCGTGCTTCACGGTGAGGAAGGTGCCCGTCAGGTTCACCGCGAGCGTGCGGTTCCAGGTCTCGAGCGCGACGTCGGCGACCTTCGCGTCGTGACCGAAGAGCTGCACGCCGGCGTTCGCGACGACGACGTCCGGTACGGCGCCGCGGGCGACCAGGGCGGCGAAGCCGGCCGCCACGCTCGACTCGTCCGCGATGTCCACGGTGAGCGCGATCGCCGAGTCGGCGGTGACAGCCGCGGACGCAGATGCGGCAGCAGCAGCGGCAGCAGCAGCGGCAGCCGCGGCGTCCCGGTCCGCGTACACGACCCGCGCCCCCTCGGCCACGAACCGGTCCGCGATCGCCCGCCCGATCCCCGATCCAGCCCCGGTCACCAGGGCGGTCTTCCCGGTCAGTCGTCCGGCCATGCGTGTGCTCCGTCCTCAGGGCGGCAGTGCCCCGTCCTCGGAGCGACGCCGCTCCTGGACACATCATTGCGCAACCGGTTGACCGACTGGTAGCAAAGGGACATGACCGACGAAGGTGCGTGGGCGGACTCGACCGCCGAGGACGTGCTCGTCGTCGGACCGTGGCGGGTGACCCTCCGCGGCTCCGAGCTCGCCGACGTCCGCCACGACGGGGTGCCGGTGCTGCGCGGCATCCGGTTCGTCACCCGCGACCAGGACTGGCGCACCGCGGACGACACCGTCACCCGCCGGACGACCGAAGCCGCCGCGTCCGACGAACACGGGCAAGCGCGGGCCCGAGCCCGTACCCGCATCGAGGTGACGAGCGCCTTCGACGACGCCGAGGTCCTCCGCACCACCCTCGACCTCACGATCGACGCCGACACCCTGCACGTCGACGCGACCGCCACCACGACCGCGCCGTTCCGCCGCAACCGCATCGGCCTGGTCGTCCTGCACCCGCCGACACTCGCCGGCACCCCGTTCACGGTCCGCCACCCGGCAGCGCCCGCCACATCGCACACGTTCCCGCTGTGGATCGCCCCGCACCAACCCGCGACCGACGTCGCCGGGTACGCCTGGACGACCGGCGGCACGGACTGCACGCTCGACCTCACCGGCGACGTGTTCGAGATGGAGGACCAGCGCAACTGGACCGACGCCTCGTTCAAGACCTACTCGACGCCGCTGGCCGAGCCCTTCCCCGTCGCGCTCGACGCCGGTGCCGTCGTCCACCAGGCGCTCACGCTGCGCGCGGTGCGACACCCGGGAGGCGCGCCCTCCCCCGCCCCGGACCTCGCCGCGCTCGACGGGCCGGCCCCGACCTCCGTGGTCACCCCGCCCCCGACCCTCCAGCTGCTGGCCACCTCCGCCCCGGCCGCTGCGCGCCCGGACGACGAGGCACTCCCCGGCGGCGTGCCGATCCTCGTCGAGCCCGTCCTCGGCGACCACGACGTCGCCGCGGTGCTCGCCTCCGCCCGGCGGGACGCCCGAGGCGCGCCGCTCGACGTGCGGTTCGTCACCGACGACCCGGCCCGGCTGCGCGCCGCGGTCGACGAGGTCCTGGCGTCCGGGCCGGTGGTGCGCATCGGCGCGTTCGACCCGTCGTCGCACGTGACGACGACGGCGCTGCAGCGGGCGCTCCGGGAGACAGCAGCCGCGCACGAGGGACTCGACGTCGTGGCCGGGACGCGCGCGCACTTCACCGAGCTGAACCGCACGATCGACCTGTTCGGCGACTGGGACGGTCCGCTCACGTTCAGCGTGACGCCGCAGATGCACGACCGCAGCCGTGCCCAGGTGACCGAGTCGATCCGGATGCAGCGCTGGGTGGCGATGAGCGCCTCCAGGCTGGCCGCCGGCAGGCCGCTCCACGTCGGGCCGGTGACGCTGCGTCCGCGGTTCAACGCCGTGGCGACGTCGCCGCGTCAGGCCGTGACCGACGCCTCGGTCGAGTCGGGCTCCGGACCGGAGTCCGTGCCGGACGCGACGGATCCGCAGCAGCACTCCGCGGCCGCCGCCGCGTGGTTCGACGCGGCGGTCAAGGCGCTCACGGTGCCGGGAGTCGCCTCGATCACGCTCGCCGAGGCGTGGGGACCGAGGGGAACGCCCCGCCGGAAGGGGGTCGGCGGGGCGTTCCGGTCTCGGGGATCGATCAGCGCTTGACGGCGTCGATCTTGAGCATCTTGGCGATGACGCTGTCGAGCTCGCTGTCGTCGAAGACCTGCTTCCAGTCCTCCTTGATGAGCTTCTCGCGGCCGTAGCCCATCGCGATGTGGCAGGCGTCCGAGAACGGGTTCGAGCCACGCAGACCGTTCGTCAGGGCGATCCAGGTGTGGCCGTAGAGCATGGCGCGGGCGGCCTCGCGGGGCACGCCGACACCGGTGACGGTCTCCTCGAGGGCGTCGTTGAGGAAGTCGCCGATCATGCAGGCGATGGTCTCGACGAGCGTCGGCTCGAGGACGGCGAGCTGCTTCACCGTGACCCAGTGCACCTGGATGACGGGCGCGTACATGGTCGTGATGACGGCCTCGGCGACGGCCTTGGCGGCGTCACCCTCGTCGCCGAGCGACTCCGACGCGTCGAAGGCGGCGATGACCTCCTGCGGGGCGGCGATGCCACCGAAGGTGTCGTCCCACTCCTCCTTGGTGGTGCGCTCGAGGAACACCGACGGGTGGCACGGGTGCGCCACGGCGTAGTGGATGTCCTCGCGCTTGGCGAGCAGCCCGGCGTAGGCGGCGGCCGGGTCGAGGGTCAGGATGCTGGCACCCGACTTCATGACCGGGACGAGCTGCTCGGAGATGCTGCCGAGCAGGACGTCCGGCACGGCGAGGATCACGACGTCGGCGACCTTGGCCGCCTCGACGCTGTCGGTGAGCGACCGGCCGAGGGCCTCGATGCGCTCCTGCCCGGCGGGCGAGGCCTCGCTGTACAGCGTCGTGTACTCGCTCTTGGCGAAGTTGTTCGAGACGCGGGTACCCATCTTGCCGCCGGCACCGATCACGGCGACGGTGACGTCGGCCGTACCGGATCCGGCAGCGACGGTGTGGGGGGTGGTGACGGTGTCGGTCATGATTCCTTGCTCCTGATGTACTCGATGGTGTGTTCGGTCCACGCCGCCTCGATGCGGGTGGTGGTCTGTGCCGGGTCGCCCGTGGCGCCGAGGGCCTCGTCCTGCCAGGGCAGCCAGAACTCGACCACGCGGTTGATGCCCCGTGCGTCGGGGTCGATCGCGGCGCGGACGGCGTCGTAGTCGAGGAGACCGGTGCCGGTGCGGACGCCGGTGTACTGGAACCCGACCCAGCCCGGTGAGCGGGTGAACCCGGAGTCCTTGACGTGCCAGTTGCGGGTGTACGGGGCGGCCGCGGCGACCACGTCGGCGGGGTGCTCCAGCCGCGCGACGGTGTTCGCCGGGTCGAGGCAGATCCCGAGGTGGTCGGAGCCGACGGCCCGGACGACGGCGACGAGGTCCTCGGTGGCGACGACCTCGTAGGTCTCGAGCGCCAGCGTCACCCCGGCGGCCTCGTACGCGGGGAGCGCCTGGCGCAGTCGACGTTCGGTCTCAAGGGCGTCGGGCTGGTCGTCGCCGCTCGTCCACATGCTCCGCACGAGGGTCGCACCGAGCGCCTGCGCGACGTGCAGGTACCGCGCGAGATGCTCCGGGTGGGTCCCACGGGTGCCGACCTCGAGCGCCAGCCCGAGCTCGTCGGCCAGTGCCCGGATCGCGGCCAGTCGGTCGTCCGAGGCGGTGTCGAGCGGCAGGTGGTCGCAGATCTGGAAGAGGTCGACGCCGTCGTACGCCGCCGCGTCCCGCATCGCGTCGTCGAGCGACATCGGGTCCGGCACACGGTCGGACATCCGCCAGAAGTAGGCGTAGGTGGAGAGGCCGAGCAGGGAGGTCATGCGGTCGCTCCCAGCTGCCCGGCTTCGTCGAGGATGGTCCGGATCGCGGCGGGGTCGTGCGCGAACCGTCCGAGGAACAGCCCGCCGATGCGCCCCTGCCCACGGGTGAGCAGGCCCGGTCCGGCGCTGCCGCCGTAGATCGCCACTGAGCCGACGAGCTCCGGCCGGGAGGCGAGGTGCTCCTCGATCCCGGCGAGGACCGCGACGATGTGCTCGTCGGGCGCGGGCGCCGGGGCGCCGATCGCCCACACGGGTTCGTACGCCGCGATGATCGGCCCGGCGAGACCGTCCGCGGTCGCGGTCGCCAGGAACCGGTCGAGCTGCGCGGTCACGTCCGCCACGGCGGTCTCACTGGAGGCGCGAGTGGCCTCGCCGACGCAGATCAGGGGGCGCAGGTGGTTGCGGAAGGCGGCGTGCACCTTCCCGGCGATCTCCTCGTCCGTCTCGTGGAACAGGGAGCGCCGCTCCGCGTGCGCGATCTCGACGAGCGCGACGCCGATCTCGCGCAGCTCCGCACCGGACACCTCGCCGGTGAAGGCGCCGGTGTCCGCCCAGGCCAGGTCCTGCGCGCCGAGCGTCACGGGGGCGTCCCCGATCACCTCGCGCACCGGGACGAGCGCGGGGAACGTCGGGATGACGAAGAGCTCGACGGCGCCGGACCGCACCGCGGGGTGCGTCCGAGCGATGTCGACCACGGCGGCCGTCCACTCGAGCGTCCGGGCGTGGGAGAAGTACATCTTCAGCGACACCCCGATCGTCAGCGGGGCGGCTGCCGTGGACGCGGGCATCAGGCGTCGGTCCCGACCGGGGCCGACCCGTCGGCAGTGCTCGTTTCGTACGAGCAGATCGCCTGCACCTTCTCGGCGCTCGCGGACGACGTGTCGAAGGTGTAGCCGAGCCACTCCTTCGCCATGCGCCGGGCGACCTCGACGCCGACGACCCGCTGGCCCATGCAGAGGACCTGGGCGTCGTTCGACAGGATCGAGCGCTCGACGCTGAACGAGTCGTGCGCCGTGACGGCCCGGATGCCGGGGACCTTGTTCGCGCTGATCGCGACGCCGAGTCCGGTGCCGCAGATCAGGATCGCCCGGTCCGCGTCACCGTTCGCGACGAGCCGTGCGGCGTCGACGGCGACGTGCGGGTAGGCGGTGTGCCCGTCCGCGTCGACCCCCACGTCCGTGACGCTGACCACGCGCGGATCCGTGGCGAGGTCGGCCTTGATGATCTCCTTGTAGTCGAACCCGGCGTCGTCGGAGCCGACGACGATGCGGAACTGCTGCTCGGTCATGGGGTCTTCCTTACTTCTCGGAGAGCGTCGCGAGGACCGCGGCGGTGATGAGGGCGAACGAGATCGCACCGGCGTCGGGGGTGCCGACCGCGTCCTCGCCGTGGGTCCGGGCGCGGCCCATCCGCGGCAGCAGGTCGGCGGTGGCGTCGGCCGCGGTCGTGGCAGCGGCGGATGCGGCGGACCAGGCGGTGACCAGGTCGTCGCCGGCCGCGGTGCGGGCGGTGAGGACCTCGTCGAACGGGACGAGCGCGTCGACCATGGTCTTGTCGCCCGGGACGGCCCCGAACGCGAGGACGGCCTCGGCGGCCGCGCGCACGGCGCCGGCGACGGTGGTGGCCGACGGGCGCGAGGTGTCCCCGAGGACGCGACCCAGTGCCTCCAGGGCCGCACCCCAGATCGCACCGGACGTGCCACCGGCCTTGTCGGACCAGGCGTCACCGGCGATCGCGAGGACCGAGCCGGCACCGGCGCCGCGTGCTGCGGCGTCCTGCGCCGCCGCGTCCGCCGCGGTGGAGCCGCGCTGCATGCCGATCCCGTGGTCGCCGTCGCCGGCCACGGCGTCGATGCGGCCGAGTTCGTCGGCGTGGGCGTCGATCGTCGCGCGCACGGCCGTGATCGCCGTCGCGATGCGGGTCGCGGCCGCCCGGGACTCGTCGGTGCCGACGGTCACGGGGACGACCACGCCGGCCTCGAGGACGTCGGAGGACACGGGCTCCTGCGGGACGGCGCCGCCCTTGCGGTAGGCGGGGGTGTAGGCCGGGGCAGCCCAGAGTTCCTCGAGCTCGTCGTCGAGCCAGAAGAGGGTCAGTGAGACGCCGGCCATGTCGAAGCTCGTGACGAGTTCGCCGACCTCGGGCTCGACGACGACTGCGCCGGCCGCGGTCAGTCGGCGCTGCACGGCGTCGAACACGACGAAGAGCTCCTCGTACTTGACGGAACCGAGGCCGTTGAGGATCGGGACGACGCGTGCTCCGTCGGCTGCGACACCGGACGGCAGCTCGGTGAGCAGCTTGTCGACGAGCAGGTCCGCCAGTCCGGACGCGGTGGGGACGTCGGCTTCGTCGATGCCGCGTTCGCCGTGGATGCCCATGCCGATCGCCATGCGACCCTCGGGGACGGTGAACAGGGGTTCCTCCGCGCCGGGCAGCGAGCAGCCGGAGAACGCGACGCCGAAGCTGCGGGTCCGGTCGTTCGCCCGCTCCGCGATCGTCGTGACGGTGTCGAGGTCGTCACCCCGCTCGGCGGCGGCTCCGGCGACCTTGAACACGCAGAGGTCCCCCGCGATCCCGCGGCGCTTGTGGGCCTCGGCACTCGGGGCACTCGCGACGTCGTCGGTGACGCGGACCGTGCGGACGTCGATGCCGGCCGCGGTGAGTGCCCGGGCGGCTGCGTCGAAGTTGAGGACGTCGCCGGCGTAGTTGCCGTAGCTCAGCAGCACCCCGCCGCCGTGCTCGGAGGCCTTCGCGACCGACGTGACCTGTTGTGCGCTCGGGCTGGCGAACAAGTTGCCCATCGCAGCACCGGCGGCCAGGCCGTGCCCGACGAGTCCGCCGAACGCCGGGTAATGCCCGGATCCGCCGCCGATCACGAGCGCGACCGTGCCGTCCGGCGACGTGGTCGAGCGGGCGACGCCGCCGTGGACCTTCCGCACCCGGGAGCGGTTCGCGGCGACGAAGCCGTCCACCATCTCGTTCGCGAAGTCCGCGGGGTCGTTGAACAGGCGGGTCATGCGTGGGACTCCTGGGTCGTGGTCGTCGCGGCCTGCGCGGCAGCGTCGGCGTCGGCGTCGCGTCGCTCGTTCCGCTTCGTGGTCCGGCCGAGGACGAACATCAGGACGCTCGACAGCACCATGAAGAACCCGACGATGAACATCGGCACCTGGTACCCGCCGGTCCACTCGCTGACGGCGCCGGTGATGTACGGCGCGGCGAACCCGCCGAGGTTGCCGACCGTGTTGATGAGCGCGACGCCCGCGGCCGCTGCGGCACCGGTGAGGAACTGCGTCGGGACGGTCCAGAAGTTCGGCAGCGCGGCGAAGATCGAGCACGCGGTGATCGCGATGACGGCGACCGTGGCGGCCGGGCTGTTCATGTAGAGGGCCACCGGGATGCTCAGGCCACCGACGAGGGCGGGGACCGCGATGTGCCACACCCGGACGCCGCGCCGGAACGCGTCACGCGACCAGAAGTAGAGGACGACGGCGGCGGGCACGTACGGGATCGCCGTGATGAGCCCCTTCTGGAACAGGTCGAACGTGGTGCCGAACTGCTCCTGGAAGCCGTCGATGATGGTCGGCAGGAAGAAGCTCAGGGCGTACAGGCCGTAGATGAAGCCGAAGTACACGGCGGCGAGCATCCAGACGCGACCGGAGCCGAACGCCGCACGGAGGCCGCCCTTGCCGTGCGCGTTGCCCTCCTTCTGGCTGTTCTCCTTCGCGAGGGCGCCCTCGAGCCAGAGTTTCTCGTCCTCGTCGAGCCACTTCGCCTGCGACGGCTTGTCCTTCAGCACGAAGAGGCACAGGATGCCGACGATGATCGCGGGGATCGACACGCAGAGGAACATGAAGCGCCAGCCCGCGAGGCCGCCGAGCAGTCCCTCGTGGGTCATCAGCCAGCCGGCGAGCGGCGAACCGATCACGCTGGTGAGCGGCTGCGCCAGGTAGAAGAGCGCGAGCATCTTGCCGCGGTGCCGGGCGGGGACCCAGGTCGACAGGAACAGGATCGCGCCGGGGAAGAACCCGGCCTCGGCGATGCCGAGCAGGAAGCGCAGGCCGACGAGCTGCGGGTAGTTCTGCACCCACGTGAAGAGCAGCGAGACGATGCCCCACGTGATCATGATGCGGGCGAGCCAGACGCGGGCGCCGAACTTGTGCAGCGCCAGGTTCGACGGCACCTCGAGCACGAGGTAGCCGATGAAGAACACGCCCGAGGCGAACCCGAACTGCGCGGCGGTCAGGCCGAGGTCGGCCTCCATGCCGTTCGGGGCCGCGAAGGAGATCGCAGTGCGGTCGAGGAAGTTGATGAAGAACATCAGCGCCACGAAGGGCACGATGCGGATCGCGATCTTGCGGATGGCCGTCTTCTCGACGACCGAGGTGGGGATGCCTCGCGTGGCGGGGATGTCCACGATGACTCCTGCTCGGGTGGGGTGGTGCTCCGGTCGGCTGCTGCGCCGGGGACGGAGGTGACGCATCGGTGCGCACGGACCAGTGTGCGCGGTCGCTCGAAACTTGTCAACCGGTTGACCATTTCATGCCGCCACGGAGCGGCGGGGAGTCCCGCCGCAACCGGTTGACCGACCGGTACGCTCACTGCATGCCCGCGTTCAGCCCGGACGACCCGCTCAACATCCGCCTCGAACTCGAGTCGGTGCCGACGGGCTCCCCCGCCTCCGAGGTCGCCCGACAGCTCGTCTCCCTGCTGACCGCCGGCGACCTTGCTCCCGGTTCGCGGCTGCCCTCGGAGCGGGTGCTGGCCGAACGGCTCGGGGTCGGTCGGTCCGCCGTGCGAGAGGCCCTCGCGGCGCTCGAGATCCTCGGCATCGTGCAGATCCGCCCGGGTTCCGGCACGTACCTGCAGGGCGGGACCTCGGACCTGCTGCCGACGACCCTGTCGTGGGGGCTCATGCTCGCGTCGAACCGGACCCGGGAGCTGCTCGAGGTCCGGTCGTCGCTCGAACGCACCGCGGCGATCCTCGCCGCCCAGCGTGCGACGCCGGCGCAGCTCGACGAGCTCCAGACCTACATCGACCGGCAGCACCAGGCGCTCGACGACCCGGACGCCTTCATCGACGCCGACGTCCGGTTCCACGTGCTGCTCGCCCGCTCCGCCGGGAACGACGTGCTCGCCGACCTGCTGCAGAGCCTCCGATCGATGCTCAGCGTGTGGGTCGGCCGTCGTGTCCGGACCCGCCAGGCCACCGAGGCCGCGTACGAGGAGCACCGGGCGATCCTCGAGGCGCTCCGGGCCGGGGACGTGCTCGCGGTGCAGCGGGCGATGGACGACCACATGGCCACGGCGAGCGCCCGCATCGAGCACGCCGGCCCCGCCGACTGACGGACGGGGCCAGCCGCCGGCCCCGCCCGCCTACGTGCGGAGCAGCGGGGCAACCAGCGGCTCGAGCCACCTCGAGTACGCCGTCGACATGTGCGTCCGGTCGCGGTACACGAGCTTGTCCTGCACCACCACCGGGCACCCGTCGTCGGTGCAGAACCAGTCCCGCGGCTCGACGGTGGGGACGCCGGCCGCACGCACCGTGTCGGCGACGTCCTCGTGCCGTCCGGAGACCGCGTAGGCGCGTTGCTCCGCCTGGTTGCACTCGTCCACGGTGTCGAGGTGCTCGGCCACGCACGACACCGCGTCCCCTTCCGGCACCGGCGTGTCCAGCATGTAGACGGTGCGGAGTCCGGCGGCCTGCATCGTGGCCGCGGTCTCGGCGGTGCCGTCCGCCCACGTGGTGTTCGACACCTGCTTGCCGGGGACGTTGTCCGACTGCGCCATCACCACGAGGTCGGGGTCCAGGGCCTGGATGCGCCGCATCGACGCGTCCCGCCACTCCGGGCACTCGGTGTACGTGCGCTTGAGCGAGGAGTTGAACAGCTCGACGTCCTGGGCGACCGGGCACGCGGCCTTCGTCCACGCGACGACCTTCCAGCCCTCGGTCTTGCCGGCGGCGTCGAACGCGGGCAACCACTGCTGCGCGTGCGAGTCGCCCCAGAGCACCACGGTCCGGGAGCCCTCCGGGTCGCCGTACACGCACGCCTTCTGCTGGATCTGCAGGTAGCCCGCGTGGCAGCCGTCGTCCGTCGAGTCCGGCTGGTCGTCGGCGGCGGTCGTGAGGCTCGGGGTCAGGTTCGCCGGCACGTCCGACGTCGTCAACGCCGACCGGATCGTCGCCTGGATCTCGGTGGAGTCGCCCTCGTCGAGCGATGCCGCCTGCACCGTCCCGCCGCTGCCGACGAGCGCCGGGACCGAGAACACCACGACCACCGCGGTCGCCGTCGTCGCGGCCGCCGCACCGGCCCCGATCGCAGCCCAGCTGATCCGCTTCCACCGCGCTCGCGCGGAGGGCGACTCGATGAGGTGGTAGGTGATCGTCGCCACCCACAGCGCGACCGCCATGACCTCGAGCTTCTCGAGCCACCCGAGGTCGCGGTTGACCATGACGGGCACGAGCACGACCATCGGCCAGTGCCAGAGGTACCAGCCGTACGACACCTTGCCGATCGCCTGGAACGGCTTCAGCTGCAGGACCGTCTCGACCGAGCCGCGGCGGTACGCCCCACCGCCGGCGATCACCGCGCAGGCGCCGAGCACCGGCAGGAGGGCCGCCGTGCCGGGGAAGGGCGTCTCGTCGGAGTACACGAACGCGCTCGTCAGGACCGCGCCGAGGCCGGCCCAGGTCAGTGCGACCTGCAGCGCACCGGGGGCCTTCGCGAGCCACCGGGCGCCGAGGGCGAGGAACGCCCCGGCCGCGAGCTCCCATGCGCGGGTCTGCATCGAGAAGTACGCCAGCGGGGAGTCGTGCGCGGTGATCGTCACGGACGCCCACATCGACGCCCCGAACACGAGCGTCACCACGGCCGCCATCGCCAGGCGACGGTGCCGCTTCCACAGCACGATCGCCAGTGTCAGGACGAGCGGCCACACCAGGTAGAACTGCTCCTCGACGCCGAGCGACCAGAAGTGCTCGAGCGGCGAGGCCGGTCCGTCCGCGGCTTGGTAGTCGACGCCCTGCGCGGCGAGCCGGTAGTTCAGGGCGAAGAAGGTCGCGGCGACGCCGTCCCACGCCACGTTGGACGCACGAAGGATCGAGTCGAACACGCGGGTGGCCACGACGGTCACGGCGATCACGAGGAGCGCGGTGGGCAGCAGGCGCCGGATGCGGCCCGCGTAGAACGAGCCGAAGTCGATCCGTCCCGTCCGCTCGACCTCGCGGAGCAGCTGCCCGGTGATGAGGAAGCCGGAGATCGCGAAGAACACGTCCACGCCGACGTACCCGCCGGTGAGGACGGGCGCGCCCGTGTGGTAGACCACCACGAGCAGCACCGCGACGGCGCGGAGCCCCTGGATGTCGGGTCGGAACCGGCGCGGTCCGGCGGCCTGTGGCCGCTCGGCCTGGACCGGCTCCTCGACGGGTGCTGCGGAGTCCGCCAGCACCACCGGGTCGAGGCGCTCACCGAACGCGGGCCCGGAGGCGCGGCGCGGCTCCGGCACGACGCCGACCGGTGACGACGGGGTCACCGTCGGCGAGAGCGGCGGCGCGGGGAGCGACGGATCGGCCGCGTCCGCCGCCGCGACGGAGGCGAGTGCGGGGGTCGGAGCCGCGCCACCGGTGGCGGTGACCGGTGCGTGGGAGGCGGTCCGCGCCTCCCGACGGTCGACACGTGCCTGCCTGCGGAGCGCGCGCCGCGGCGAGGACGGGACCGACAGGAAGAGCATCGGCACCTGCACGTACGCGTGGATCGCGGCGAGGATCCACATGGCCCAGAGCACGTCGGGGCCGAACCGGACGGTGGCCCACGCGAGGCCCGTCCACGTCACGAGGAGCGACGTGGTGACCGTGATCCGCATCACCCGCGCGATCTGCGTGCCGAGCGGTGTGGTGACCTTCTTCGCCGCACCGGTCGGCACCCACTCGCGGGTCCTGCCCGTGAGGACGTGCACGATCGCGACGGCGTGGGCGAACGAGTACAGGGACTGGATGCGCAGGACGTCGATCCGCCACCGGGACCGGTACATGATCGGGACGACCACGAGCCACATGAGCATCGCGCCGAGGAGCCAGACGGAGTTCTGCGGCATGATCCACTGCGGCAGGCCGAACAGCATCACGAGCCCGGGCAGCGGGGACAGGAACACGTTCACCGCGGTGGAGATGTAGTAGAGGAACCCGGACCAGAAGCACATGCGCTGCCGGAGCGTGATGTGCGGGTTCTCGTGGAAGGTGGTGTCGGCGAGGAGCGACATCGACCCGGTGCACCAGCGGTACTGCTGGTTGAGGAACGACGCGAGGTCGTCCGGGCACATGCCCTTCGAGACGAGGATCGGGACGTACCGCACGAGGAAGCCGACGCGCATGAGGTTCACGCCGGTGTGGACGTCCTCGGAGTGGCCGATCTGGGCGAAGCCGCCCGCGCGCTCGAGTGCCGCCCGCCGGTAGATCGCGCAGGTCCCGACGCAGATCGCCGCGTTCGAGCGGTCGCGTGCGGGCTGGATCCAGCGGTAGAACAGCTCCTGCGTGGCGCCGGCGGTCCGCTGCAGCCAGTGCATGCCCTTGCGGGCGTCGAAGAACTGCGGCGACTGCACGATGCCGAGGCTCTGGTCGTCGAAGTAGGGCACGAGCTCGTGGAGGTAGTCGGCTCGGGGCACGAAGTCGGCGTCGAACACCGCGATGAGGTCGCCGTCGCTCTGTTCGTAGCCGTACCGGAGGTTGCCGGCCTTCTTGAGGTGCCCGCGGTCCGGCCGGACCTCATACCGGTAGCCGTGGCGCCGCGCGAGCTCGGCGACCTCGGGGCGGTCCGCGTCGTCGAGGACGTACACCGTCAGGGTCGTCGGCCAGCGGAGCTTCGCCACCCACGCGTAGGTGTTCGCGAGGATCGCGAGCGGCTCCCCCGCGGTGGGGAGGAACACGTCGACCGTCGGGTACCGGTCTGGGGCCCAGCTGCCGACGCGTTCGACGTGGTCACGCTTGTGGAAGCGCTTGCGCCGTGCGCTCGTGGTGAGCGACACGCACAGCGTGAGGCAGTAGAGCGTCGTCGGGATGAGGAACAGCAACAGCCCCGGGGCCGACGTGGAGAACCGCCAGATGCTCGAGGCGATGAGCGCGAAGGCGGCGGCCTGGGCGAACAGCATCCAGCGGTGCTGCGCGCCCATGTACCAGTACTTCTCGCGGTCCGTGGGCGGTGCCGGGAGGTACTGCGGCTCCCCCGTCTGATCCGTGCTGTCCGTGGTCGCGGGCTGGGTGCGCGCGTCGACCACCGTGTCCGTGGACGTCATGTCGGGCCTTCCCCTGGTTCAGGCGTGACGAATGGCGTTGCAGTGGTGCAGGTACGGTGCTGCGGTGATCGTTCGATGGTGACGGTTGCTCGGGCACTTCGTGTGACGGGGAGGTGAACCCGACCTGGCAGTGTGCCCCTCGAACGGGGGACGACCCCGCTCTGCCGGGCGCGCTGTCAGCCGGGCATCGGCATGGCCGTACCGATCGGGACCTGTCCCCCGGGGATCTCCGACGCACGCCCCGCGGCGCCGGGTCGTTGCCGGTCCGGCAACGTTCCTTGTCCGTCGAGCGCGGGATGCGGTGGAGTGACGGCATGCACACGCACCGGGAGCCGTCCGACACGACCGCACGCAGCTGGTGGGAGGCCCGCTACGCCGAGCACGACGGGATCTGGTCGGGGCGGGTGAACGCGGTGCTCGCCGACGTCGCGTCGTCGCTGCCAGCGGGACGCGCGCTCGACCTGGGCTGTGGCGAGGGCGGCGACGTCGTCTGGCTCGCCCAGCAGGGGTGGGCGACCACCGGGGTGGACCTGTCGGTGACGGCGGTCACCCGCGGTTCCCGGGCTGCCGTCAGCGCCGGGCTCGAGGAGCGGACGGCGTTCGTCGCGGCCGATCTCGGCTCGTGGGACACCGCGGCGCGGTTCGACCTCGTCACGGCGTCGTTCCTGCAGTCGTGGCCGGTCGAGATCCCGCGTGCGGCGATCCTGCGGCGGGCGGCCGGGTTCGTGGCGTCGGGTGGGCACCTGCTCGTGACGGCGCACGCCGCGCCCCCGCACGGGGACCTGCCCGAGGAGATGCGGGCGTACCGCTTCCCGACGCCGGCGGAGGACCTCGCGGCGCTGGGGCTCGACGACGGGTGGGAGGTCGTCGCCGCCGAGCTCCGGCCGCGCACCGCGGTGACGCCCGAGGGAGCGCCGCACGAGGTGCTCGACAGCGTGGTGCTGGTCCGCCGCCGCCCCCTCAGCGAGGCAGGGGCAGGGGCAGCGGCACGGAGGCCGTGAACGCCCGGACCACCCGGTCGACCACGTCCGTCGCCGGGGCGTCCCACACGGCCTGGTTGAAGATCTCCACCTCGACGTCACCGGCGTACCCGGCGGCCGTCACGGCGGCGGTCACCGGCCCGAAGTCGATGTGCCCGTCCCCCATCACACCGCGGGAGAGCAGCGGGTCGGCGGCGATCGGGATGAGCCAGTCGCACACCTGGTAGCTCGCGATCCGCCCGGCGGCGCCCGCGCGGGCCACCGAGGCCGCGAGTGCCGGGTCCCACCAGACGTGGAACGTGTCCACGACCACGCCGACGGCAGCGGCCGGGAAGGGCGCCGCGAGGTCGAGGGCTTGCGCGAGGGTCGACACGACGGCCCGATCGGCGGCGTACATCGGGTGCAGGGGCTCGACGGCGAGCTGGACGCCGGCGTCGAGGGCGTGCGGGACGAGGTCGGCGAGGGCGTCGGCCACGCGGTCCCGGGCGTCGATCAGGTCGCGGGATCCCTCGGGCAGACCTCCGGCGACGAGCACGAGCACCGGGGCGGACCCGGGCGCGCCGGCCTCGGCCAACGCCGCGGTCTCGTCGATCGCCCGGCGGTTGTCGTCGAGTGCCCGCTGCCGTTCGGTGCCGGCCGGGAGGGTGAAGAAGCCGCCGCGGCAGTGCGAGGACACCCGGAGGCCGGAGTCGGCGACCATCCGCACGGCCTCGGACAGCCCGACCTCGGCGACGGGCGCCCGCCAGGTGCCGATCGCCTGGACGCCGGCGGCGCGGACGGTGTCGAGGGCGTCCCGGAGCGAGGCGTACTTGATCGTCGCCTGGTTGATCGAGAGCCGTGGATGCGGGTGTGCAGAGCCAGCGGCCGCACCGGTCCGCGAGGCCTGCACCGAAGGGCTCACGCGACCACCCCGGAGAGCGGGCGGTCGGCGGGGGTCGAGCCGCGCCTCCTGGCCGTCACGGGCACACCGGACACGGTGAGCAGGTCGTGCCACCGCGACGCCGCGAGCGACGGGTCCTCGAGCGCGCCGCAGGCGTTCGCGAGCCGGACGGTCTCGGACAGGTGCGGCAGGGAGCGGCCGGCGTGCTGACCGCCGACCATGGCGAAGGCGCCCTGGTGGCCGTTCAGCCAGGCGAGGAAGGCGATGCCGGTCTTGTAGTGCCAGGTCGGGGCGCTGAAGACGTGGCGGGACAGGGCCTCGGTGGGGCCGAGCAGCGCGCGGAAGGCGGTCTCGTCGGGGAGTGCCCGGACGGCGGCGGAGGCGATCGGCGCCACGGCGGCGAACGCGCCGAGCAGGGCGTCGGAGTGCGTCCGATCGGTCCCGGCGATGAGGTCGACGTAGTGGAAGTCGTCGCCGGTGAACATCCGGACGCCGGCGGGCAGTCGGGAGCGGAGGGCGACCTCGGCCCGGGCGTCGAGCAGGCTCATCTTGATGCCGGCGACCTTCGACCCGGCGTCGCCCATGATGTCGAGCACGGTGTCGGGGCCGTGCTGACCGCCGAAGTAGCCGGCGAGGGCGGGGTCGAACGCCTCCCCCAGCCAGTGCAGGACGACGGGGGCGCTCGCCCGCTCGATGACCCTGCGGTAGACGCGGCGGTAGACCGCAGGATCGCTGCCCGCCAGGCGCGCCAGGTGCCGGCTCGCCATGAGCACGACCCCCGCGCCGGCGTCCTCGGCGTGGTGGAGCTGGGCGACGTAGGCGTCGACGACCTGCTGCTCGGTGGCGACCTGGTCCGGGAGGTCGTCGGTGTTCACGCCGACGACGATGCGGCCGCCGACGGACTGCGCCTCGCGGGCGCTGCGGGTGATGAGCTCGCGCGTGGCGGCCGGGTCGAGCCCCATGTTCCGCTGCGCGGTGTCCATCGCGTCCGCGACGCCGAGGCCCCACGACCAGAGGTGGTGCCGGAACGCGAGGGTGGCGTCCCAGTCGAGGTCCGCCGGCGCACCCGGCGTGTTGTCGGCGGCGGTGCGCGGGACGACGTGGGCGGCGGCGTAGACGACGCGCTCGGTGAGCGGGGCGGTCGGCTTCGCGGTGGCCGCGACGGCCGGCTCGCGCAGGTCGGCCCGGCTGGTCGTGCCGTCGGGCGCGAGGAGGGTCAGGGTGGTCATGCGCGTGCTCCGACGGTCTCGGCGTCGTCGGCGCGGTCGGCGCGGTCGGCGCTCTCGGCGCGGTCGGTGCGTTCGGCGTTGTCGGCGCGGTCGGCGCTGTCGCCCTGGAGGCGCGGCTCGGCCCCGGTGGGCAGGGTCAGCTCCGGCAGGTCGATGCGTCGTCCTTCGGCGCTCGAGCGCAGACCGGCCTCCGCGAGCGCCACGCCGCGGGCACCGGACAGGAGGTCGTAGGGATGCGGGCGGCCGGCGACCAGGTCCTGCAGGAAGTCCTCCCACTGCGCGCGGAAGCCGTTGCCGAACACCTCGTTGTCGGGGACCTCGAGCCACTGCGCCCTGTAGTCGCGGTCGTCCCGCAGGTCGGGGTTCCACACCGGCTTCGGAGTCGCCGTCCGGGGCTGGATCCGGCAGCCGAACAGTCCCGCGACGGCGCTGCCGTCGGTGCCGTCGACCTGGAACTCGACGAGCTCGTCACGGTCGACCCGGACCGCCCAACTCGAGTTGATCTGCGCCGTGATGCCGCCGGCGAGGTCGAACACGCCGTAGGCCGCGTCGTCCGCGGTCGCCGCGTACCCGGTCCCCTGCTCGTCGGTTCGCTCGTCGATGTGCGTGACCGCGCGGGCGTACACCGACTCCACGCGGCCGAACAACTGCTCGAGGACGTAGTTCCAGTGCGGGAACATGTCGACGACGATGCCGCCGCCGTCCTCGCGGCGGTAGTTCCAGCTCGGCCGCTGCGCGGTCTGCCAGTCCCCCTCGAACACCCAGTAGCCGAACTCGCCGCGGACGGAGAGGATCCGGCCGAAGAACCCGGAGTCGATGAGCAGGCGGAGCTTCCGGAGGCCGGGCAGGTAGAGCTTGTCGTGCACGACGCCGTTCGGCACGCCGGCGTCGGCGGCGAGGCGGGCGAGGTCGAGTGCCTCGTCGGAGGTCTCCGCCGTGGGCTTCTCGGTGTAGACGGCCTTGCCGGCGGCGATCGCCTTCCGCAGGGCGTCGGCGCGTGCGCTCGTCACGGCGAAGTCGGCGAAGACGTCCCAGCGGGGATCGGCGAGGGCGGCGTCGAGGTCGGTCGTCCAGTGCTCGAGGCCGTGCCGGGCGGCGATCTCCTCGAGCTTCGCGGCGTTCCGGCCGACGAGGATCGGTTCGACCTGCAGCCTCGTGCCGTCCGGGAGCGGGAGCCCGCCGTCGTCGCGGATGGCCAGGATCGACCGCACGAGGTGCTGGCGGTAGCCCATGCGTCCGGTGACGCCGTTCATGATGATGCCGATGGTGCGCGTGGTCAACGCGTGCTCCCTTGCTCGCTGTGGCCCGCTCGCCACCGTGGTGGAAAGCGCTTGCCGGAACCGTACACCACGGCCCGTGCCGACCGCACGCGCGTGTTCGGGTGTGTGCGTTCGGGGCGCGCGGCGCGGGCGGGCGGCGCGGGCGCGCGGGCCCGGGGCGTGGGCGCGCCGTGCCACTTCGTGAGCAGGAATGGTCGAGTCGCGCCACGGCACCCGACCGTTTCTGCTCACGATCCGGGCGACGGGGATGGGCGCGGGCGCGGGGACGGGCGCGGGCGACGAGGGCGAGCGCGGGCCCAGGGCGCCCGGGCTCGGCGCGCCCGGGCCCGCTAGCGCGCCGTGCTCGCGCGCAGCACGACCTCGCCGTCGATGGCGCCGTCCGCCTCGAGCCCGAGGGCCCGCCGCACCGCCCGCTCCCCGATCTCCTCGAGGGGCAACCGCACCGTGCTCAGCGCCGGCACGACGTCGGCGAGCATCCGCACGTCGTCGAACCCCGCGACCCCGACGTCCACCCCCGGGACGAGCCCGCGCTCCCGGATCGCCGCGACCGCCCCCACCGCCATGAGGTCCGTGACCGCGAACACGCACCGCGCCAACGCCCCCGAGCCCGCCGCAGCCCGGTCGAGCAGCGACACCATCGCCCGGTACCCGCCGTCCCGCGTGAACTCCGACGGCACCACGGCGGCGTCGGGCACCCGGATCCCGTGGGCGGCGAGGCCCGCGACGAAGCCCTCGTAGCGCGCGTGCGCGGTGGCGAGCGACGGATCCCCGGCGAGCACCGCGAACGAGTCGTGCCCCTGTTCCACCAGGGCCCCGGCGAGCGACGCAGCACCGCTGAGGTTCCGGATCACGAGTGGTTGCACTCCCGACACGCCTGCCACGGCGCCGTCGAGGTCGGACACGAGCGCCGACACCCCCGCGCCGGCCGCGACGAGCCCGGAGACGGCCGACGCCAGCTCGGCACCACCACCGAGGCGACGGCTCACCGCGAGCACCACAGCCCGCGGCCGGAGCCCCGCGACGACGCCGAGGACGGCCGCCTCGCGAGACGGGTCCCCTCCCGTCGACGTGATCGTGACGACGAGCCCGGCGTCGTCGGCGGCGCGGATGGCCCCGGCGGCGATGGCCGCGAAGTACGGATCGGCGATGTCGCCCACGACGAGCGCGAGCGTCGTGGTGGTCCCGCGGGCGACCGCCTGGGCCTGCACGTTGGCGGTGTACCGGAGCTCCTGGGCCGCAGCGTGGACGCGGTCGACCGACTCCTGCCGGACCTTCCGCACGCTGCCGTTGAGCGCGCGCGACGCGGTCGCGAGCGAGACGCCTGCCCGCGCAGCCACGTCGGCCAGGGTGACCGAGCTCCGTTCGGGCATGTCGCGCCTCCTGTCCGTCGGCTCCGCGCTGTGTGGCGAGGGCTGTCTGTGGCGAGGATAGCGATTTCCCGCTCGCCGGGGCGGCGCCGCGGCAACGGATCGAGCCCTCACGTCACCATGTCCAAACATTCTGCAGGAAAGCGCTTGCCAGAATCATCGGGCGTCGTGTAGACCTTGTGTCCTCGGCCGAGACTCCCCGAACGCTCGCCCGCGGCACAGCCCGTGGTCCCGAACGAAAGCAGTGACGATGAAGTCATCCAAGAGAATGCTCGCGCTGGTCGGCGGCATCGCCGCGCTGGCGCTCCTGAGCGGCTGCGCCTCCGGCAGCGGTTCCGGCGACGGCGGCAAGGTCGACCAGCTGACCTTCTGGCTCTCCACGTCGACGGCACAGGAGAAGGGCTACCAGGACCTCGCGACCGACTACGAGAAGAAGACCGGCGTCACGGTCAAGATCGTGAACCTGCCGTACGACGGGCTGCAGACGAAGCTCCGCGAGTCGGCGCAGGCGAACTCGCTACCCGACGTCGTGCGAGCCGCGGGCATCGACCCGATCTGGACCGGCAAGACCGTTGACCTGGCCTCGATCGTGGACGACGACGCGAACAAGATCGACAAGGACATCATCGCGAAGGACGACGACGGCAAGGTCACCTCGATCCCGTCCGACGTCACCGCGGCGGGCCTGTTCGTGAACAAGTCGCTGTTCGACAAGGCCGGCATCGCCTACCCGACGGACCCCGCGAAGGCCTGGACCTGGGACGAGTTCCTGCAGGCCGCCGACCAGGTGAAGGCGAAGACCGGCGCGAAGTACGACCTGGTGTTCGACTCCTCGCCGTCCCGCCTGCGCGCCTACATGTTCACCAAGGGCACCGACTTCATGCAGCAGGAGAAGGACGGCTCCTTCCCGACCGACGCGAAGACCGTCTCGGCGCTGCAGGACTTCGCCGACATGAACGACGACTCCACGATGCCGAAGTCGGTGTGGACGAGCGGGCAGGACCCGAACGCCCTGTTCAAGAGCGGCCAGGTCGTCGCCTACTTCTCGGGTGTCTGGCAGTCGTCGGACTTCGCGTCGAACATCACCGACTTCGACTGGGCCAGCGCCGCGACCCCGGCCGACCCGACGCACGCCACCGAGATCAACTACGGCGGCAACATCGTCGGCTTCGAGAACTCGGACGCCCGCGGCACCGCGGCGAAGAAGTTCATCGACTACATGTACGAGCCGACGAACTACGCCAAGCTCGTGACGACGAACGGCTTCCTGCCGGTGGAGTCCGGGCTGGACATCAGCTACCCGTTCGAGTCGCAGGCCGCCAAGGACTCCTTCGCGCTCTACCAGAAGGAGATCGACGCGGCGGACCCGATCTCGAGCTCCTACGCCAAGGAGAGCGCGAAGTGGGCGGTCGAGGGCAAGGAACTCGGCACCGACCCCACCACCGCCGAGGTCGGCAAGCTCATCAACGGGCAGCAGTCGGCCAAGAAGACCCTCGAGACGATCACGAAGTACTACGAAGACCACGTCGGATGACGGACCGGGGTCGGGTGCACGCACCCGACCCCGACGTCGTCCCCCGAGCAACACCGCGACGAACGAAGAGGACCATCGTGAGCATCCCCACCGCAGCCGGCGACGTGCAGACCGCCGTGCCCACCCCGGTGCCGCCCCGCCGGCCCGGCGCCGCGAGGACCACCAAGCGCCGCCGCTCCGGCGTCAGCAAGCCCGTCCTCGCCCCGATCCTCTTCGTCAGCGTCAACGCGGTGCTGTTCGTCGTGTTCTTCGTGTGGCCCGCGGTCATCGGCCTCGGCTACTCGTTCACCGACTACAACGGTGTCGTCGCCCCGAAGTTCATCGGGCTCGAGAACTACTTCGAGCTGTTCGCCGACGACACCTTCTACGCGGCACTCCTCCGGACGTTCCTCTACGCGATCGTGGCGGTACCGCTCGGCTTCGTGCTCTCCCTGTCGATGGCGCTCATGCTCACGAGCCCCGCGGCGAAGGGCCGGAGCGTCGCCCGCATCGTCTTCTTCGTGCCGTGGCTCATCTCGCCGATCGTGACCGGCGTCATCTGGCGGTGGATGTTCGGCGAGAACTTCGGGCTCGCGAACTTCGTCATCGAGTCCTTCGGCGGCAAGGCCGTCCCGTGGCAGTCGAACGCGGACCTGTCGCTGCTCGTCGTGGTGTTCGCCACCGCGTGGGCCGGAGCCGCCTTCAACATGCTGCTGTTCGTGGCCGCGATCCGGAACGTGCCGCAGTCCTACTACGAGGCGGCGTCCCTCGACGGCGCCGGCGCCTGGCACCAGTTCCGCTACATCACGCTGCCGAGCATCGCACCGACGTCGTTCATCGTGGTCCTGCTGTCGTCGCTCGGCGCCTTCAAGGAGTTCGCGACGATCCAGGCACTCAACGGCGGCGGTCCCGGCACCGACAACAACCTGCTCGTGCAGTACATCTACACGAACGGGTTCCAGAACGCCCACATCGGCTACGCGAGCGCGGCGTCGATGGTCCTCATGCTCATCCTCATGGCCATCGCGCTCATCCAGCTGGCCGTGAACCGTCGGACGGAGGCCCGCCAATGACCGCCACCCTGCCCAGCGCCTCCGGCGCACCCGCGACCGACGTCACGTCGGGGAACGCCAAGAACAAGAACACGACCAGGACCAAGCGCCTCGACGGCCCGCCCCGCCCCAGGGCCATCGCCGCCACCGCCCTGCTCTGGGTCTTCATCATCGCGTTCGGCTTCCCCGTGCTCTGGTTCGTCCTCAGCGCGTTCAAGCCCGGCGGCGAGCTGTTCTCCTACCCGCTCACCCTGTTCCCGAAGACGTGGTCGGTCAGCGGCTTCACGGAGGCCTGGGCGAGCTACGACTTCGCCCGCTACTTCGGCAACACCGTCATCGTCGCGCTGGTCACCACCGTCCTCACCGTGCTGGCGAGCGCGGCGACGGGGTACGCGCTGGCGAAGTACGACAACAGGTGGCTCAAGGTCTTCTTCGTCTGCATCCTCGCGACGACGATGCTCCCGACCGAGGTCATCCTCGCGCCGACGTTCATCGTGATCCGCGACCTCGGCATGTACGACTCGCTCGCCGGGATCATCGTGCCGTCGGTCATCACCGCGACCGGCATCTTCATGTTCCGGCAGTTCTTCCTCACCGTGCCGGACGACCTCGTCGAGGCCGCCCGCATCGACGGCGCGAGCGAGTTCGGGATCTTCTGGCGGATCATGCTGCCGATCTCCCGCCCGATCATGCTGACGCTCGCGATCTTCTCGTTCCAGTGGCGGTGGAACGACTACATCTGGCCGCTGCTCGTCCTCAACGACCCCCACCAGTTCACGATCCAGATCGCGCTGCAGAGCATCGTCGGCGCGGAGAACGTCAACTGGACGGTCCTGCTCGGCGCCTCGGTGATCTCGATCATCCCGCTCGTCCTCATCTACCTGGTCTTCCAGAAGTACGTGAACGGCGCGGACCTCAACGCGGGCCTCAAGGACTGATGGGCTTCCTCGACCTCGCCGGCACCGCGGCCGACGCCGACGCGGCCCGGCTCCGGCAGGCCACCGACGCTCCGGAGACGCTGCAGCACCGCGAACTCATGGCGCGCGCCCTCACCCTGGTCGGGGCGTGGGTCCGGAACGAGCGGACGGGAGGCGCGGCTCACCCCACCGACGACGACCTGGCCACCGCGCACGGCTGGGTCCGGCACCTCGCCACCAGGCAGTCCCCCGGCGGCACGTTCGTCGGCGGCGACAACGTCCTCTCCCCACCCGACTCCGCGTTCACGGTCAACGACGTGTGCGACGCCCTCGAGCTCCTCGCGCCGTACCGTGCGACCGTGCCGACGGCCGCGGCGCTGGCCGACGACCTCGACGAGATCGTGCACCGCGCGACCCCGGCGTTGCTGACGGGTGGCGTGCACACACCGAACCACCGGTGGGAGATCGCGGCCGCACTCGCCCGCGTCCACCGGCTCCACCCGGACCCGGCCCTCGTCGAGCGGATCGACGAGTGGCTCGCCGAGGGACCGGACATCGACGCCGACGGCCTGTGGTCCGAGCGCAGCCCGAACTACGCCGCGGCGGTCTCGTGCCCGTCCTTCCTCGTGTTGGCGTCGGTGCTGGGTCGACCCGAGCTGCTCGACCCGGTGCGTCGTTCGCTCGACGCGACGCTCGCGCTGCTCCTGCCCGACGACACCGTCGAGACCGTGCAGTCCCGACGGCAGGACCAGTCGCAGCCGTTCGGGATCGGGCCGTTCGCGCCCCTGCTCTGGCACGTCGCGGTGCTCGACGACCGAGCCGACCTGGCCGCCGTCGCCGCCCGGGCAGCGGTCGCCGACACCTGGCAGCCCGGTGCGGTGGCCGCACGGGCAATGACCGACCCGGTGCTCGAGCGCCCGCTGCCGGCGGGCGCACCGCTCCCCCGGGGCACCTCGACGTTCCGGGCGGCACGGCTCGTCCACGTGCGCGAGGCCGACCGCGACGTCGTGCTCTTCGCCGGCTCGGACGTCCCGGCGGCCGGACACGTCCGCTCCGGGCTCGCGAACAGCCCGACGTTCCTGCGGGTCGTCGCCGGCGCCGTCGTCCTCACCGACGTCCGGCTCTCGCGGGAGTTCTTCGGCCTCGGCCCGTTCCGCCCGACGAGGCTCGAGGACCTCGGCGCCGGCCGGTTCCGGCTGACCGAACGCGTGTCGGCCGGCTACCACCAGCCGCTCGCACCGGAGCACCGGCGGGCAGACGGTGACTACGCGCTCGGCGACGAAGGGCGGTTCTCGGCGTCGATGGCGTTCGGCAGCCGGACCGCCGACGAGGTGGCGCTCACGACGACGGTCGACGTCGCACTGACGGCCGACGCGGTCACGCTCGACATCGAGACCGCCGGGGCCGACGTCCCGTGGTCGCTCCAGCTGACGTTCCGCGACGGGGGTACGTTCTCCGGTGTGAGCACCGACGCCGCCACCGCAGAACGCGTCCTCGTCACCGGGACCGCTTCGTACCGCGTCGGCACCGACACCGTGACGTTCGGGCCGGGCAACGGCTCGGGCCCCGCGCAACCGGCGTTCTACGCGCCCGGCCAGGACTACGCGTTCCTCGGCGGGACGGACCGGCCGACGGGCTCGCACGTCCACGTCACCGGACGCGCGCCGGGCCGGACCCGTGTCGTGATCGGCACCCCGTCGGTGGGGTCGTGACCACGGAGCGACCGGCGGCCGGGGATCCGAGCCGCACCGCGCCTCCCGGCATCGTCCTCGTCGGCGCGCGCGGCTACGGCCTGCACCACCGGGCGACCATCGACCGGCTCGTCGGCCTCGGGGCCTGCACGCTGACGGCCGTGGTCGACCCGACCCTCGACGCCGACGAGGACGGCGGGGTGCCCGTCGTCCTCGACGTCGCCGCAGCCCGCGCGATCGGCCCGATCGACGTCGTCGTGGTCGCCGCCCCGATCGCCGCGCACCTCCCCCTCGCCCTCGCCGCCCTCGAGAGCGGCGCCGACGTCCTCCTCGAGAAGCCGCCGGTCACGACCCGCGCGGACCTGGCGACCCTGCTCGACGCTGAAGGACGTAGCGGACGCGTGGTCCAGGTGGGGTTCCAGAGCCTCGGGTCGCACGCGCTGCCCGCACTCCGTGACGGGTCGCTCGTCGGGACCGTCCGGACCGCCGCGGCCGTCGGCACCTGGACGCGCGACCAGGCGTACTGGGACCGCTCCGCCTGGGCCGGCCGCCGCAGGGTGGACGGGGTCGACGTCCTCGACGGCGTCGTCACGAACCCGCTCGCCCACGCCGTGGCGACCGCCCTCGCGCTCGTCGGCTGCCGTCGAGCCGACGAGGTGGCGCGCGTGGAGGTCGAGCTGTACCGGGCGAACGCGATCGAGGGCGACGACACCTCGGCCGTCCGGGTCACGACGACCACCGGACGCGAGGCGACCGCGGCGCTCACCCTGTGCGGGCCGACCGAGGTCCTCCCGAGCGTGCGGGTCCGCGGCACGACCGGGAGCGCGGTCCTCGGGTACACGACCGACGAGGTCACGATCGACGGGGTGACCCACGGCCTCGGACGCACCGACCTACTCGAGAACCTGCTCGCCCACCGGTCCCGCGGCGACGCGCTGCTCGTGCCGCTCGTGTCGACCGGCGCGTTCGTCGAGGTACTCGAAGCCGTGCGGGCGACCGAACCGGTGCAGATCGACCACCCGTGGGTGACGTGGGACGGCGAGGGGCCCACGCGTCGGCCGCTCGTCACGGACGTCGAGGCGGTCGTCGACCGCGCGGCGGACCAGCGCGCGCTGTTCTCCGAGGTCGGCGCGCCCTGGGCGCACGCGGACCGCGACGAGGCGCTGGACGAGCTCGTCGTCGACGGCGTCCCGGTCGCGTCGGTCCTCGACGGCGCGGGGACGATCCCGACGTCGTCGCCCCGCCCGTACCTGCACCCGGTGCGGACCCTCGGCGGCACGGTCGTGAGCGCCCACCACCCGCCGGACCACGACTGGCACTGCGGCGTCGGGTTCGCGATCCCCGACCTCGACGGCGTGAACTGCTGGGGCGGACGGACGTACGTCCACGGCGAGGGCTACGTCTGGCGCGACGACCACGGGAGCGCCACGGTCGTGCACGCCGAGCACCACGGCCCCTCCCTGCGGCAGGAGGTCGTCTGGCGCGGTCCCGACAGCCACGTCGCCCTGCACGAGGACCGGGCCCTCGCCTGGCGGGCGGTCGACACCGGGTGGGAACTCACGTGGTCGTCGTCGTTCCGTGTGCCCGGGGACGCGGTCGTCCGGCTCGGCGGCCCGGGCAGCAACGGTCGGGTCGGGGCCGGGTACGGCGGCTTCACCTGGCGCTTCCCGCCGTGCGCCGACATCGCGGTCCGGACGGCGACGGCCAGCGGCGAGGACGCGGTGCACGGGTCGGTCGCGCCGTGGGTCGAGTGGTCGGCCGTGTTCGAGGGCGTCGGCGCCACGATCCGGTTCGAGGCCCTCGACCACGATGACCCGTGGTTCGTCCGCGCCGCCGAGTACCCCGCGATCGGCTCGGCGCTCGCCTGGCGCACCCCGACGCTCGTGCACCCGGGGGTGCCCCTCGTCCGGTCGTTCCGAGTTACGGTGTCGGACGGCCGGGTCCGACACGGCCCGGTCGAGCGCGGCCCGGTCGAGCACGGCCCGGGCCGGTCCGCCAATACGCTGGTGGGATGAGCACCGAGGACTGGGAAGCCCGAGTCGCCGCACTCTGGGCCGACGACACCATCGACGACCAGGAGCGCATCGACCGCATGCGGGTCCTCGCCGACGCCGCACCCCACCCGGCGCTGGGCGCGTTCGAGCTCGGCGGGGCGAACGACTCCGGCGGCCACGAAGCCGAGGCCGACGTCCACTACACGGCCGCGACGGCAGCCGGGCTCGACACCGTGGACCCGGCGAGGGCGGCGCGGATGATCGTCCAGCACGCCTCGACGCTCCGCAACCTCGGCCGGGTCGACGAGGCGATCACGATGCTCCGCGACGCCCCCGAGCACCCGGCGACCGGCGCAGCGCCGAAGGTGTTCCTCGCACTCGCGCTGCACAGTGCCGGTCGCCACGACGAGGCGCTCCGGGTCGCGATCGAGGCGGTGGAGCCGACGCTCCCCCGGTACCACCGGTCGGTCCGGGCCTACGCAGCAGCCCTCACCGAATCCTGACCGCGACCACCTGTCAGGGTGCCAGCGGCAGCGCGTCGCTCGTCGTGCGGAGCGACTCCTGACGGATCTCGAGCTGGGTGACGGCGAGCGCGGCGAGGTCGTGCAGGTTCGCGAGGTCCGCCCCGGTCGTCTGGCGCGGCTTCGTGTCGAGCACCGCGAGCGTGCCGATCGGGGTGCCGTCGTGCTTCACCAGCGGGACGCTGACGTAGAACCGGATGCCCAGCGGGCCGGTGACGAGCGGGCTGTGCTGCATCTCGGGGTGCGTCTGGCCGTCCGGGATCACGACGGGCACCGGCACCGGGGCGAACCCGTTGCGGAAGTTGATGTGGCGCGCCGCGTCGTCGACACCGGGGGCGATGTACGACTGCGACCAGGCACGGTCCTCGTCGAGCACCTCGACCAGGGCGATCGGGGCGTCGAACAGTCGCGCGGCCATCGCCGTCGTCCGCTGCAGCGCCTGTTCGGGCAGGCTGTCGAGCGTCGCCGGGCGGGCCCGGTCGGCGTCGCCGGTCGTCTGGGCCGCGGACGTCGTCTCGACGACGTGGTCGGCGGCGGTGGTCTCCGCGATGACGACGTCGCGGAGCATGGTCACGAGATCGGCACCGGCCGGGCGCGCTGCCGGGTCCTGCGCGGTCATCGCCCGGAGCAGGACCTTCCAGTGCTCGGGCAGCGGCTCGGGCAGCACCGGGTCGCGGGACAACCGCGCGACGGCGGACTCGACGAGCGACCCCGGGAACTCCCGACGGCGGGTGAAGCACTGCAGCAGCACGAGCCCGAGCGAGTAGACGTCGCTCGGCGGACCGACCTCGCCGCCCCGCGCCTGCTCGGGGCTGAGGTAGGCGGCGGTCCCGGTGGTCACGCCGTCGGCCGTCAGCCGCTCGACACCGGCGGCGAGCGCGATGCCGAAGTCGGTCAACCGGGCGCGTGCACGGTCGGAGTCGTTGCCGTAGTCGACGAGCAGGATGTTCGACGGCTTGATGTCGCGGTGCACGACGCCGTGGCTGTGGATGTAGTGCAGCGCCTCGGCCATGTCGTAGCCGATCTCGGCGATGTGGCGGGAGGCGAGCGGGCCGACGGAGAGCCGGTCCTCGAGGTCCTGCCCGGCGACCAGCGCCATCACGAGGTACCGCTGGCGGGTGCCGTCGTGGCCGGTGACGACGCCGGTGTCGAGCAGGCTCACGAGGTTGTGGTGCTCGAGGGACGCCAGGACGCCGAGCTCGGCCTCCTGCCGGGCGACGTCGACGGTGCCGGCGTGGAACACCTTCACGGCGACGGGCCGGTGGAGGCTCTCGTCGACCCCGCGGTACACGACGGACATGCCGCCCTGACCGATGGCGTGTTCGAGCCGGTACCGCCCGTCGAGCAGTGGGGCCGTGGACGCGGTGTCCTCGGTCGGACTCATCTGACCCTCGTTCTCGGTTCCGGCAGGCAACGATGCATCTTCGCATCCCGGCGGGGATCGTGTTCGCTCGGCGCGCTCAGCGGCCCGTCGCCACCGTGCTCACCCGCAGGTCGTCGAAGGTGCTCGTGAAGCCCGCACCGCCGAGCGAGATCAGCCCGATCCGCGGCTCGGCCCCGAGGTCCGCCGTCCACGTCCCGCCGCGCACGAAGTGCCGTCCGTCGACGCTGGTGTACGCGGTGTAGCGGTGCTCCCCTGCCACGAACCGGTGCACGATCCGCAGCGTGGTGGTGTCCCCGACCGGCCCGACGACCATGTTCCCGTAGGTCGGGGCGCCGGCCGGTTGCCCGGAGACCTGCTTGCCGAACTCCGTCTGCCGGGTGTCGAAGATCGAGTTCGAGGTCAGGCGGACGTAGTCGCTGTCGCTCCCGTACACGATGAGCCCGCCCTGCACGTAGTTCACGCCGTCGCCGGTCGCCGGGGTGTCGACCGCGACGGTGGTCTCGGCCACCCAGTCTCCCCGAGGCGCCGGTTCGGACAGGACCGAGGCGAGCGGTGTCTGCGGCGGGTGGATGTCGGCGTCCTGCGTCCGCCACCGGAAGGCGCCCCCGGCGACCGTCCACGTGGAGGCATCGGGCTCACGGGTCCAGCGGAGCGCCGGCGGCAGGGTCCTCCCGTCGAAGTCGGTGGACAGCGCACGGATCGTCCGACCGGGCACGTCGACCGGTGCGGCGGTGGCGCGGTACGTCGGCCGTTGACCGGGCTGCGCCACCGGCCCCGGTTGCACGCCGTCCGAGGGGCCGGCTCCGCCGCGGACCACGGGCCAGCCGTGCACCCAGTCGAGCGGGTCGATGAGCACGGGCCGCTTCGTGTAGGTGCCCTGGCCCGCGTAGTACGGGTCGTCCCGGTCGACGGCGTGGTAGACGATCCAGTCCTGTCCGGCGAGGTCGGTGACGACCGTGTTGTGCCCGGTGCCGACCCAGCGGTTGCCGTTCTGGGCGAGCAGGGGCGTGCCACCCACCCGGGTGCTCGTGATCCGCACACCGTCCTGGTCGGTGAACGGGCCGAGCGGGCTGCGCGACCGGGCGACGAACACGCCGTACCCGGTCAGGGCGCCGTTGCAGCAGTTCGTGGCGGACCCCATGAAGTACCACCAGCCGTCGTGCCGCATCAGGTAGGTGCCCTCGTAGCGGTTGTCGATCGCGATCTGCCGCTCGGTCGAAGGGATCGACTGCAGGCCGTCGGTGCTCAGCCGGCGGACGTTCACCCCGCCGAAGTAGCTGCCGAAGTACAGGTACGTGCTGCCGTGGTCGGTGATGACCTCGGGGTCGAACTCCCACCGCTGCCCGGTGCCGTTCGGTGCCGCCTGCGGTGCCACGACGGGTCCGCCGGAGTCCGTCCACGGTCCGGTCGGGCTCGGGCTCGTCGCGACGCCCACGGCCGACCCGCCGCCGGTCGGTGCCGTGCCGCTGGGGGTGTCCGACGCCGCGTAGTAGAGGTACCAGGTGCCCGGGCGCCCGTGCGTCCCGGCGCGGTACACGACGTCCGGCGCCCAGATGCCGTTCGCGTCGCCCACCCAGGCAGGCTTCGTGGGGAAGGCGTCGTCGACGTACGTCCAGTGCGTCAGGTCGGTGGACCGGTACGTCGGGACGCCGTGCTGCACGAGCGACCCGTCCGGGTTCTGCTCCGTCGCCGTGAGGGCGTCGGTCGTGCAGTAGAGGTACCAGTTCCGGTCGCGTCCCACCCCGCGCACGACGGTCGGGTCGGCGCAGCTCGCCGCGGTCTGGCCGTCCGGCAGTGCGAGTGTCATCGGGTTGTGGTGGGTCGGCGCGGCACCGCCCCGTGCGGACGTGGTCTCCGCGGCGACGGCGGGCGCACTGCCGGCACCGACCTGGAGGAACGTGGTCGCGAGCCCCGCGACCGTCGCGATCGCGAGGACTGCTCTGAGTGACCGGCGCACGGTGGACCTGCTCTCGTCGTCGAGGAGCGTGCGGACGAGCGCGAGCGTACGCTCACGCCCACCGGCCCGTCCGACGAAGGAGTCGCGAGATGCCCGCACGGTTCGTGTACTGGATCAACGCCTCGCTCGACGGCTTCGTCGAGACCGAGGCCGGTGAGCACAGCGGCGTCGAGGGACCGGAGTGGATCCGGATCGACGAGACCGTGCACCGCGAGTTCAACCGCCGCGCCCGGGCGATGACGCTGTCCGTCGAGGGCCGCATCGTCCACGACATGATGGACCCGTTCTGGCCCGACGCCCGCACCGACGAGTCCATGCCCGCGTACATGCGCGAGTACGGCGAGATCTGGACCGAGCAGCCGAAGGTGCTGGTCTCCCGGTCGCGGACGGCGGCGGACCACAACACGCGGATCATCGGCCGCGACGAGGACGCGATCGACGAGCTCGCCCGCATCCGCGCCGAGTCCGAGGGCGACATCGGCGTCGGCGGTCCGAGCATCGCGACGCAGCTGCTCGACGCCGGACTCCTCGACGAGCTGATGGTCTTCACGCACCCGGCCGTCCTCGGGCGTGGGCGTCCGCTGTTCGACCCGCCGCCGTCGGGTGCGCGACCGCCGTTGGTCCTCGACCTGCTCGAGCAGCAGCGGTGGGACAACGGGGTGACGCTGCACCGGTACGACCTCGGGCGCTGATCAGCCGGCGGACGGTGCCGTCCCGACGATGACCAGCCGCCACGCGCTCGACCGGTCGCTGTCGAAGCCGTTGAACGCGACGGAGTCGACGTCCGTGCTCGCGAGCCGTGTCAGACGGATCGGGTTCGGGCTGTCCCGGCAGGCCACGGGGTCGACGGTGAAGTCGCCGGATCCGCCCCGGGACTCGATGCGGACGATCCCGCGCATGTGCCCGTTGCCGAAGCACGAGAACTCGAGGTGGTCGATCGCCTTCGCGGCCGGGAACCGCAGCGTGACGCCGGTCCCGACCTCGGACGGGTCCTCGTCGCCGGGCTGGATGTCCGCGGTCAGCACGCCGAGGACGTCCGGGTCGGTCTCCGTAACCGCCTCCTGTGCGCTCCGCCAGTCGGCGAGCGCCTCCTCGTCGACCGTCGGCGTCGCCGTGCAGCCGGCCAGCAGGAGCAGGACGGCGAGCGGCGGGACGAGGAGGTGGGGGCGGTGCACGGTGCGAGCCTACGGAACTGGAGGCGCGGCGCCAGCTGGCACCGTCCCTCCAGGCACGGCCGGCGCCCCGCTGGCGCGGCGCGCCGGTACCGGCTGGCGGGGCCCACCTCCAGTCCGGGGGATGGTGGCGTCAGACGTCGCGTCGGCGTGCGACCACGAGTGCGAGTGCGCCCACCACGGCCACCTCGGCCGCGAGCACGCCGAAGCCGCCCCAGCCGTTCAGGACGATGCCCTCCTGCGGCGCGGCGTCGCCGGCCGAGTAGGTGAACAGCTGCATCCCGGCCTGGTCGGGCAGGAACTTCGTGACGTCGAGGAGCCACTGGGCCTGCAGCACGCTCGCGATGAGCGACAGCACGATCGGGACGACGAGCAGGAGCCCGAGGGTGATCGCGATCCCGCCGGCGCTCGACCGGACGAGGAGTCCGATGCCGTACGCGAGCAGGGCGAGGAGCGTGACGTACACCGAGGCGCCGAGCAGCGGCATGAACACCGACGGGTCGGCGAGGTCGGCGTGCACGCCCTTGCCCGCCTGCAGGGCGGCCGAGGCGAACACCCCGATCCAGATCGACACCGCGCTGACGACGAAGGTGGTGACTGCGAGGACCGAAGCCTTCGCGAGGATCACACCCGTCCGACGGGGGTCGGCGGTGAAGGTCGAGCGGACCTGACCGGTGCCGTACTCCCCCGTGATGATGAGCACGCCGAGCACCGCGACGACGAGTGCCGTCAGGGAGACACTGGCGCTGTTGATCGTCACGAGGGTGCCGTTCGCGGAGTCCTGGGCGACGGGCGTGCCGACGTCGAGGGCGTTGCCGATGAGCACGGCCATCGCGATCGTGACCACGACGAGGATCGCCAGGCACCAGATCGTGGAGCGGATGCTGCGGAGCTTGATCCACTCGCTGCGGACGAGCCGGCCGAATCCGAGCCCGATCGTGGGCGGCAGGGTCGTGGCGGTCATCGGGTGCCCTCCGATCGGTACTCGACGTCGTCGCGGGTGAGCGCCATGTAGGCCTCTTCCAGGCTGGCGCCCACGGGCGTGAGCTCGTGCAGCGGGACGCCGACCTGGGCGGCGATGTTCCCGACCGTGGTGGCGTCCGGGCCGACCACCATGAAGGTGCCGTCCTCGCGCGGGGTCACGGACGCGTTCGGGCCGATCGCCTGGAACAGCTGGTCGGGAGCCGGCGTCCGGACGACGACGCGGCTGCCGCCGGTGCCGCCGCCCGCGGCGACGAACTCCTGGATGGGGGCGTCGGCGAGGACCCGGCCGCGGCCGAGGACGACGACGCGGTCGGCCGTCTGCGCCATCTCGCTCATGAGGTGGCTGGACAGGAACACGGTGCGCCCGTCGGCGGCCATGCGGCGGGCGAGCTGCCGCACCCAGAGCACGCCGTCCGGGTCGAGGCCGTTGACCGGTTCGTCGAGGATGAGGGTCTTCGGGTCGCCGAGCAGTGCCGCGGCGATGCCGAGTCGCTGCCCCATGCCGAGCGAGAACCCGCCGACGCGCTTCTTCGCGACGGAGTCGAGGCCGGTCATGTCGATGACCTCGTGCACGCGGGACTTCGGGATCCCGTGGGTCGCCGCGAGCGAGAGGAGGTGGTTGTAGGCGCTGCGGCCCTGGTGGACGGCCTTGGCCTCGAGCAGCGCCCCGACCTGCCGGAGCGGGTCGCGGAAGGACGTGTACGGCTGCCCGTTCACGGTCGCCCGCCCGGCCGTGGGGCGGTCGAGCCCCATGATCATGCGCATCGTGGTGGACTTCCCGGCGCCGTTCGGCCCGAGGAAGCCGGTCACGCTGCCCGGCCGCACGACGAACGAGACGTCGTCGACGGCGGTCTTCGGACCGTACTGTTTGGTGAGGTGCTCGACTTCGATCACGGCGGCCACGCTACGGGGACCTGGGAGTCGGCCGCGTCCACCCTGAGGGGGAGATGGGGTGGACCGCTCGGGGGACGCCGTCGCGAGCTCGACTCGGCGCCCGACCCCCAAAGAGCCGTTTGACGGTCGCGCCGGGTCCGACCACGATGGCCTGCGTGTCCACCATCGAGAGCCTCCGGGCGACCGCGCACCCCGTCCGTCTGCGACTGCTGTCGCTCGTCACGGGTGCGGCGATGAGCGCTGCCGAGGCCGGGCGCGAGCTCGGCGTCTCCCAGGCCGCGGCGAGCTACCACCTGCGGGTGCTCGAACGCGCCGGGCTCGTGCGGGTCGTCGAGACTGTCCGGCTCCGGGGCGGCGATGCGAAGCGATACCGGCACGAGTCGTCGGCTCGGCGGTTCCGGCTCGACGACGGCGACGAGGGTGCCGCTCCGGAGGTCGTCCCCGCGGACGACCAGCGTGTCTACGTCGAGGCCCTGGTCCAGGAGCTCCTCCGGCGCACCGACGACCGCACGACCGGTCCGTCGACCTCGACCGACGCCGAGCTCTGGGTCGGACCGGAGACGTGGCGCCGCGTGGTGCAGCACGTCGGCGACGCGGCGGCGCTCCTGCACGCCGCTGCGCGACCGCCACGGACCCCGGGGACGCTGCCGGTCTCGATGACCGTCTCGATGTTCCCGCTGCGGCGACCGTGAGGGCTCCCTGGAACGCCGGTCCGCTCCGCCACGCCCCGTTCCGCTGGCTCGTCACCGCCCGCACGGTGAGCATCGTCGGGAACGCGGTCGCACCCATCGCCCTCGCGTTCGCGGTCCTCGACCTGACCGGCTCCCCCGTCGACCTCGGTCTCGTGGTGGCGGCGCGATCGGTGGCGAACGTCGCCGTCCTGCTCTTCGGTGGCGTGCTGGCCGATCGGCTGCCCCGTGACGTGCTGCTCGTGGTCACGTCGCTCGCGGCCGCGGCCACCCAGGCGACGATCGCCGCGCTCGTCCTGACCGGCAGCGCCACCGTCCCGCTGCTCGTCCTGTTGAGCATCCTGAACGGCGCGGTCGCCGCGGTGAGCCTGCCGACGACCGCGGCGATGGTGCCCGAGACCGTCCCGGCGACGGAACTCCGTCCCGCCAACGCGGTGATCCGGCTCGCGCTGAACGGCGGCACCATCGTCGGGGCGTCGGCGGGTGCGGCGGTCGTCGCCGTCGTCGGTGCCGGCTGGGGGCTGGCGATCGACGCGGCGGGGTTCGCGCTCGCCGCGCTGCTCTTCACGCGGATCCGGCTGCCGAGACGCGTGCGGGACGTCGACGCCGAGCCGACGTCCGTGCTCGCCGACCTCCGGGACGGCTGGGCGGAGTTCACCCGGCGCCGGTGGGTCTGGACGGTGGTGGCGCAGTTCACCGTCCTGAACGCCGCCTTCGTCGGTGCGACGACCGTGCTCGGCCCCGTGGTGGCCGACGGGTCCTTCGGTCGGGCCGCCTGGGGGCTCGTGGTGTCCGCGCAGACCGTCGGGCTCGCGCTCGGTGCGGTCGTGGCGCTGCGGTGGCGCCCCCGGCGAGCGCTCGGCATCGGCGTCGCGACGATGGCGGTGACCGCGCTGCCCGCAGCCGCGCTCGGACTCGTCCCGACGCTCCCCGTGCTCCTCGTCACGTTCCTGCTCGGCGGCACGGCCCTCGAACTGTTCTCCATCGCCTGGGACCACGCGCTGCAGACGAACGTGCCGCGGGAGCTGCTCTCGCGGGTGTACTCGTACGACATGGTCGGGTCGTTCGTCGCCGTGCCGCTCGGCGAGGCGCTCGTCGGACCCCTCGCGGGGGTGGTCGGCACCCCGGCGACCCTCGTCGGGTGCGCGGTCGTCATCGTGTTGGCCACCGCCGTCGCCGCGTCGACCCGGAGCGTCCGGCGCGTCGAGGTCACCGCTACCTGACGTGCCGCCGCAGCCTGCGGCGGGGCTACCCTGACGCCGTGAGCGACGCACTGGACGACGGGCCGTTCTTCCACGGGACCAAGGCGGACCTGCACGTCGGCGACCTGCTGACCGCCGGGTTCCGCTCGAACTACCGGCCCGAGGTCGTGATGAACCACGTGTACTTCACCGCGCTCCGGGACGGCGCCGGGCTCGCGGCCGAGCTCGCGGCGGGCGACGGACTCCCCCGCGTGTACGAGGTCGAGCCGACCGGCGCGTTCGAGGACGACCCGAACGTGACGGACAAGAAGTTCCCGGGCAACCCGACGCGCTCATACCGCAGCACGGCGCCGCTCCGGATCACCGGCGAGGTGACGGACTGGCCGCGGTTGACGCCGGAGGCGCTGCAGGCGTGGCGCGATCGGTTGGCGGCGCTGCGCGCGGACGAGCGGGGCGAGATCATCAACTGACCCGCATGCCCGGGGTCAGCGCGACCGCGCCCGGTACTCCCCCGGCGGGCCGCCGCACGCCCGGGCGAAGTGCGCGTAGAAGCTCGACTGCGACCCGAACCCCGCTGCGTGCGCGATCTCCGACGTCGTCATCGAGGTCGTCGCGAGCAACCGCTGCGCCTCGGCCACCCGGCACCGGGTGAGGTACTCGAGGATGGTCGTCCCGACGTCCTGCCGGAACACCGACATCGCGTAGTGCGGGTGCAGGTGCGCCGCCGCGGCCACGTCGGCCACCTCGATCGGCTCACGGAACCGGTCGACCACGAACCGCACCATGTCGATCACCCGGTGCATGGCGTCCGCGGTGCCGTGCCCGCCGCCCGGGCGGAGGTCGACGGCGTCCCGGTGGTGCCGCAGCAGCCGTCGGACGAGCGCCTGGGCCTCGAGGTTCGCGATGGTCTCAGCGCCCTCGTCCGCGAAGTCCCGCTGCCACGAGCCGAGCATCGACTCGACGTCACGACCGGCGGCCTCGGTCGGCACGACGACCGGCCGGTTGAGCAGCATCGCGCCGAGGTCGTGGTCGGGCAGCCCCCACGCGAGCACCTCGCCGAGCGGGATGTGCACCCATCGGAACTCCCCGGTCCCCGTCCCGTCGCCGACGAGCTGGTGCGGGGTCCAGCCCCAGAAGAGCGCGATCTCGCCGGCGTGCACGCTGACCGGGGCACCGCCGAAGCGGTAGTCGAGGTGCCCGTCGAGCACGAGGTTGATCTCGAGGTCGTCGTGCCGGTGGGACGACGGCATGAGCGGCGCCGGGCCACGGTGGCTCCAGTACGCCGCTTCCATCGTCTCCACGTCGAGCACACCGCGAGCCTACGACAGCGACCCGCGGGCCCGACAGCGACCTCCTTGCCCGACAGCGACCCCCGGGCCCGACAGCGACCCGAGCGGGCCCATCCGAGGATCCTGGAACCCCGCCGTCCGAAGCCGGAGGCCCGCACCCGCCCCCGCTTCCTACCGTCGTTGCATGACCAAGATCACCATCATCGGCGCCGGCGGCTTCGTCTTCCCGTTCCGCCTCATCGGCGACCTCGTCTCCTTCCCCGCGCTGCAGGGCGCGACGCTGCACCTCATGGACCTCGACGCGGGCAGGGTCGCCCGCACCGCGAGCGCTGCCCGCGAGCTCG
The DNA here is from genome assembly GCF_031455235.1 of Curtobacterium sp. 320. Taxonomy (NCBI): domain Bacteria; kingdom Bacillati; phylum Actinomycetota; class Actinomycetes; order Micrococcales; family Microbacteriaceae; genus Curtobacterium; species Curtobacterium sp. 320. Next base: position 148,532 of record NZ_JAVDSI010000009.1, on the reverse strand, counting down.
TCGCCCACCACGGCCTCGGCACCGAGGTCCTCGAGACCACCGACCGCCGCGAGGCCCTCGCCGGCGCGGACGTCGTCATCATCACGTTCCAGGTCGGCGGCGTGGAGTCGTACAAGTGGGACGTGGAGATCCCCCGGAAGTACGGCATCGACCAGGCCGTCGGCGACACCGTGGGACCCGGCGGCGTGTTCCGCTTCCTGCGCTCCGTGCGCGCCTACGAGGACATCGCCCGCGACGCGCTCGAGCTCTGCCCGGACGCCCAGTTCATCAACTACGCGAACCCGATGGCGATGGCCACGGCGTTCCTCAACGCGAAGGGCCTGCGCACGGTCGGCCTCTGCCACAGCGTGCAGGGCACCACGCGCATGCTCGCCCGGACCCTGGACGTGCCGTACGACGAGGTCGAGTACGTCAGCGCCGGCATCAACCACCAGGCCTGGATCCTCGAGTTCAAGCGGCGGAACGGCGAGGACCTGTACCCGCGCCTCCGCGAGGTGATGACCGCGAAACACCGGCGCGGCGTCGCGGCGGCCGACCTGCACGACGACGACGGCGACCACAGCGAGGCGGCTGCGGCGGCGAGCAACTACGAGGGCGGCAACGAGCAGGTCCGCACGCAGCTGATGCGGTCGTTCGGGTACTTCGAGACCGAGTCGAGCCACCACGCGAGCGAGTACGTGCCGTACTTCCGCAAGGACCCGGAGACGGTGCTCGAGTACATCCCGGAGCGCTGGGACTACTACGAGATCTGCCTCGCCCACGACGAGCAGGGCGACGTCGACCAGCAGCTCGAGAAGCTCAAGGCGGACCTGTCCCCGTCGGTCGAGTACGGCGCGAGCATCGTCAACGCGATCGTCACCGGCGTCCCCGCGGTGGTCTACGGCAACGTCCCGAACCGCACCGGCGTGATCGCCAACCTGCCGTCGGACGCCTGCGTCGAGGTCGCCTGCCTGGCCGACGGCAACGGCGTCACCCCGATCTCGTTCGGCGAACTCCCCCCGCAGCTCGCGGCGATCAACCGGACGAACACGAACGTGCAGACGCTGGCCGTCCGCGCGGCGCTGACCGGCAGCGTCGAGCACGTCCACCACGCGGTCGCGCTCGACCCCCTCACCGCGGCGCACCTCACGCTCGACCGGATCGCCGAGATGACCGACGAGCTGCTGCACGCGCACGCCGCGCTGCTCCCGGAGTCGCTGCGTCCGGCGACCGCGGCTCCGGCCGAGCAGGGTGCCGTCCAGGAGGCGCGACCCGCCCTCGTCTGACCGCCCCGTCCGCCGACGGGGCCGGGTCCACCGCGCGACCCGGCCCCGTCACGGACGCACCCGGACCCCGGGACGTGCACCGCGCCTCCTGGACCACCACGGCACCACGACCTCGAAGGAGAGGACCATGCCGACCCGACCACCCACCCAGCTGGCCCGACGCGGGTTCCTCGCGCTGGCCGGCATCTCGATGGCCGGCGCACTCGCCGCCTGCGCCGGCCAGGGCACCGCTGCCCACGGCGGCACGAAGCACATCCGCCTGTCGACCTGGAACATCCCGACCGACATCACGAGCTACCAGCAGATCGCCGACGAGTTCGTCGCGGCGCACCCCGGCACCAGCGTCGCCGTCGAGGTCACCACGGGCCAGTTCCACCAGTGGTTCATCACCCGGCTCGCCGCGGACCTCGCGCCCGACGTCATCCGGATCACCCCGCAGCAGATCGGCCGGTACGCGGCGAACGGCAGCCTCGTCGACATCTCCGGCTCGATCCCGAAGGACTACCAGCAGGACTACAGCACGCCGTTCTGGGCGATCGGTGCCCGGGACGACGGTGTGTACGGCGTCTTCCAGCACACCGACAACTTCATCACCTACTACAACCGCGAGGTCATGGACCGGATCGGGGTCACTCCGCCGGAGAGCCTCGCGGACGCGTGGACGTGGGACGAGTTCCTCGACGTCGCGAAGGAGGTCAAGCAGGTCACCGGCAAGTACGCGTTCGGGTACGGCTGGTCCGCGCCGGAGACCGCATACCGGTGGCTGCCGTTCGTCTACCAGAACGGGGGCGCGTTCCTCGGCGAGGACGGTGCCACCCCGTCGATGGACACCCCCGAGGCGATCGACGCCCTGGCGTTCGGACGCAAGTGGTACGCCGACGGCCTCGCCACCACCGGCAACCTGTCGAAGAGCGGCGGCGGGGACGTCTCCCGCAACCTGTTCCTGACGGGGCAGATCGGCATGATGCTCAACAACCCGGAGTCCATCGTGCAGCTCGACACCGACATGCGGGACAACTGGGGCACGGCGCCGATGATCCGCAACGTGGGTGAGGCGAGCGACCTCGGCGGCAACGCCCTCGCCGTCACGAAGTCGAGCAAGCACCCCGAGCTCGCGGCCGAACTCGTCGCGATGATCACCTCGCGGCCGAAGATGCAGCAGTTCTGCCACGACGGCAACTGGCTGCCCGCCCGCGAGTCCCTCGACGCGGCGGACATCGGGTACGCCGCGAACTCGGACACCATGCAGCGGTTCATCGACCAGGGGTCGACCATCCCGCTGTCGATGGTGAAGGCCGAGAGCGGGCAGTACTTCTCGTCGCTCAACGCGGTGTTCGCCGACTACCTCGACCTGTGCCTGCTCGGGCAGCTCAGCCCGAAGGAGGCCTCGAGCCAGATGATGGAGGCGATGCGCAGTGTCACTGCGAACTGAGACCGCGCCGGTCCGGACCACGGCGTCGACCGCACCGCCCACCGGTGGGCTCCCCGCCGGCGGTGCCGCACGACGACGCCAGGGCCGGTTCGTCCCCTGGGTGTTCGTCGGCCCCGCGGCGCTGCTGTTCCTCGGCTTCTCGCTCATCCCGATCGTGACCGCGATCGCCCTGAGCTTCCAGGACTCGAGCACCTCGCTCGGTGACGGCACCTGGGTCGGCGGGAAGAACTTCGTCGACATGGGCTCTGACCCGTTGATCGGGACGGCGCTGCGGAACACGCTCGTCTTCACGATCGGGACCGTCCCGACCGCGATGGCGATCGGCCTCGCCCTGGCGGTGGCGCTGAACCGACCGCTGCCCGGGCGTTCGGTGTTCCGTGCGCTCTTCTTCGTGCCGATGGTCGCCGCCGGCGTCGTGGTCGGGGTCATCATGTCGTGGATCTTCAACGGTGACTACGGCGTCGTGAACAACCTGCTCGAGGCGCTCGGTCTCGGCCGCGTGCCCTGGCTGACCGCGCCCGGCTGGGCGATGGCGTCCCTGGTGATCGTCGTCGTGTGGACCCGGATCGGGTTCTGCATGGTGATCTACCTCGGCGCGCTGCAGTCCGTGCCCGCCGAGCTCAAGGAGGCAGCCGCGATCGACGGTGCCTCGCGGTGGGTGCGGTTCCGGACGATCACGTGGCCGCTCCTGCGACCGACGACGTCGATCCTGCTCATCCTCAACGTGGTGTTCTCGCTGCAGGCGTTCGACGTCATCTACGTGATGACCGGCGGCGGCCCCGGCTTCTCCACCACGGTGCTCATCCAGTACGTGTTCCGGTCCGCGTTCATCGACGCGCGGATGGGGTACGCCGCGGCGCTCGGGCTGGTGCTCGTCGCGATCCTGCTCGTGTTCACGCTGCTCCGGCAGCGGGCCAACAAGAAGGCAGAGGAGGCCATCTGATGGCACTGTCCGTTGCGGGGTCGACCCGCGCCTCCCGTCCGACCGCCGCGCGGCGGAAGCCGCGCCCGGGCCGCTGGGTGCTCGTCGCCGGACTCACCGCGCTGGCGATCCTGATGGTCTTCCCGCTGTACTGGATGGTCGTCTCCGCGCTCACCCCTGGCGGCCAGTCGCAGAGCGGCACGTTCTCGCTCTTCCCGACCCGGCCGACCTTCGAGAACTACACGCAGGTGTTCAGCACGCAGCCGGTCTGGCGGTGGCTCGGGAACTCCGCGCTCATCACCAGTGTCGGCACCGCGCTGAGCGTCGTCGTCTCGCTGATGGCCGGGTACGCCCTGGCGAAGTTCCGGTTCGTCGGGCGGGGGCTGCTCTACTCGGCGTTCCTCGTCACGATCATGATCCCGATCCAGGTCACCCTCGTGCCGAGCTTCCTCGTCGTCGCGAAGATCGGGCTCGTCGACTCCCCCTGGGCGGTCATCCTGCCGACGGTGTTCGACGTGGTCGGGATCTTCATCGCCCGGCAGTTCATGCTCGGGGTGCCGGACGCCCTGATGGAGGCCGCGCGGCTCGACGGCGCCGGCGAGTTCCAGGCCTTCTTCCGGGTCGTGCTGCCGACCTGCGGTCCCCTCGTCGGAGTGCTCGTGATCCTCGGGTTCATGACCCGGTGGAACGACTTCCTCTGGCCGCTCGTCGTGCTGCAGGGGAACGAGAACCTCACGGTGCCGGTCGCGCTCTCGACGCTGACGAACAACCCGGCGTTCAGTTCGCCGTGGGGTGCCGTGATGGCGATCGCCACGGTGACGGTGCTGCCGCTGCTCGTGGTGTTCCTGGCGTTCCAGCGGCAGTTCGTGCAGGGCATCGCCTCGACGGGGATCAAGTAGGCCGCGGCGCGCGGGCGTACCTGGTCGGAACGGGCGTACCTGGTCGATTCTTTCGACCAGGTACGCCCGTTTCGACATGCCAGCGCACCCGTAGCGGGAACGAACGACGGGGAGGTCCGGACGGCAGCACGGTCACACCGCGGTGCGGAGCACGGCCCCCACGACGCGAGCGGGCTCGGGCAGCCGCTCGTTCGTGGCCGACGCCCGGAAGGAGTCGAGTGCGAGCGCGGCGAACCGCCGCGCGGCACCGAGTCGCTCGGCCGGGTCGTCCCCGCCCAGCCCCCGCGCCGCGAGCAGCACGAGGAGCAGGTCGTCGACGACGAAGTCCGACCGCAACCGCCCCGCGGCCTTGGCTCGCAACGCCAGGCCCGCCATCGCGTGCAGGAGCTCGGCGCGGTGCCGGGCGAGCCGGTCGGACACCTGGCCCGCCGCGACGAGCGCATCGACGAAGCCCTGGTTGCGGGCGTTCAACTCGACGGTCCGCTTGACGACGGAACGCAGGCCCAGCCAGGGGTCCGAGAGCGCTGCACCCTCGAGGACGATGCTCCGGCAGAGTTCGAGCTCGTCCTCGAACGCGGCGTCGACGAGGTCCTGCCGGGTCGGGAACCGCCGGTAGAGCGTCGCCGGCCCGACCCCCGCGTGCCGGGCGACGTCGCGCATCGTCACGTCGAGGCCGCGCGCGCCGAACAGCTCGCGAGCGGCCTGCAGCACGCGGTCACGGTTCTCGCGGGCGTCGGATCGGAGGTGAGACGTCTCGTCGGTCATCGCTCCCACTTTAGCCAAGTGGACGCGGGCGTCCGTTAGCGTCGCGAGCATGCACGCAGTCACCATCGAGTCCTTCGGTCCGCCGGACGGCCTCGTCCCCACCGAGCTCCCCGAACCGGTCGCCGCGCCCGGCCAGGTCATCGTCGACGTCGAGGCGATCGGCGTCGGCGGCGTGGACGCCGTCATCCGGCGCGGGACCATCGCGCGCGCCGGCCTCGAGCCCGGGTACGTCCCGGGCAGCGAGGTCGCCGGGCGCGTCGTCGCCGTCGGGGACGAGCGGGACGCAGACTGGCTCGGCCGCCGGGTCTGGGCGTTCACGGGCGTCGGTGGCGCGTACGCCGAACGGGTCGTCGCCGGGACCGGGGACCTCACACCGCTCGAGGACGGGTTCGACGCCGTGGACGCCGTCGCCCTGGGCTCGGCCGCCCCGGTCGCCCGGTTCGCGCTGGCGACCGCGCACCTCGCCCCGGGCGAACGGGTGCTGGTACGCGGAGCCGCCGGCAGCATCGGGATCGCCGCCGTCGAGCTCGCCGCACAGGCCGGTGCCGCGGCGGTCGCGGTGACGACGGGTTCGGCCGAGCGAGGCGACCGGCTGCGCGGGTTCGGCGCCACCCACGTGCTCGACCGGCAGGGCGCGGGCGACGGGCCGGAGTCCTACGACGTGGTCATCGACGTCGTGGGCGGCCCTGCGATGCCCGCGTTCATCGACCGCCTGGCGCCGAACGGACGACTCGTCCTCGTCGGCGCCGTGGCCGGCATGCCGCCGGCGGACTTCGGTGCGCACCTGCTCCGCGGCTTCCAGCAGTCGCGGTCGGTCGCGACCTTCAGTCTCGACTCCGTGCCGCGCGACGCCCTGGCGTCGGCGCGGACGGAGCTGTTCCGCGCGGCCGCCGCGGGGACCCTGTCCCCGGTCGTCGACGCGGTGCTGCCGCTCGCAGACGCTGCGGAAGCGCACCGCCGCATGGACGACGGCGAGGTCTTCGGACGGATCGTCCTGACGCCCTGATCCCCGTCATGGAAGGACGGGAGGCGCGGTGCCAGCTGGCACCGCGCCTCCCGTCCGTCACCTGGTGACGTCAGCCGCGGATCACGGAGATCTCGTCGGCCTGCGGACCCTTCTTGCCGGGGCCGACCACGTAGCGGACGTGGTCGGTGTCCTCGAGCGAGCGCAGGCCCGTCGACGCGACGATGCTGGAGAAGTGGGCGAACAGGTCGTCCGACCCGTCGTCCGGGGTGATGAAGCCGAACCCCTTGTTGTTGTCGAACCACTTGACGGTTCCGGTGGGCATCAGAGCCACCCCTCTCAGTGGATGCGCAGTTGCGCGACCATCGGGCAGGCGAACGGGTCACGAGCGGCGAGCCCGACCCGGTTGAGGTACCGGACGACGATGCCGTACGAGCGCAGCAGGGTGGTCTCGGTGTAGGGCACGTCGAGCGTGTCGCAGTGGTCGCGGACGAGCAGGCGGGCCTGCTTCAGCGCCGGACGCGGCATCGACGGGAACAGGTGGTGCTCCACCTGGTAGTTCAGGCCGCCCATGAGGAACGAGACCCACCAGCCACCGCGGATGTTGCGGGAGGTGCGGACCTGGCGCGAGAAGAAGTCGACCTTGGCGTCGTGCGCGATGGTCGGCATGCCCTTGTGGTTCGGGGCGAACGAGGCGCCCATCATCACGCCGAAGACGGCGAGCTGGACCCCGAGGAACGCGCAGGCCATGCCGAACGGCAGGAACCAGAACACGATGGTCAGGTAGATGCCGAAGCGGGCGACGAGCAGGCCGGCCTCGAGCCAGCGGTGCTTCACGTCGGCCTTCGTGCCGTTGCCCGTGACGATGCTCATCACGGCGTAGCGGTGCAGGTTCAGGCCCTCGAGCGTGAGGAGGGGGAAGAACAGCCAGCCCTGGAAGCGCATGAACGTCGTCATGAGCGGGCCCTTCACCGACGCGGCGTCCTCCGGCAGGAAGCGGATGCCGTCCGGCGCGATGTCCGGGTCCTTGCCGACGGTGTTCGGGTTGCCGTGGTGGCGGGTGTGCTTGTTCATCCACCACGAGTAGCTGAGGCCGACCATGAACGTGCCGAGCCAGCGGCCGGCGTGGTCGTTCCACTTCTGCGAGGCGAAGACCTGGCGGTGCGCGGCCTCGTGCGAGAGGAACGCGAACTGCGTGAAGAGGACGCCGAGGGCTCCGGCGACGATGAGCTGGAACCACGAGTCGCCGAGGAACGCGAACGCGACCCAGGCGAGGGCGAGGGAGCCGATGAGGGTTCCGAACAGGGACCAGTAGAAACCGGTGCGGCGGCGCAGGAGGCCGTCGTCCTTCACCTGCGCCAGCAGCGCGGAGTAGGTCGAGGTGCCCTTGCGGGGACCTGTTGCGGGACGGGTGCGGGTGTAACCCGGTGCGAGCGGAGTGGTGGTCATGAGGACCGACCTTCCGTTACGGATCGGTCCTTCAACCAATGCGAGTGAGTTCACGCGTTTGCGCTTGGCGCGACACTAGGGGCAGAACATGCGTGTTCGCCTGGGAGTCCGGTTTGCGTCGGTGGGAGTGCGCGGTGTCCCGGGTGCGTCGGGGGCTGAGCCAGCTCTCACGGTCCACGCCGGACAGCACTGCACCTGCGCCGTAGCGTTCGTCGCACCCGACGAGGAGGCGCCGATGCCCGTCAAGTCCACACGTTCCCGACGCGTCGCTCTGTCGATGGTCGTCCTCATGGGCCTCGCCGTCCCGTTCGGCGCACTCGCTGCCCCCGTCGCGGCGACTGCGGCCGACGACCCCGCCGGGCTCCAGATCGACGCCGTCGACACCACCCAGGTGGCGTTCCACGACACGGCGAAGTGGGCCTTCACGGTGCAGGACGTCGGGACCGCGGCCACGGCGGGGCCGGTCCGGCTCCGCTTCGCCTACGACACCGGTACCAACCCACCGGACAAGGCGTCGTTGCGCGCCTTCGACCACGTCGCCGTCTCGAGCTCCTCCGGCCGCTGCACGGTCGACACCGTCACCCGTGTGACGACCTGCACCCTGCCCGCGCTCCGCCCCGGCGCTTCCGTGACGATGACGACCACGGCGCGGCAGGTATGGGACACCCGGACCACACGCTTGACGGGCTGGGAGTTCCAGGCCGTGCGCGGCACGTCCGATCCCGAAGTGCCGTACGACAGTCGGATCAGCGGCACCACGATCGTCCCGACCCACGGCGCGTTCGACGGCGCTGCGGGCACCACGGGTGGCGTCACGGTGTCGGGCTGGGCGGTCGACGTCGAGCGCGCCGCCGACCCGATGGACGTCGCCGTGGACGTCGACGGCACCCAGGCGGCGCTGCTGACCACGACGAGGCCGCGCGCCGACGTCGACCGCGCGCTGCACGTGACCGGCGACCACGGCTTCCGAGGGGTCGTCCGGGCGGCGTCGGGGGCACACCGGGTGTGCGTCACCGCGGCCGACCCCTACTGGGGCACGAGCGGCATCGACCTCGGGTGCCGGACCGTCCGCGTCCCCTGACCCACCCGACACGACCGCCGACGCCCCTCGCACCGGTTCGTCTGCGACGATCGACGCATGCCCCTCGACGGACGTCCCCTCGAACGCCTCGGCTTCCTCACCATCGGGTCGTTCGACCCGGCACGGCCCCGACTCGGTCACGAGGAGACGCTCCGGGTCATCGAGCGCGCCGAGGCCCTGGGCTTCGACAGCGCGTGGCTGCGGCACCGACACCTGCAGCACGGCATCTCCTCCCCCGTCGCGGTGATGGCCGCAGCCTCACAGCGGACCTCCCGGATCGCGCTCGGGACGGCCGTCACGCCGATCGGCGCCGAGAACCCGTTCCGACTGGCAGAGGACCTGGCGACGGTCGACGTGCTCCTCGGCGGTCGGCTCAACCCCGGCTTCTCGTCGGGCACGCCCATGAACTACGACCTCTACCGGGAGGCGCTGTACCCGGACACCGCCGAGCAGGAGGACTTCAGCGAGGCCCGCCTCCTGCGCTTCCGCAACCTCGTCCGCGGCGACCCGGTCGTCGAGGTCGCCGAGCAGCGCGGCATCGAGGAGTTCGCCACGACCGTCCAGCCGCAGAGCCCCGGCCTCGCCGACCGGCTCTGGTACGGCACGGGGAGCACGAGGTCCGCCGTGTGGGCGGCGCAGAACGGGTTCCACCTGCTCACCTCGAGCGTGACGCGGAGCGAGATCGGCACGGACTTCGCGACGAACCAGCGCGCCCAGATCGATGCGTACCTCGAGGCGCACCCGTCCCCTGGGACCGCCCGCGTCTCGCAGGGCCTCGTCGTGATCCCCACCGACACCGCGACACCCTCGCAGGTGGCTCGGTACCGCTCGTACGTCGAGGGTCGGTCTGGCCGTGTCGGGGTGCCGATGGGGCCCGGGAAGCTGCTCTTCGCCGCCGACCTGGTCGGGACGTCGGCCGAGATCGCTGATCGGCTGCGCGCGGACGCCGGGTATCAGGTGTCCACCGAGGTCGCGTTCGCGCTGCCGTTCTCGTTCGAGGCGGAGGACTACGCGCAGATCATCACGGACATGGCCGAGCGGCTCGGGCCGGAGCTCGGGTGGGCGCCGGGGGCGGGTGGCGGTCGCTGACCCCGTCGTTCGCGGTCGACCCCTTGCTTTGGTCACATCCGGGGTCCGTCCGGCGCGGCGAACCGGTACCGTGTCGGTCCCCCGCCATTCTTTCGTCGTGGGGAACAACATCCGACCGTGGGTCCAGAACCGGGGGCTCGGTCGCCTGCTCGCGCAGGAGACGACCGTGTCCGACATCATCCAGCTCTTGAGTGACCGGGATCCGTCACCGTGGGAGGGCGTCGTCGGGTTCATCCCGGACGAGGTCACGCGCGAGGCATCGAACGCGAACCGGGCGGACCTGCTGCTCACCGCGGGCGGGCGGACAGCGGTCATCGAGGTGAAGCTCGGACACATCATGAGTGCCGAACAGCAGGGGAAGTACGAGGCGTTGCAACCCCGCCCCGACCTGTACCTCGCCGCCCTCGACGCTGACCGGCACCGAGTGGGCGCCGACGCGCCCAGCTGGACCTTCATCAGCCTCGCCGACCTGCTCGCGCGGTGGTCGGGGACCGAGGACCCGCTCGCCCGAGCGCTCGCGGTCGAGACGGCGGCGACCGTCAGCACCTGGGACCGATCGATCTCCGGCGTGTTCGCGCCGCGGGGCGCAGCCGACCGGTCGCCAGTCTCGACCAGAAGTTCCTCGCGCGCGTCGCCACGCGACGTATCGCCGAGGATCTTCGCTCGCGAGGTCGGTTGGCGGGCGGCGGGGTGACCGCCGGCGGTGGGATCCCGCTCGTCGTAGGGTGGACACCGATCCGTGGCGAAGGGAAGGACCGGACCTTCATGGCTGAAGTCCGGTGGTGGGAGACCAAGTCCGGTGGAGAACTCCGGTTCGGCGTGGACTTCGACCCGCGGCCCGGCAAGCGAGAGGACGAGGAGTTACGCCGTGCGGCGTACGACCTCGCCACGAGCATGGCCGACTCGCTCGACGCTGCGAGCCTCCGAGCGCACTTCGAGGCCGATCGCCCGGACCTGGCATCGCTCCTGAGCCGCACCCGATCCAGCCGTCCGGAGCCGCGCGGCGAGTGGGAGCCGGTGATCGTGCACGGCTTCGTCGACGTCCAGTTGGAGAACGGGAAGTGGCAACGGGACAACCGGAACCGCACGCGGCCGGCCTTCTACGGGGACGGGACGCTCCGGTTCCAGGCAATCGCGGAGATCGACTTCGCCGAGGCGTCTGCGGCCGACCTCATTGATCTGCTCGACGGCACGCTCAGCTACCTCGCTGCTCGGCAGCCGGCAGAGGCTTCGGTCGCAGCGGCCGGGCAAGGGGAGGCCGGCCCGCGGCGCGCAGCTCGGGCACGTCGCGCTCGTCCTGACGGTCGCCCGGTCCGATGGCCAGCTCCCAGATCGCGGGCCTGGCACGCCCGCCAACGCAGAAGCCCCGACGGAACCAGCGTTCCGTCGGGGCTTTCCGGTCGGGCTGACAGGATTTGAACCTGCGACCCCTTGACCCCCAGTCAAGTGCGCTACCAAGCTGCGCCACAGCCCGCGAGCCCCGAGGGACCCACGTCGCCCGCGTCCGACCGGAGCGCGGAGCAACCCGACCAGCATAGCGGACGCCAGCCCCCTCCCGCGCCACGCGGTGTCGTCCCGCGCGAGTCGCTCCAGCGCGTTGCGGCTCCACACGACACCCGTCGGATTCCCAGGGTCCCCGCCGCCCGGCTCGTAGGGTGGCCCGATGCGTTCCGGTCCCACCTCCCGTGTCCTCCTCGCACTCGCAGCAGCCGGCCTGTTGCTCGGAGCCGCCGGGTGCACGGGCTCGCAGGAAGGCCCGACCCGGGCGACCCTGGCGAAGGCGACCGGGAAGACCGTCTCGGTCGCGGCCCAGTCCGACGCCGTCGAGCGGTCCGTCCGCACGAGCCGCGCGCTGTTCGCGTCCGCTCCCGGAGCCGTCGTCGCGCCCGCCGACGACGCCGACGCCGTGCGGTCCGCGGCGAGCGCCGCCGAGGCGGCCCACGTCCCGGTCCTCCTCACCGGGAAGGACGAGGCGACGGCACGGGACGAGTCGACGGCGAAGGACGGGTCGCCGGCGGCGCACGAACTCGAGCGCCTCGGCGCCCGCTGGTACCAGGCCGAGGGCGACGTCGCGATCGACACAGACGTCCCCGAGCAGGACGCGCCGGACGGCGGGGACGCGCCGGAGCCGAGCCGCGCCTCCAGGCAGGCCACCGTCGTCGTGGCGGACGCGACCGCCGACGCCGCATCCGTGGCGACCGCGAAGGCGGCAGGTGCCCGCGTCGTGACGATGCCGGACGGTGTGACGGACCCCGCGGCCGCGCCGGACGTCGTGACCGCACTGCACGAGCGGAGCGACCACCCGACGGTGCTGGTGGGGGCGGCGTTCGCCGACCTGCCGGACCCGGAGTGGACCGTCCGCGCCGCAGAGAACGGGTGGCAGCTGCCCGACGGCGGTCAGCGGCCGTTCGATGGCCACCGGTACGTGGCGCTCTACGGCGCGCCGGGGGCGCCCGCGCTCGGCGTCCTCGGCGAGCAGGACCCGACGGCGACGGTGCAGCGCGCGAAGTCCGTCGCGGCGTCGTACAAGGGGCTCGGCGACGTGCCGATCACACCCGCGATGGAGGTCATCGCGACCGTCGCCGCCGGGGACGCCGGCGCGGACGGGGACTACTCGACCGAGCTGCCCGTGTCGACCCTCGAGCCCTACGTCGATGCCGCGCACGACGCCGGGATGCCCGTGATCCTCGACCTCCAGCCGGGGCGCGCGGACTTCCTGTCGCAGGCGAAGCGGTACGAGTCGCTGCTGTCGAAGCCGGGCGTGTGGCTGGCGCTCGACCCCGAGTGGCGGCTCGGGCACGACCAGGTCCCGCTCGAGCAGATCGGGAGTGTGAAGGCCTCCGAGGTGAACGAGGTGTCCTCGTGGCTCGCGGACCTGGTCCGCTCGAAGGGGCTCCCCCCGAAGGCGTTCGTGCTCCACCAGTTCCGGCTGTCGATGATCCAGGACCGCGCGTCGCTCGAGCAGCACCCCGAGCTCGACATGCTCGTGCACGTCGACGGGCAGGGGTCGCAGCCGGACAAGCAGGCGACGTGGAAGGCGCTGCACGTCGGGGCGCCCGAGGGCATCCATTGGGGATGGAAGAACTTCTACGACGAGGACCAGCCGATGCTGACGCCGCAGCAGACCATGGCGGACGTGGCGCCGACACCGTCGCTGATCACGTACCAGTAGCGTTTTCCACAGACTGGAGGCGCGGGTCGGGTTTCGTCGGTCGGTGCTGACAGCATGGGGTCATGTCTGTTGCCCCACCACCTGCTCCGCCGTCCCCCGCGATCGCTGCGGAGGCGCAGGAGGCGCTGCACGCCCTGACCGGGCGGCCCGACGCGGTGTTCCACCCCGGGCAGCTCGAGGCGATCTCGGCGCTGGTCGAGCACCGGCAGCGCGCCCTCGTGGTGCAGCGCACCGGGTGGGGGAAGTCCGCCGTGTACTTCCTCGCGACCCTGCTGCTCCGGCGACGCGGGGGCGGCCCGACCGTGCTCGTGTCGCCGCTGCTCGCACTCATGCGCGACCAGGTCGCCGCGGCTGCCCGGGCCGGGGTGCGTGCGGTGTCGATCAACTCGGCGAACGCGCACGAGTGGGGCGAGACGCAGGCGGCGCTCGCCCGCGACGAGGTGGACGTCCTGCTCGTCTCCCCCGAGCGGCTCAACAACCCGAGGTTCCGCGACGAACAGCTGCCGACGCTCATCGCCCGCATGGGCATGCTCGTCGTCGACGAGGCGCACTGCATCTCCGACTGGGGGCACGACTTCCGGCCGGACTACCGCCGGCTGGCCGAGCTCATCCGGTCGCTCCCCCACGGCGTGCCCGTGCTCGCCACCACCGCGACGGCGAACGAGCGCGTGGTCGAGGACGTCGCCGAGCAGCTGACCGCCGGCCCCGACGACCCCGTGTTCACCATCCGCGGGTCCCTCGCGCGGGCCTCGCTGCGGCTCGGCGTGCTGTCGCTCCCCGACGCTCGACAGCGGCTCGGCTGGTTGCTCGCGCACCTCGGCGACCTGCCGGGCAGCGGCATCATCTACACGCTCACCGTCTCGGCAGCCGAGGACATCGCCCGGCTCCTGCGCGACAACGGGTACGCGGTCCGCGCGTACACCGGGCGCACCGACACCGACGAGCGCGAGCAGCTCGAGCAGCAGCTCAAGGGCAACGAGCTGAAGGCCCTCGTCGCGACGAGTGCGCTCGGGATGGGGTTCGACAAGCCGGACCTGGGCTTCGTCGTCCACGTCGGGGCGCCGTCCTCCCCCGTGGCGTACTACCAGCAGATCGGTCGCGCCGGTCGCGCCACCGACAACGCCGACGTGCTCCTGCTGCCCGGGCGCGAAGACCAAGAGATCTGGCAGTACTTCGCGAGCGCCTCGATGCCGACCGAGTCCCGGGCGTCCGCGGTGCTGCACGCGCTGTCCCGTGGCTCCGCGATGTCGACCGTCGCCCTCGAGGGACTGGTCGACATCAAGCGCTCCACCCTCGAACTCCTGCTCAAGGTGCTCGACGTCGACGGCGCCGTCCAGCGCGTCGCCGGCGGGTGGGTCGCCACCGGGCAGCCGTGGGAGTACGACGCGCCCCGCTACGAGCGGGTCGCCGCAGCCCGCGCTGCCGAGGCCGCCTCGATGCTCGACTACGAGTCCACGTCGCAGTGCCGCATGCAGCTCCTGCAGCAGGACCTCGACGACCCGTCGGCCGAACCGTGCGGTCGCTGCGACAACTGCACCGACGCCTGGTACCCGACGTCGGTGTCGTCGTCGGACGCCTCGGGTGCCGCCGCGGCGCTCGACAAGGTCGGGGTCGAGATCGCCCCGCGCGCCCAGTGGCCGTCGGGCATGTCGTCGCTCGGCGTCCCCGTGCGCGGCAAGATCGGCGCCGACGAGCTCGTCCAGCCCGGACGCGCCGTCGCCCGGCTCACCGACCTCGGGTGGGGTGGGCCGCTCCGTGCCCTCTTCGCACCGGGGGTTCCCGATGCCCCGATCTCGCGGGAGCTCGTCGACGGGTGCGTCCGTGCGCTCAAGGACTGGCCGTGGGAGACCCGTCCGACCGGGGTCGTCGCGATGTCGTCGCGGTCACGGCCCGAACTCGTCGGGTCGCTCGCGCAGGCACTGTCCTCGATCGGGCGGTTGCAGTTCCTGGGCACCCTCGGTCGGAACGGTGGGACGCCGCGCGGCGACGGTGCGACGAACAGCGCCTACCGGTTGTCGGGGGTGTGGGACACGTTCGTGGTCGATCCTGCGCTCGGGGCCGCCCTGCAGTCGCACGAGGGGCCGGTGCTGCTCGTGGACGACCTCGTCGACAGCCGGTGGACGATGACCGTCGCGGGGCGGGAGCTGCGGCGCGCGGGGGCGTCGGCCGTGCTCCCGTTCGCGTTGGCCACGGTCGCCTGACCCCGGCGTCAGCCGTCCGGGTTGCTCAGGCCGTCGGCAACCCACTGCAGGAAGACGACGACGGCCGCGTCGACCAGGAGCGTCCCGCCGGCCACGAACAACCCGGCCGCTGCGACGACGACCGCCGCCGGACGCGGCCCGGGCACCCGGAACAGGGCCACCACCGTGGCGAGGAGCGCGGCGAGCGAGACGATCCCCGTCACCACCCACCGCGGTGGGAACCCCTCGGTGAACACGCGCGCCAGGCCGACCGCGTGTGCGACGCCGGCGATCAGTGCGGCGGCCCCTGGCGCGGCGAGCCACCAGCTGCTCGCGCCGACGGTGGTGCGGTCACCGGACGACCGTGCGGACATGTCGGACTCCCCCCGGACGCCGCGTCGGGCGCCGCCCCGGCGGTCATCGTCGCACACTGGAGGCGCGGTGCGGGCCGGCACCGCGCCTCCCAGTCCGCCCCGGCCCGCGGCTCAGGCGCCGATCGCGTCCAGCTCGGCGAGCGCGTCGGACGGCAGGGCGAAGCCTGCCGAGGCGACGTTGTCGCGCAGGTGCGCGACGGACGAGGTCCCGGGGATGAGGAGCATGTTCGGCGAGCGCTGGAGCAGCCACGACAGCGCCACGGTCAGGCGTGACACTCCGAGCCGCTCCGCGACGGCGTCGAGCGCACCGGACTGCAGCGGCGAGAAGCCGCCGAGCGGGAAGTACGGCACGTAGGCGATGCCCTGCGCTGCCGTGCTGTCGACCATCGCGTCGTCCTCGCGGCGGGCGACGTTGTAGAAGTTCTGCACGCAGACGACGGGGGCGATCGACTGCGCCTCGGCGAGTTGCTCGGCGTTCACGGTCGACAGCCCGAGGTGCTTGATGAGTCCCTGCTGCCGGAGTTCGGCGAGCGCTTCGAACTGCGGCGCGAGGCTGCCCGGCTCCGGGGCGTCGAACCCGCCGACGCGGAGGTTCACCACGTCGAGCTGCTCGAGCCCGAGGTTGCGCAGGTTGTCGTGCACCTGCTCGACGAGCTCGTGCGGCTCGCGGGCGTGCGGCCAGCCGCCGTCTGCGTCACGCCGGGCACCGACCTTCGTCACGATGTGCAGGCCGTCGGCGTAGGGCTGGAGGGCCTCGCGGATGACCTCGTTCGTGACCTGCGGGCCGTAGAAGTCGGCCGTGTCGATGTGGGTGATCCCGAGGTCGACGACGGTGCGGAGGACGCGGATCGCTTCGTCGCGGTCGGTGGGCGGCCCGAAGACGCCGGGGCCCGCGAGCTGCATGGCGCCGTACCCGACGCGGGTGAGGTCGAGGTCGTCGGCGAGGCGGAAGGAGCCGCCGGGGAGGGTGGTGTCGGTCATGTCCACCACGATGCTCCTGGTCCTCCGAGACGGACAGGACCCCCTCGCCCCTGGGACCGCGGGGACCAGGATCGGATCGCGGTCGGTCCGTAGCATCGAGGGATGAGCGACAACACCCTCGGCGAGTACCTCCGGGCGAGACGGGCACTCGTCCGCCCGGAGGACGCCGGGCTGCGGGTCACCGGTGTGCGGCGAACGCCGGGGCTGCGCCGCGAGGAAGTGGCGACGCTCGCCGGGATCAGCGCGGACTACTACCTGCGTCTCGAACAGGGCCGCGATCGGAACCCCTCGGCACAGGTGCTCGACGCGATCGCGCGGGTGCTCGGACTCGATGCCACGGCGACCGCGTACCTGCGGGGTCTCGCCAGCGCGTCCGGATCGGGTGCGGCTGCGCCCGACCGTGCCAGGGGATCCCGGGGAGGCCGCGGTGACAGGGTCCCGACCGGCACGCTGCAGTTGCTCGAGGTCGTCGGGTTGCCCGCCTTCGTCGAGAACCGCGCGTTCGACGTCCTCGCCGCGAACCCGCTCGCGTCTGCACTGGCCCCGGGGATGCGCGCGGGCGAGAACCGGCTGCGCACGATGTTCCTCAGCAGCACCGAGCGGGAGCGCTACCCGGACTGGGAGCAGCAGATGGGCGGCATGGTCGCCGCGTTCCGGTCCTCCATCGGGACCGATGTGGTCGACCCGTCGATCACGTCGCTCGTCGGGGAGCTGTCGCTCGGCAGCGAGGACTTCCGTCGGTTGTGGGCGCGACACGACGTCCGACCGCTCGCCGGGGGCACCGTGCGGATGTGGCACCCGGAGGTGGGCGAACTCGAGCTCCGGCGGGAGAAGCTCGGCATCGGCGGGACGGACGGGCAGCTGCTGGTGCTGCACCACGCCGAGCCTGGGTCGCCCTCGGCGGCGGCGCTGGCGCTGCTCGGGAGCCTGGCCGCGGGGGCTGCGGGCGGAGCGGCGGGCGGCGCGGGCGGGGCGGCGGGCCGACTCGGAACGACATCGTCGACGTCGTACGACCTCGACTGAGTCGTTCTCCCGCGCGTGCAACGGTGCGCGTCCGCAACGAGCGACATCACCGGTGTCGAACGACGTCGACGATGTCGCATCGGCTCGGCACCACCCAGCGCCAATACCGCGCGCCGCCACCGCCCCCTCAGCCCGCCGCAGGCCCCGAGCGCCGCGCCGGCTTCGGGAACGCGGCCCGCATGTGGTCGGTCGTCAGCACGTCCCCGATGCCGATCATCAGCAGCGAGAACACGATCTGCTCGATCACCATCCAGAACGGGTAGAGCCCCGGGATCGCCGCGATCACGAGCGTCACGACCGGGAAGATCCGGCTGAACAACCGCAGCCGCTGGTACGCCCAGTAGTACCCGAGCTGCGCCCGCCACGCGAACACGTAGAGCGTCAGCGTGATGAGCAAGACGACGGTCGCACGGAACCACACCGCCCAGGGGACCGTCTGCCCGGCGTTCGTCAGGAGGATCGCCACGACGATCGCCGTCAGGCCGACGACGGTCTCGGCGACGAGCAGCCACCGGATCCACCGGAAGGAGCGGACGGTCTCGGGGTGGTCGAGCATGTCCTCGCGGATGACGTAGTCCGCCTGGCGGCCGCCGGCCAGTCGATCGAGGTGCAGACGGCACCACAGGCGGTCGGCGAGGGCACCGAGCCCGGCGTTCTGCTGCGTCACCCTCCCATGGTGCCGTATCCGGCGGCGCGATCCGGCACCGCACCACCCTGCCGTGTCCCGCGGCACGAACCGGCACCGCGCCACCCTGCCGTGTCCCGCGGCGCGAACCGGCACCGCGCCTCCAGACCGGCGACGCCTCAGTCGGTCGGTAGAAGCGCAGCTCCCCCCAGGACCGCACCGGAGTCGGGGTCCAGCAGGACGAGCGAGCGCACCGGGTCCGGGATCCCGCGGGGCGCTTCGAGGTCGAAGGTGATCGTCCCGACGTCGGACGGGATCGTGCCGAGGTCGTCGTCGTCCTCGTGCCCCGTCCAGAGCCCGGGCCGCGCGCCGACGACCGTGCCCTCGGAGAGCATCACCCGGACCCCTGGCAGCTCCGTGTCGGAGGACGCCACCCGGAGGTCCGTGATCCTGACGAGCAGGTGCTCCCCGGCGCGTGCGATCCGGACGTGTCCCGAGGCGGACCGGTCGTGTCCCGAGGCGATCCCGTCGATCGGAGCGATCGGGACGAGGTCGCCGGCCACCGGCGGGACGCGCCGCCACCACGCGTCGATGGGCGATCCGTCGGCATGGTCATCCGTGGCGGGCTCGGGGACCGGGGCGCCGAGCGTGTTAGACGGGGACACGAGCGTGCCGCCCTGCAGACCCTGTTCGGCGAGCGAGGTCGTCGTCGCGACCGGCTCCGCAGCGTCGATGCCACGCTCGGTCTGGATGGCGCGCCAAGCGACCAGGACCGCGACGAGGGCGAGCAGAGCGACCGCTGCGAACAGCCATCGTCGACTCGCCCTCGTCATGTCGGATCCCCTGATCGACCTCAGCGCTTGCGGCGCTCGCGCACCCGCATGTTGACGTTGATCGGCGTACCCGAGAAGCCCCAGACCTCGCGCAGTCGACGCGTGATGAAGCGTCGGTACTGCGGGTCGAGGAAGCCCGTCGTGAACAGCACGAACGTCGGCGGCTGGCTCGACGCCTGGGTCCCGAACAGGATGCGGGGCTGCTTGCCACCGCGGACCGGGTGCGGGTGCTCCTGCACGAGCTCGGCGATGAAGGCGTTGACCTTGCCCGTCGGGATGCGGGTGTCCCACGAGTCGAGCGCGGTCTCGAGGGCCGGCACGAGCTTCTCGAGGTGGCGACCGGTGCGTGCGGAGATGTTGACGCGCGGTGCCCATGCCACGTGCGCGAGGTCCTGCTCGATCTCGCGCTCGAGGTAGCGGCGGCGGTCGTCGTCGAGCAGGTCCCACTTGTTGTAGGCCAGCACCAGCGCGCGACCGGACTCGAGGACGAGGTCGATGATGCGGAGGTCCTGCACGGAGATCGGCTCGGTGACGTCGAGGACGACCACGGCGACCTCGGCCTTCTCGAGCGCTGCCGTCGTGCGGAGCGAGGCGTAGAAGTCGGCCCCCTGCTGCAGGTGCACGCGCTTGCGGATGCCGGCGGTGTCGACGAAGCGCCAGACACGGCCGCCGAGCTCGATCTGCTCGTCCACCGGGTCGCGGGTCGTCCCCGACAGCTCGTTGACGACGACGCGCTCTTCGCCGGCGGCCTTGTTCAGGAGCGAGCTCTTGCCGACGTTCGGACGGCCGAGGATCGCGACGCGACGGGGTCCGCCGACCTCCTGCTTGGCGACGGCAGAGGTGTCGGGGAGCGTCTTGATGATGAGGTCGAGGAGGTCGGCGACGCCACGACCGTGCAGCGCCGACACCGGGTACGGCTGCCCCAGACCGAGGTTCCAGAGCTCGTAGGCGTCGAGGTCGCGCCGGTCGTCGTCCGACTTGTTCGCGACGACGATGACCGGACGGTCGGTGCCGCGGAGCATCTTCACGACGTGCTCGTCGGTGGCGGTGATGCCGACCGTGACGTCCACGACGAAGAGCACCGCGTCGGCGAGGTCGATCGCGACCTCGGCCTGGGCGGCGACGGAGGCGTTGATGCCCTTGGCGTCGGGCTCCCACCCGCCGGTGTCGACGAGGGTGAAGCGCTTGTCGTTCCACTCCGCCTTGTAGGCGACGCGGTCACGCGTGACACCGGGGGTGTCCTGCACGACGGCTTCGCGGCGACCGAGGATGCGGTTGACCAGCTGCGACTTGCCGACGTTCGGTCGCCCGACGATCGCGAGCACCGGGTAGGCCGGCAGGTAGGTGATGCCGTCCTCGCCGAGCTGCCCGGCTTCGAGCAGGGCGACGTCCTCTTCGTCGAGCTCGTAGTCCTCGAGCCCGGCGCGGAGCGCGTTCGCCCGCTGCTCGGCCTCGGCTTCGTCGAGCCCGGCGATCCGCTCGCCGAGGGCGTCGTCGTACTCGGGGAAGTCGTCGTGTTCTGGGTTGTCCAGCTGCGCCATGTGGGTGTCCTTGCCGGCGACCCTTCGGCCGCGTGTTGTCAGTGCGTGGCCGCGCGTGGCCCTGGTGGTCAGTGCCCGGTCGCGCGGGCCAGGTCGACGACCGCTTGCACGGTCTGGTCGAAGTCGAGGTCGGTGGAGTCGAGCGTCGTGACGCCGTCGGCGGCGTTCATGAAGTCGACGACCTTCGCGTCCGCCGCGTCGCGACGAGCGAGTGCGGCGGAGGTCTCGGCGGCCGACTGGGTGGTGACCTCAGCCGAGCGCCGAGCCATTCTAACGGACTCGTCGGCCGTGAGGAGGATCCGGACTTCGGCGTCGGGCGCGACGACCGTGGTGATGTCACGCCCCTCGGTGATGATGCCCCGGCCCTCGGCCTTGCGCATCACGTTCCGGAAGAGCTGCACGAGCCGCTGCCGGACCTCGGGCAGCTTCGCGATGTGGGCGACCGCGGCGGTGACCTCGGGCGTGCGGATCGCGTCGGTGACGTCGGTGCCGTTCACCTGGACGAAGTAGGCGTCCGGGTCGGTGCCGATCTCGTAGTCGAAGGTGTCCCAGCTCGCCAGGACCGCGGCGGCGTCGTCGAGGTCGACCTGCTGCTGCAGGGCGTGCCAGGCGAGCGCACGGTAGGCGGCACCGGTGTCCTGGTAGCCGAAGCCGAGCGCGCGCGCCGCGGCACGGGACACGCTCGACTTGCCGCTGCCCGCGGGACCGTCGACCGCGATCACGAACTTCGCGACGAAGGCGCCGTCCGGCAGTCCGGCCGGCAGGGGGTCGCGCGTCGAGCCGGGCTCGCCGCCACCCTGCCCGTCGAGACCGCCACCCGCACCGCCGGCGCCGCCGATCGGGCCGGGCTGGTCGCCGGGCGTGGGCAGCCCGGTGTCGGGTCCGTCGGGTCCACCGGTCACGCCGGAGTCGTCGTTGTTCAGGCCCATGCTGCTGCGATCCTCCATCCGCGACCCTCGAGTTCGTCGACGAGTCGCTGTTCCTGCTCGGGCACGACCGACACCTCGACGATGCCGATCTGCGCGCCCGGTGAGTGCTCGAGGCGCATGTCCTCGAGGTTGATGCCGATCTCCCCGATGAACGTGAGGAGCGCGGCGATCTGGCCCGGGGTGTCGTCGACGAGGACGACCACCTGGGCGAAGCGCTTGGTGGTGCCGTGCTTGCCCGGCAGCCGTTCGACGCCGCGGTTGCCCGCAGCGATGGTCTCGGCGAGGGCGCGGGGCGAACCGGGCGCGGTCGGGTCGTCGAGTGCGGCGAGCACCCGGTCGAGGTCGTCGCGGAGGTCCGCGAGCACCGGCCGGATGCGCGACGCGTTCGCACCGATGATCTGCACCCAGAGCCCCGGGTCGCTCGCGGCGATGCGGGTCACGTCACGAATGCCGCCGCCCGCGAGGCCGAGCGAGCCGTCGGGGGCGTCCCGCAGCCGTGAGGCCATCAACGTGGACACCAGCTGCGGCGCGTGCGAGACGTAGGCCACCGCGAGGTCGTGCGACTCCGGTTCCATCGGGACCACGGTCGCGCCGACGTCGAGCGCCAGGTCTTCCACCACGGCGGCACGCTGGTACGTGATGTCGTCGTGCCCGGCGATCACCCACGGCTGTCCGAGGAAGAGATCGGCGCGCGCGGCGGTCGGCCCGCTGCGTTCGCGGCCCGCCATGGGGTGCGAGCCGATGTAGCGCGAGATGTCGGCGCCGGCTGCCCGGAGCGAGGCGAGCGGCCCCGACTTCACGCTCGCCACGTCGGTCACCACGGCATCGGGGAACGCCGCGAGCTCACGCTCGACGACCGCCGCCACGACGTCCGGGGGAACCGCCACGACCACGAGTTCCGGACGGTCACCGGGAGCCGGTCGACGCCCGGCGCCGTAGTCGACGGCGAGCGCCAGGGCTGCGGGCGAGACGTCGTCGAGGACGACCTCGACACCCTTCTCACGCAGCGCCAGGCCGATGGACGCGCCGAGCAGGCCCGCGCCGACGATCCGCACGGGTCCCCGGAGCCGCCGGTCGATGGCCGGTTCGGCGAGCGGGGTGGTGGCGTCGGTCACCCCGCAAGCCTACCGATCGTCAGTCCGAGGACTCTTCGCCGTCCGAGGCCTGGGGAGAACCCTTCGCCTCACGGGCGATGCGGAGGAGCGAACCGAGCTCGACCGTCGACAGCTCCCGGGTCTTGCCGATCGGCAGGGACCCGAGGTGCAGCGGCCCGAACGACCGCCGGACCAGTTCGAGGACGGGGTGGTCGACCTCGTCGAGCATGCGGCGCACGATCCGGTTGCGACCGGAGTGCAGCGTGACCTCGACGAGCGACTCCCCGCGCGAGGACTCGAGCAGGCGGACCTTGTCGGCCGCGATCGGACCGTCCTCGAGCTCCACACCGTCGAGCAGCCGCTGCACCGTCGCGGGGTTCACGTTGCCGCGCACCTTCGCGATGTACGTCTTCGTCACCCCGAACGACGGGTGCGCCAGGACGTGCGCGAGGTCCCCGTCGTTCGTCAGCACGAGCAGCCCGGACGTCTCGGTGTCGAGCCGCCCGACGTTGAACAGGCGCTCCTCGTACCGGTCGACGTACTCGGAGAGGTCACGACGTCCACGCTCGTCCTGCAGGCTGGAGACCATGCCGGTCGGCTTGTTGAGCAGCACGTAGCGGCGCGAGCTGTCGATCTGCACCGGGACGCCGTCCACCGCGATCTGGTCGGTCTCGGGATCGACACGCCGGCCGAGCGCGTCGACGACCTCGCCGTTGACCGTCACGCGGCCCTCGACGATCAGGTTCTCCGCGACGCGGCGAGATGCCACGCCCGCAGCGGCGATCACCTTCTGCAGGCGCTCCCCCTCTGCCTGGAGGCGCGGCGCGGCCCCGGCGGTCGCCGTCCCGTCCGCCGCGTCCCAGTCCGGGATGATCGGGCGCTCGGGCGTGCCCTCGAGCGGCTGGCCCTGCTGGTCGCGGGCACCCTCGGGCTGCGGGGTGG
Source organism: Curtobacterium sp. 320 (assembly GCF_031455235.1). Taxonomy (NCBI): domain Bacteria; kingdom Bacillati; phylum Actinomycetota; class Actinomycetes; order Micrococcales; family Microbacteriaceae; genus Curtobacterium; species Curtobacterium sp. 320. The sequence goes on along the minus strand of NZ_JAVDSI010000009.1, from coordinate 124,972 downwards.
TGCGGCGGTCGGTGCCGCGCGGGCCGGTGTTCCGGGGCCGGTCGCCGTTGCGCGCCGTGGTGGTGCCGCCGACGTAGCGTCGGCCGTTGTGCCACACCGTGCTCGGTCGGCCGTCGGGGGCGCGGCGGTCCTCGCGGGCCGGGTCGCGGCGGCGGTCGTCGTCGCGTCGGGGAGCGTCACGACGGTCGTCACGCCGATCGTCACGGCCGCGGTACCCACCGGACGCGGGGCGCTCGTCACGACCCTGGTACCCGCCGCGGTCGTCGTCACGGCGGTTGAACCCGCCGCGGTCGCTGCCGCGGCGGTCGTCCTCGCGGCCGACGAACCGACCCCGGTCTCCCCCGCGGTCGTCGCGACCCCGGTACCCGCCGCCGGACGCGGGACGCTCGTCACGGCCGCGGTACCCGCCGCGGTCGTCGTCACGGCGCGGGGCATCACGGCGGTCGTCACGACCCCGGTACCCACCACCGGACGCGGGACGCTCGTCACGCCCGCGGTAGCCTCCACGATCGTCGTCACGGCGCGGGGCATCCCGGCGGTCGTCACGACCCCGGTACCCACCACCGGACGCCGGACGGTCGTCGCGGCCGCGGTACCCGCCGCGGTCATCGTCACGGCGCGGAGCATCACGGCGGTCGTCACGACCCCGGTACCCACCACCGGACGCCGGACGCTCGTCACGGCCGCGGTACCCGCCGCCGCTCGACGGACGGTCGTCACGACCGCGGTACCCGCCGCCGCTCGACGGACGGTCGTCACGGCCGCGGTAGCCCCCACGGTCGTCGTCACGCCGGCCGGACCCCGCACGGTCGTCACGACCCCGGTACCCACCACCGGAGGACGGACGCTCGTCACGGCCCCGGTACCCACCGGAAGCAGGACGCTCGTCACGCCCGCGGTAGCCTCCGCGCTCGTCGCGACCAGCGCTCTCGGACCGGCCACCCGCACGGCCGGAGCCTGCGGTGCGGTCGCGTGACGCGCCTCCAGGACGACCCGCGCCGTCCCGGCCCGCGCCACCCCGTGGGCCGCCTCGTCGTTCTTCCTCATACGCGGCCATCGGGGATCCCTTCGTTCTGCTCGAAGCCGCCGGCACCGTCGTCCAGGAGGGGCGAGATGAGCGGCAGCTCGTCGAGCGAGTTGATGCCGAGCTGCTGCAGGAGCAGGTCGGACGTGACGTAGTTGATGGCGCCGGTCTCGGCGTCGGTGAACGACTCCTCGATGAGGCCGCGCGCGACGAGCGTGCGGACGACGCCGTCGACGTTGACGGCGCGGATCGAGGCGATCTGCGACCGGGTGATCGGCTGCTTGTACGCGACGACCGCGAGGGTCTCGAGCGCCGCCTGCGACAGGCGGGAGGGGCGTTCGGCCTCGACGAACTGCTCGACGACGTCGTCGAGGTCCTGCCGGACGTAGAAGCGCCAGCCGCCGCCGACCTCGCGGAGTTCGAACCCGCGGCGGATCGTGCCGTCGACCCCGTCGAAGTCCGCCACGAGACGCTCGATGGCCTGCCGGACCACGGGGACGGGAGCCCCCACGGCCGCGCCGAGGGACACGAGCGACTGGGGTTCGTCGGCGATCATCAGGATCGCCTCGAGCTGCCGGTCGACGGGGATCTCCGGCCGGGCGGCATGCTCGTGCGCCTCGTGGATCTCGCGCTCGATCGCGCGGGCGTCGGCCATCTCGTCGGCGCCGCCGGGTTCGGCACTGGACGTGTCGTGCACGTCATCCGTCATAGTCGGCTCCCAGGTTGGCGAGGCTCTCGTCGGACCAGTCGTCGGCGGTCCAGCGCAGCGTCAGCTCCCCGAGCGGTTCGAACTGTTCGAACGAGATGGATGCGTTCCGGTACAGCTCCAGGATCGCGAGGAAGCGAGCCACCACGATACCCGTCTCCGAGACACCGGCGACCAGTTCACGGAACGAGACGTCCTCGTCGGCACGCGTGCGGAGGATCGAGACGACGATCGCGGCCTGCTCCCGGATGCTGACGAGCGGGGCGTGCAGGTGGTCGAGTCCGACCGTCGGGAGCTCCCGGGGCGCGAACGCCAGGGTCGCCAGCGCGGCGAAGTCCTGCACCGACAGGGTCCAGACGAGCTCGGGGGTCCGGGCGCGGAACCGCTCCTCGAGCCGGACGCTCCGCACGTGGCGTCGGGACTCGGTCAGCCAGCGGGAGCCGAACCAGTCGGCGGCCTGCTTGAACGCCCGGTACTGCAGCAGTCGGGCGAACAGGAGGTCGCGGGCCTCGAGCAGGGCGACGTCCTCGGCGTCGACGAGCTCGCCCTGCGGCAGGAGTCCGGCGATCTTGAGGTCGAGCAGCGTGGCGGCGACGACGAGGAACTCGCTGGCCTCGTCGAGTTCGTCCTGGGACTCGGCCTGGCGCACGTACTCGATGAACTCGCCCGTCACAGCGCCGAGCGAGACCTCGGTGATGTCGAGCTCGTGCTTCGTGATGAGCGAGAGGAGCAGGTCGAACGGGCCGTCGAAGTTGCGGAGCCGGACTCGGAAGCCGGCCGCAGTCTGCGTGCCGGCGGGGGTCGGATGCCCGGCCGGTCCGGGGTCAGGCGACGGCGCCACGCTCGACGAGCTCCCTGGCGAGCTGCCGGTACGCGTGTGCGGCCGCGTGGTCCGGCGCGGTCTGCGTGATCGGGCGCGCCGAGACCGTGGCGTCCGGGAACTTCACGGTCCGGCCGATGACGGTGTCGAGCACGCGGTCGTCGAAGGTGTCCACGACACGCTCCATGACCTCGCGCGAGTGCAGCGTGCGCGAGTCGTACATCGTCGCGAGGATCCCGTCGAGCTGCAGCGCCGGGTTGAGGCGGTCGCGCACCTTGTCGATCGTCTCGATGAGCAGCGCCACTCCACGCAGGGCGAAGAACTCGCACTCGAGCGGGATGAGGACGCCGTGCGCCGCCGTCAGGGCGTTCACGGTCAGCAGCCCGAGCGACGGCTGGCAGTCGACGAGGATCACGTCGTAGTCGTTCGCGACCTTCCGGAGCACGCTCGCGAGGATCTGCTCGCGCGCGACCTCGTTCACGAGGTGCACCTCGGCCGCGGAGAGGTCGATGTTCGCCGGGATCACGTCGAGGTAGGGCGTGTTCGTCGGCTGGATGACCTGGTTCGGGTCCTTGATCGACCCCATCAGCAGGTCGTAGACGGTGGGGATGTCGTGGGTCCGCACGCCGAGGCCGGCCGACAGTGCGCCCTGCGGGTCGAAGTCCACCGCGAGGACCTTGCGCCCGTACTCCGCCAGCGCCGCGCCGAGGTTGATCGACGTCGTGGTCTTGCCGACGCCGCCCTTCTGGTTGCACAGCGCGATGATGCGAGCGGGACCGTGGCCGTCGAGCTCCTCGGGCACCGCGAACTGCCGGACGGGCCGTCCGGTCGGACCGTAGGTGGTCTCGCCGGTTCCGGGGGTGGTCGTCGGGTTCGTGCTCACCCCGTCATCGTACCGGCGACCGGCCGCCGGGCCGGGCCGCACCGCCGGGCCGGGCCGCACCGCCGCAGGTCGGGGCCAGGAGGCGCGACTCACGCTGGGCGCAGCGCCACCCGCATGCTGTCCACGCGTTCCGCGATGACGGCGTCCGCCGTCCAGCGCTGCTGGAGGCGCCCCACGAGCTCCTGCACCTGCGTCTGGTCGAGTCCGGGGTGGAGCGCCAGCCCCACCGTCAGTTCCGCACCGGCGAACCGTCCGAGCGGGTCCCCCGGGGCCAGCTCGACCCGCGCCACCGCACGCTCCCCCACGACGGAGTCGGCGAAGGCCCGCGCCACTTCCGGGTCCTCGAAGCAGGGCGTCCACGGCAGGTCCTGCCCGATCGCCCACACCGCGGGGCGACGGAGCACGAACTCGGTCGGCGCCGTCGGGTCGAGGACCACGAGCTGGGTCTCCTCGCTCGCCGCAGCCATGGCCACCCGCCGCGAGTCCGCCGGCACCGGTCGGGCGTCCGCGTCCCAGGATCGCATCGCCTCGACCGAGGTGAAGGCCGGCATGACGCTGCGACCGTCCGGGCCGGCGACCGTCACGATGGAGAGCTCCTGCGTCTTGTCGACGAGCTTGCCGGTCTCGGTGTGCCCGATGTCTCCGGCCTCGGCGATGAGCGGGATGAGCAGCCGGGCGGTGCGGAGCGCGTCGACGACCACCCGCTGCGACCCCCCGTCCGGCAGCGCCGTGATCGCGGCGACGACGGCCGGGTCGGCCAGACCGTCGTCGTCGTCGAACGTCGTGTCGTGCTGGTCGAACGTGCGCCCGGCCCAGGCGAAGCCCGCGGAGTCCGCCGCCCCACCGGGGGTGTGCGCGTCGTCCGGGTGCCCGTCGCCCGCGGGCCCGTCGGGTCCGGTGCCGCGACCGTTCGAGATGCCCGCCACGCGCCTACTCCGAGGCGATGTCGAGCGCGGCCGGGAGCGTGAACGCCCCCGAGTAGAGCGCCTTGCCGATGATCGCGCCCTCGAGCCCGTGCGGCACGAGCTCGCGCAGTGCACGGAGGTCGTCGAGCGTCGAGATCCCGCCGGAGGCCACGACGGGCTGGTCGGTGCGGTCGCAGACCTCGCGGAGGAGGTCGACGTTGGGGCCCTGCAGGGTGCCGTCCTTCGTCACGTCGGTCACGACGTACCGGGCGCAGCCGGCTTCCTCGAGGCGGTCGAGGACCTCCCACAGGTCGCCGGCGTCCTCCGTCCAACCCCGGCTGGCGAGCGTCGTGCCGCGCACGTCGAGCCCGACGGCGATCTGCTCGCCGTACGTCCGGATCACGCGGGCCGCCCACTCCGGGTCCTCGAGCGCGGCGGTGCCGAGGTTCACGCGTGCGGCACCGGTCGCGAGGGCTGCCTCGAGCGAGGCGTCGTCGCGGATGCCGCCCGAGAGCTCGACGGCGACGCCCTCGACCTCGCGGATGGCGTGCGCGATGACCTTCCGGTTGTCGCCGCGGCCGAACGCTGCGTCGAGGTCGACGAGGTGGATCCACTCGGCACCCTGGTCACGCCACGTCCGGGCTGCCGACACCGGGTCGCCGTAGGAGGTCTCGCTGCCGGCCTCGCCCTGGGTGAGGCGCACCGCCTGGCCGTCGACGACGTCCACGGCGGGCAGCAGGACGAGGGGCGGGGTGGTGGAGAGCTCGGTCATGGTCCTGTCTTCGTTGCGGGGGTCGTCGGGCGCGTCGTCGTTCGCGACGTGTCGCCGCGGGTCTCAGAGCGACTGCACCCAGTTGCGGAGCAGTCGGATGCCCGGCTCGCCGGACTTCTCGGGGTGGAACTGGGTGGCGGTGAGCGGACCGTTCTCGACCGCGGCGACGAACCGCTGCCCGTGCTCGGCCCAGGTCAGGCGCGGCGCGCGGAACGGCCCGTACGCCTCGAGCGGGAAGTCGGTCACGCCGTACGAGTGCACGAAGTAGAAGCGCTCGTCGTGCAGGCCCTCGAACAACACCGAGTCCGCAGGAGCGTCGACCGTGTTCCACCCCATGTGGGGCAGGACGTCGGCCTGGATCTGCTCGACCGTGCCCGGCCACTGCCCGAGCCCCTCGACGTCGGCACCGCGCTCGATGCCGCGCGAGAAGAGCACCTGCATGCCGACGCAGATCCCGAGGACCGGACGGCCGCCGGCGAGACGGTGGTCGACGATCTCGCCGCCCCGGACGCCCTCGAGCTGCTCGACCACGGCTCCGAAGGCCCCGACGCCGGGGACCAGCAGTCCGTCGGCCCGGAGCGCCACCTGCTTGTCCGACGTCAGGGTGACGTCGGCGCCGGCGCGTTCGAGGGCCTTGGCGGCGGAGTGGACGTTGCCCGACCCGTAGTCGAGGACGACGACGTTCGGCTTCGCCCCGGCGGTCACAGCGTGCCCTTGGTGGACGGGATGCCGTCCACGCGGGGGTCGAGTTCGACCGCCGTGCGCATCGCCCGGGCGAACGCCTTGAACTCGGCTTCGGCGATGTGGTGCGGGTCGCGGCCCTCGAGCACGCGGACGTGCACCGTGATGCCGGCGTTGAAGGTGATCGCCTCGAACACGTGGCGGACCATCGAGCCGGTGAAGTGGCCGCCGATCCGGTGGAACTCGAAGCCCGCGGGCTCGCCGGAGTGCACGAGGAACGGTCGGCCGGAGACGTCGACCACGGCCTGGGCGAGCGCTTCGTCGAGCGGCACGAGGGCGTCCCCGTACCGACCGATGCCGGCACGGTCACCGAGGGCCTGCTTGAGCGCCTGGCCGAGCACGATGCCGGTGTCCTCGACGGTGTGGTGGACGTCGATGTGGGTGTCGCCGGTCGACCGAACGCGGAGGTCGATGAGCGAGTGCTTGCTGAACGCCGTCAGCATGTGGTCGAAGAACGGCACGCTCGTCGAGATGTCGGACGTGCCGGTGCCGTCGAGGTCGAGTTCGAGCTCGATGCTCGACTCGCTCGTGCTCCGGCTGATCGTGGCGGTGCGCGCGGTCATGCTGCAACCCTAACCGGCGGCTGATCGGCGGCGACGCGGCGCATGGCGTCGAGGAACACGGTGGTCTCCTCTTCCGTGCCGGCGCTCACCCGCAGGTGGTTCGGGATGCCGAGGTCGCGCACGATCACGTCCTGCTCGAGCAGCGCTTCGAACGCGGCGTGCGGGTCGGCGACGCCGCCGAACAGGACGAAGTTCGACCACGTCTCGTACGTGCGGTAGCCCATCGCCCGGAGTTCGGTCACCATGCGGTCGCGCTGCTGCGTGATGTCGTCGACCATCGCGAGCATCGCGGGGGCGTGCCGGAGCGCCGCCACCGCTGCCGCCTGGGTCAGTGCGGAGAGGTGGTACGGCAGCCGGACGAGTCGGATCGCGTCGATGACGGCCGGGTGGGCGGCCATGTAGCCCACGCGGGCACCGGCGAACGCGAACGCCTTGCTCATCGTGCGGGACACGATGAGACGCTCCCGCCCGGGCAGCAGGGTGACGGCGCTCGGGGCGTCGGCAGGCATGAACTCGGCGTAGGCCTCGTCGACCATCACGATGCCGTCGGTCGCGGCGTAGGCGGCCTCGATGGTCTCGATCGGGAGCGGCGTACCCGTGGGGTTGTTCGGCCCGCAGAGGAACACGATGTCCGGCTGGTGCTCACGGATGCCGGCCACTACCGTCTCGGGCGCGATGCGGAACTCGTCGTCGCGCTGCGCCGGGATCCAGGTCGTGCCGGTGCCCGACGCGAGGATCGAGTGCATCGAGTAGGTCGGGGGGAACCCGAGCACAGTGCGAGCCGGCCCACCGAAGGCCTGGAGCAGCTGCTGCAGCACCTCGTTCGAGCCGTTGGCCGCCCAGATCTGCTCCGGCCCGAGTGCTTGCCCCGGCGCCAGGTCGCGCTGGAGGTAGTCCGCGAGGGACTGCCGCAGCTCGGTGAACTCACGGTCGGGGTAGCGGTTCACGGTCGTCAACGCCTGGCGGATCGACGACACGATGTCCTCGGCGACGTCGGCTGGCACCGGATGCGTGTTCTCGTTGACGTTGAGCTGCACGCGCACGTGCTTCTGCGGGGCGCCGTACGGGCTCTGCCCGCGCAGGTCGTCTCGGATCGGGAGGTCTTCGAGCGTGAATGCCACCGATCCATCGTAGGCCGCTCGAACGGTATGGTGACCGGCCGTCCGGACGGTGCTAGTGCCCGGCTGTGTACTGCGCCGGGATCGAGATCTCCTGCCCGGCCTGCAGTCCGGAGCCGTCGAGCGCGTTCAGGCTGACGACGTCCTGCACGAAGTCGCGCGGGTCGGCGTTCGGGGCGGTCTCTTCCGCCAGCTGCCAGAGCGTCTCGCCCGGCTGGATGGTCACGGTCTCGAAGTGGGCGTGCGACTCGGTGTTGCCGGCCGATGCCTGTCCGCCGTTCAGCACGGCGAGTGCCACACCGATCAGCAGCGGGATCGCGGCGAGCGTCGTCAGGACGACCCGGCCGCGACGCGTGAGGCGCAGGCGCGTACGCACGGCGGGCGCGGTGCGCTGGATGTCAGCGATGGCGATGGTGCTCATGTCGTTCTTGCCTTCCCGTTCGGGTGAACCGAAGTCCTGTACCGAACATAGTTTCGAATGACGAGCCGCACAAGTCCTGCGCGGAGATTTCTGGGGGGTTTTCTGCCGACACGCTCGAACAGGTGTTTGTCCGGCGATGACCGGTCGGATACTGTTTCGATCGACTGGGACAAGTCAAGCGGGCACCACCGACATTCCCGCGGGCACGGTCCCGGCACCGACGAAGGGCGAGACGACGTGGCGGACGAACTGCGGGGCCAGAAGCCGCTGACGGCGAAGCAGCAGGCGATCCTCGACGCGATCCGTGCGTCGATCGCCAGCCGGGGCTACCCGCCGAGCATGCGCGAGATCGGTGACGCCGCGGGCTTGTCCTCGCTGTCGAGCGTCTCGCACCAGCTCGGCCAGCTCGAGCTCGGCGGGTGGATCCGCCGCGACCCGAACCGCCCCCGCGCGCTCGAGGTGCTCGTCGACGAGCCGACCCCCGACGTCGAGGGCCCGGACGTCGACGCGACGACGCTCGTCCCGCTCGTCGGTCGGATCGCCGCCGGTGTGCCGATCACGGCCGAGCAGCACGTCGACGAGATCGTGCCGCTCCCCCGGCAGCTCGTCGGCACGGGAGACCTCTTCATGCTCAAGGTCGTGGGCGAGTCGATGATCGACGCCGCGATCTGCGACGGCGACTGGGTGGTCGTCCGGTCGCAGCAGACGGCCGAGAACGGTGACATCGTCGCCGCCATGCTCGACGAGGAAGCGACCGTGAAGGTCTTCCGCCAGCGGGACGGCCACACGTGGCTGCTCCCCCGCAACACCGCGTTCGAGCCGATCCTCGGCGACGCGGCCACCGTGCTCGGCAAGGTCGTGGCGGTCCTCCGCTCGATCTGAGCCGCCGCACCTCCTGACGACGAACGCCCCCTCGCACCGTGCGAGGGGGCGTTCGTACTGTGCGAGGTTCCGACCACCGTGACGGTCTCGCGGGCCCGCACCGTGCCCGGGACCTCGCACGGTGTGGAAGGCGACGGGCGAGGCGGGCGTTCGCCGCGCCTCCTGGACCGCACGCCGCGCGCCGACGCGACCGCACGCCGCGCGTCAGCGCAGGGCGCGCCTCAGGACGCGACGGGCGCGACCACGAACGGGTCGAGTTCCGCGACCTGCCGCTGGAAGACGCGCACCCGCAGGCGTGTGCCGTCCTCGACGTAGTCGACGGTCTCGACCGCACCCGCGTCGTGCAGCGACGACACCAGGTCACCGCGGTCGTACGGGACCACCACGGTGAGCTCGACGTCGGGTTCGGGGAGGCGGGCCTCGATCACGTCGAGGAGGTCCTGGATGCCCTCGCCCGTGCGCGCCGAGACGAACACCGCGTCCGGCACGAGGCCGACCAGGACGAGCCGCTGCGACTCGTCGATGAGGTCGGCCTTGTTGAAGGCGACGATCTCCGGGATCTCGCGGGCACCGACGTCGCCGATGACCTCGCGCACGGTCGCCAGCTGGGCGGCCGGGTCGGGGTGCGAGCCGTCGACCACGTGCACGATGACGTCGGCCTCGCCGACTTCTTCGAGGGTGGAGCGGAATGCCTCGACGAGCTGGTGCGGCAGGTTGCGCACGAAGCCGACGGTGTCGACGAAGGTGAACTCGCGGCCCTTCGCGCTCTCGGTCCGGCGGACCGTGGCGTCCAGCGTCGCGAAGAGCTGGTTCTGGACGAGCACGCCGGCGCTCGTCAGTCGGTTCAGCAGCGAGGACTTGCCCGCGTTGGTGTAGCCGGCGATCGCGACGCTCGGGACGTCGTTGCGGTGTCGGTCGGCCCGCTTCGCCTCGCGCGCGGGGCGGAACCCGGCGATCTGGCGACGGAGCTTGGACATCCGGGTGTGGATGCGGCGACGGTCGAGCTCGATCTTCGTCTCACCGGGACCACGCGAACCCATGCCCGCACCGCCGGAGACCTGGCCACCGGCCTGGCGGGACATCGACTCACCCCAACCACGGAGTCGCGGCAGGAGGTACTCGAGCTGGGCGAGTTCGACCTGCGCCTTGCCCTCGCGGCTCTTGGCGTGCTGGCTGAAGATGTCGAGGATCACGGCCGTCCGGTCGATCACCTTGACCTTCACCACGTCCTCGAGCGCGCGGCGCTGGGACGGGGCGAGTTCGGTGTCGGCGATGACCGTGTCGGCACCGGTGGCCTTGACGACCATCGCGAGCTCTTCCGCCTTGCCCTTGCCGAGGTACGTGGAGGGGTCGGGGTTCGGCCGGCGCTGCAGGAGCCCGTCGAGCACCACGGCACCCGCGGTCTCGGCGAGGGCGGCGAGCTCACGCAGGGAGTTCTCGGCGTCCGAGGCGTCGCCGTGCGGGTACACCCCGATCAGGACGACCTGCTCGAGCCGGAGCTGCCGGTACTCGACCTCGGTGACGTCCTCGAGCTCGGTGGAGAGGCCGCCGACGCGGCGGAGGGCAGCCCGGTCTTCGCGGTCGTACTGGTCGCCGTCGCCCGTCCAGGCGTGGTCGTCGACCGATCGGGTCTGGATCGCCTGCGCGGGGGCGAAGATCGAGGAGCTCGCGCGGGAGTCGGCGTTGCGCAGGACCCGCTCGACGACACCAGCAGCGCTGTCGTCGGTGGTCTCTGCGTCTCGGTTCGTGGTGTCCGTCATCTTCTCCACAGGGTACCGCTCGGGGCCTCGGGACACACGGGGTTGCCGGTACGGTTCATCCATGGCGAACGACCACTACTTCTCCGCGAACCCGTCGTCGGACACCCGCGAACGCCAGATCCACGTCACCCTCGCCGGTCGCCCGCTCACCCTGACCACCGCCGCGGGGGTCTTCAGCCCGGACGGGCTCGACCGTGGCACGCGAGTGCTGCTCGGATCGGTGCCGCCGCCCGCGCACGAGGGGGCGCTGCTCGACGTCGGCTGCGGCTGGGGTCCGATCGCCATCACCATGGCCCTCGACTCCCCCGCCGCCCAGGTGTGGGGCGTCGACGTGAACGAGCGGGTGCTCGGTCTCGCCCGTGCGAACGCTGCTGCTGCGGGGGCCGACAACGTCACCGTCGCACTGCCGGACGAGGTACCGGCCGACCTGCGGTTCCGGACGATCTGGTCGAACCCGCCGATCCGGGTGGGCAAGGACGAGCTGCACCAGATCCTGCTGACGTGGCTGCCCCGGCTCGCGGTCGGTGGGGACGCGTGGTTGGTCGTGTCGAAGGACCTCGGGGGCGATTCGCTGCAGCGGTGGTTGCGGGAGTCGCTCGACGCCGGGTTCCACGTGTCGCGGGCGTCGACGGACAAGGGGTTCCGGGTGCTGCGGGTGCACCGCGCGGCCGAGTAGGCGGCGCGTGCGCGCGTGCCGCGTGCCTGGCGCCGTCGCGCGAAGCGCGCGGTCCGAGTGGAACCACGATTCCGACATCGAACCAGCGCGAGCACGCGGTTCAATGTCGGGAACGTGGTTCGACACGTCACGCGACCCGCCAGCGCGGCTAGCGCGCCGCGACCCGCCAGCGCGGCCAGCGCGCCGCGACCGGGCAGCGCGGCCAGCGGGCCGCAGCCAGCCAGCGCGGCCAGCGCGCAGCGCAGCCAGCGCGCCGCAGTCGGCCAGCGCGACCGACCCGCCCGTCCGCACCACGGCAGTGGCCAGGAGGCGCGACTCAGGTGACGAGCGTCGGCGCGCCGAACCGCGCCTCCTGGCCGGAAGCCCGCCCGGGTCAGACCGTCAGGTCACCCGAGAAGACGAGTTCTGCCGGCCCGGACAACGCGACGTGCTCGCCGTCCTCCGCCGCGAAGATGCGCACCGTGACGACCCCACCCGGCACGCGCACGCGCCACGTGTCCGGCGCACCGTTGCCCGCCCAGTACCGCGTCGCGAGGGCCGCGGCGACGGCGCCCGTGCCGCACGACAGGGTCTCGCCGCTGCCGCGCTCGTGGACGCGCATCGTGATCTGACCGACGCCGTCCTGCACGAGCGGGTCGCCCGGCAGCACGAACTCGACGTTCGCGCCGGCCGCGGGCACCGGCTCGAGCACCGGCACGTACGTGAGGTCGACCTCGGCGAGTTCGTCCTCGGTCGCGACGGCGACCACCACGTGGGGGTTGCCGACGTCGATGCCGAGCCCGGGGCGTGCTCCGTCGAGGTTCTTCGCCCGCACGAGCACGTCGTCCGCGCCGCCGCCCTCGATGCCGAGCCCCCAGCGCCCGAGGTCGGCGGAGAAGCCGTTGGTCGTCCGCTGGATGTCGACGAGGCCCTTGCGGCTGCCGACCGTCAGCGTCTCGCCGGGGGTGAGGTCGACGAGCCCGGACTCCGTGAGGTAGCGCGCGAACACGCGGATGCCGTTCCCGCACATCTCGGCGACCGTGCCGTCGGCGTTGTGGTAGTCCATGAACCAGGTCGCCGCGGGGTCCTCGGCGACGAGCGCCTGCCCTTCCGGCAGCGCATCGGACCGGACCGCCCGGATGACGCCGTCGCCGCCGACACCGAACCGGCGGTCGGCGATGGCGCGGATCCGCTCGGGGGTCAGGTCGACCGACGCGTCGGGGTCGGCGAACAGGACGAAGTCGTTGCCGGTCCCCTGGCCCTTGGTGAAGTGCAGCTCGGTCACGGGACGATCCTACGGGCAGCCGCTGTCAGAGCCGCCCGGTCGGCGCCGGTGACGTCGAGGAGCTCCGCGTCGGCGTACCGCCGGAACCACGACACCTGCCGTCGGGCGTACTTGCGCGTCGCGATGCCCGTCGCCTCGACCGCCTGGTCGACGGTCGCATCCCCACGGAGCACCTCGAGCGCCTGCGAGTACCCGATCGCCGCCCGCGCGGTCCGCCCCGACTCGAGGCCCTGCTCGCGCAGCCCCCGGACCTCGTCCACGAGCCCGGCGTCGAACATGCGCGCCGCGCGCTCGTGCAGCGCGGCGACGAGCTGCGCTCGTTCGCGGTGCAGGTGCAGGATCCGAGCGGGTCGCCAGGCGCGGGGCGCGGACGGGAGGCTCGGCGTGACCACCTCGGATCGGCTCGCGATCTCGAGTGCACGGATCAACCTCCGCGGGTTGCGGGCGTCGATGGTCGCCGCGGCCGCCGGGTCCAGGCCGCGGAGTCGTTCCAGCAGGATGCCCGGCCCGAGTTCCTCGTGCTCGCGCTCGAGGCGGGCGCGGAGTTCGGGGTCGGTCCCGGGGAACGCGAGGTCGAAGAGCACGGCCGAGACGTACAGCCCGCTGCCGCCGACGAGCAGGGCGACGTTCCCGCGGCCGTGGATGGCCTCGATCTCCGCCCGCGCATCACGCTGGTAGGCGGCGACACTGGCCTCGTCCGTGACGTCGAGCACGTCGAGCTGGTGGTGCGGGATGCCCCGGCGCTCCTCGACGCTGAGCTTCGCGGTGCCGATGTCCATGCCGCGGTAGAGCTGCATGGCGTCGGCGTTGACGATCTCGGCGGGGCGGCCTGCGGCGCGGAGGCGTTCGGCGATCGCGATCCCGAGGTCGGACTTGCCGGTGCCGGTCGCCCCGACGACCGCGATCAGGTCGCCGCCGCCGGCGCGCTCCTCGTCAGCGGCCGACACGGATGCTGGGCAGACCGAGCGACACCGGCCGCGGGCCGTCGGCGGCCCCGACGGGTGCCGGCGTCGGGACGCCACAGCTCTCCGCCTGGGCACGGTCCCACGCGTCGCCGGCACGGGTGCGCCGGATCCGCAACGGTGCGTCCCCGTCGGCGATCAGGAAGTGCGGGGCCGAGCGGGTGACCTCGACGGTGACGACGTCCCCGGGGCGCGGCACGTCCGATCCGCCCGGCACCGAGAAGTGCACGAGTCGGGAGTCCTCGGCGCGGCCCGACAGCCGGTGCGTGGCGTCGTCCTTCTTGCCCTCACCGGTGGCGACGAGGACCTGGACCGTGCGCCCGACCTGCTTCGCGTTCTCCTCTGCCGTGATGTGCTCCTGCAGGGCGACGAGCCGCTCGTACCGCTCCTGCACGACGTGCTTCGGCAACTGCTCGTCCATCGTCGCCGCTGGCGTCCCCGGCCGGATCGAGTACTGGAACGTGAACGCCGAGGCGAACCGCGACTGCTCCACGACGCGCAGGGTGTCCTCGAAGTCCGCGTCGGTCTCGCCGGGGAAGCCGACGATGATGTCCGTCGAGATCGCCGCGTGCGGGATCTTCGCCCGGACGCGGTCGAGGATGCCGAGGAACCGTTCGCTCCGGTAGCTGCGGCGCATCGCCTTGAGGACGCGGTCCGACCCGGACTGGAGCGGCATGTGCAGCTGGGGCATCACGTTCGGCGTCTCGGCCATCGCGTCGATGACGTCGTCCGTGAAGGCGGCGGGGTGCGGGCTGGTGAACCGGACCCGTTCGAGGCCCTCGATCTGACCGGCGGCACGGAGCAGCTTGCCGAACGCCTGGCGATCCCCGAACTCGACGCCGTACGAGTTGACGTTCTGCCCGAGCAGGGTGACCTCGATCGCGCCGTCGTCGACGAGTGCCTGGATCTCGGCGAGCACGTCACCCGGGCGGCGGTCCTTCTCCTTGCCGCGCAGCGACGGCACGATGCAGAACGTGCAGGTGTTGTTGCAGCCGACCGAGATCGACACCCAGCCACTGTGCGTCGAGTCGCGCTTGGTCGGGAGGGTCGACGGGAAGACGTCGAGCGACTCGAGGATCTCGATCTGCGCTTCGTCGTTGTGCCGGGCACGCTCGAGCAGCGTCGGCAGCGACCCCATGTTGTGCGTCCCGAAGACGACGTCCACCCACGGCGCCTTCTCGAGGATGACGTTCTTGTCCTTCTGCGCCAGGCACCCGCCGACCGCGATCTGCATGCCGGGGTGCTCGCGCTTGATGCCCGCGAGCTGCCCGAGGTTGCCGTACAGACGGTTGTCGGCGTTCTCGCGCACGGCGCACGTGTTGATGACGACCACGTCCGCCTGCTCGCCGTCGGCGGCGACGTACCCGGCGGCCTGGAGCGACCCGCTCAGCCGCTCGGAGTCGTGCACGTTCATCTGGCACCCGTAGGTGCGGACTTGGTAGGTGCGGGGGCGCGCTGCGACGGTGGCCATGGTCGTCCCAGTGTAAAACCGTCGCGACGCTACTCGAAGCGGACGGAGCCGCGAGGTCCTGCCGGCGGACGCCCACCGCCGTCGAGCGCACGCTCGACCGCGATCCGCACGATGCCGCCGTTGTAGCCCTTGCGCATCAGGAAGCCCGAGAGCCGTCGTTCCGCCGTCGCCCGGTCGAGCCCGCGGAGCTGCCCGGCACGCTTCTGCGCGAGGTCGATCGCCCGGACGAACTCGTCGTCCTCGTCATCGGCGGCTGCCTCGAGCGCCGCGTCGATCGCGACCTGGTCGATGCCGCGGCGCCGCAGTTCGGCGACGACGCCCTGGCGCCCCAGACCCTTGCGGTCGTGCAGGCGGTCGACGAGGTCGGTCGCGAGCGCCACGTCGTCCACGAGTCCGACGCGGGTGAGCCGCTCGATCTCGTGCTCGACGACGTCCGGGTCGAGGTCGTTCTTGGTCAGCATCGTGCGCAGCTCGGACTCGCTGACGCCCTTGCGACCGAGCGCGCGCATGCTGAGCCGCTCGGCGTCGGCACGCTGTTCGTCGATCGGCCGTGGGGCGTCCGCGGGGTCGAGTTCGGCACCGCCGTCGATCGCGAACACGGACGCCGTCGTGGCGTCTGCCGTCCGGTCGTCGTCGTAGCCGTCCTGCTCGGCACGGGCACTGCGGCCGCTGCCGTCCCCGACGACGGGCGAGAGCCACTCCGCCTGCGCCCGAGCGCCCTGGATCGGCAGCGGGACCGGCGCGTCGGCGTCGGCTCCGCCGTGGTCCGTCACGGCATCCGTGTCGCCCGCCGTCTCCGGCCCAGCCGCGGGTCGGCGACGGGACCGCGCACCGCGCGCACCGAACAGGTCGGTGACCGGTGCGAGGTCCTCGTCGCCGTCGTGGTCGGTCGTCACGCGCCCTTGCGCTCCGCGATCTTCGGCGCGATCGACTCGACGGGAGCCTCGACCGCCTCGGCCGACGCACCGCCGACACCGAGCTTGGCGAGGATCTTGCCCTCGATCTCAGCAGCGATCTCGGGGTTCTGGATCAGGAACGACCGCGAGTTCTCCTTGCCCTGCCCGAGCTGGTCGCCGTCGTACGTGTACCAGGCACCGGACTTCTTGACGATGCCGTGGTCGACGCCGAAGTCGAGCAACGAGCCCTCGCGCGAGATGCCCGTGCCGTACAGGATGTCGAACTCGGCCTGCTTGAAGGGCGGGGCCATCTTGTTCTTGACGACCTTGACGCGGGTGCGGTTGCCGACCGCGTCGGTACCGCTCTTGAGCGTCTCGATGCGACGGATGTCGAGGCGGACCGACGCGTAGAACTTGAGCGCCTTACCGCCGGCGGTGGTCTCGGGGCTGCCGAAGAACACACCGATCTTCTCGCGCAGCTGGTTGATGAAGATCATCGTGGTCTGCGTCTGGTTCAGGCCACCGGCGAGCTTGCGGAGTGCCTGCGACATGAGGCGCGCCTGCAGACCGACGTGCGAGTCACCCATCTCGCCCTCGATCTCGGCGCGGGGCACGAGCGCCGCGACGGAGTCGATGACGACGAGGTCGATCGAGCCGGAACGGACGAGCATGTCGGCGATCTCGAGCGCCTGCTCACCGGTGTCCGGCTGGGAGACGAGCAGCGCGTCGATGTCGACGCCGAGCTTCTTCGCGTACTCGGGGTCGAGCGCGTGTTCCGCGTCGATGAAGGCCGCGATGCCGCCGGCGCGCTGGGCGTTGGCGATGGCGTGCAGCGTCAGGGTCGTCTTACCCGACGACTCCGGGCCGTAGATCTCGATGATGCGGCCACGCGGGAGCCCGCCGATGCCGAGCGCGACGTCGAGGGCGACCGAACCGGTCGGGATGGTGGCGACGGGGGCGCGCTCGTCCGAGCCGAGGCGCATGACCGTGCCCTTGCCGAACTGACGGTCGATCTGGGCGAGAGCGGTCTCGAGGGCCTTCTCGCGGTCCTGGGGTGAGGGCATGGTGTGCTTCCTTCGTGCTCGGTGTCGGCCGCCTGTAGGCTGTCGCGTCCACCCGGCCGGTGGTGCAGGGCCGGTGCTTCAGCGACAAGGCTTCGGGCTGTTCCCGTTGACTCGAACCTAGGGCGGGCCACCGACATCACTGCCGACGACCGCGCGATCTGTGGACGAACTCTCCGGACAGCGCCGCTGTGGAGGAAGCTACCACCGATCGAACACCCGTTCGAGCAACACGCCGAACAGAGTTTCGGACGGAGACCGCGCGTCAGTCCCGCGGTTCCGCCAGCCCCTTGCCGTGCCGCTTCTCGAGCGGGACGTCCTGCGACTCGCACAGCGCCTCCCACACGCGGCGCGCATCGATGCCCGCGTCGAGCGCCTCGGCCGCCGAGCGTCCGCCGAGTTCCTCGAGCACCACGTCACGACTGACGACGGCACCGTAGGCATCGCCGAACACCTGGTCGACGGCCCGCCAGAACTCACTCACACGCATCATCCCAGCGTAACCGCGCCGCCCCGACGCCAGAGCACGGCCCCGGAACGCCGAACGCCCCCGCTGGCGGACCAGCGGGGGCGTTCGGGAAGCGGTGGCGTCAGCGCACCGCGAGGTCGTTGTCGAACTCGGCGACGAGGTCGTCCGGGAGCGTGTCGGGCACCGGGGTGAGCCCCTCGACCACCGCGAGACGGTCGCCGACCTCACGCATGATGGTCGAGATGGGGGTGTCCAGCGCGTCCGCGACGGACGCGAGGATCTCCGAGCTGGCTTCCTTCTGCCCACGCTCGACCTCGCTGAGGTACCCGAGAGCCACGCTGGCCTTGGACGCGACCTGACGGAGGGTCCGGCCCTTCTGCAAGCGGAAGTCCCGCAGAACGTCGCCGATTTCCTGACGAACGAGAACCATGAGAACTCCTCCTCTCTGTCGTCTCCGCGCCCGCTCGGTCCTGATGGCCGAGTTCGGGTTCAGCAACAGTAGCGTTGCCGGTTGCAGCATGCTAACCACGCCGGCTGCTCTACTGCTGGAGATTGCGTGAGATGTAACCCAGTGGAAACGGGACCTATTCCCGGGCCCGGATCGTGGACGACATCCGTGCCAGGAGTTCGGAGACGGTCGCCCAGCGGATTGCATCGCGATCGCCGTCGAGGTGCAACTCGTACGCCTGGGCACCGTCGGCGTCCGCGATGCCGACGAAGACCGTCCCCACCGGCTGACCGTCCTGCGGGTCGGGTCCGGCGACACCGGTCGTGCTGATGCCCCAGGTCGCGGGTGCGCCGTCGACCGCGAGTGCTGCTCGCACGCCCGAGGCCATCTGCCGGGCCACCTCGGGGTCGACGGCACCGTTGGACGCGAGCAGCGCCGACGAGACGCCGAGCACGGTGTGCTTCACGGGCGTCGCGTAGGCCACGACTCCCCCGCGCACCACGGCGCTGGCGCCCGGCACGCCGACGAGGGTCGCGACGACGAGTCCACCGGTGAGCGACTCCGCCACGGCGACGGTGTCGCCCCGTTCGGTCAGGCGCGCGACGAGGTCGCGGGCGGACGTCCGGACGTCGGGTCCGGTGTCGTGTCCTGGAGGCGCGGTGCCGGTGACGTCGTCGGCCGCCGTCACGCGGTGGTCCGGTTGTGCTTCCACGCCTGGTACAGGTAGTCGATGCCGCTCAGGATGGTCGCCAGGAAGGCCGCGGTCATCAGGATGCCGTTCACCCAGTGCGCCCAGTCCCCCACGAGGTTCCACCACGGGAAGAGCGCGGCGGTCAACGCGACGGCCTGCAGCACGGTCTTGATCTTGCCGCCCCGGCTCGCCGGGATCACCCGGTCCGAGAGCACCGCGAACCGGAAGACCGTGATGCCGATCTCGCGCACCATGATCAGCACGGTCACGTACCAGGGGAGCTCGCCGAGGATCGACAGCGCGACGAGCGCACCGCCGATGAGGACCTTGTCCGCGATCGGGTCGACGAGCTTCCCGAAGTCCGTGACGAGGTTCTGCCGGCGGGCGATGATGCCGTCGGCGCTGTCCGTGACGATGGCGACCACGAACACGACGGCCGCCCAGATGCGCAGCGGCCCGTCGGTGCCGGCGTCCGTCAGGAGCAGCACGAAGAACAGCGGCGCCATGAGGATGCGCACGACCGTGATGATGTTCGCGACGTTGCCCGTCGACGCCGGGCCGGGGCCCTTGCGCAGGAGTCGTCCGCGCCACGGGAAGCGTGCGCCGTGCGTGGTCTCCGTGCTGTCCGAGGCGGTCATCGCACTCACTCCCTGCCCGTCAGTCCCCACGCGTCCTCATCGGGCTCGTCGTCTGCTTCATCGTACCCGCGCGTCATGTCCGCCACCGGGTCGGCACCGTAGCGGTCGCCGTCGTCGGTCGGGGCGGACGCCGGCGCCGGAGCCGTGGGCGCCGGACCGGCAGCCGGGGCTGCCGGGGCAGCACCCGCTGGTGGCTCCTCGCCCCGGAGCTTCGCGAGCACGGCCGGCAGCTGGTCGGTCGTCACGAGGACGTCGCGCGCCTTCGAGCCCTCGGACGGCCCCACGATGTCGCGGGACTCCATGAGGTCCATCAGACGGCCGGCCTTGGCGAACCCGACGCGGAGCTTGCGCTGGAGCATCGAGGTCGACCCGAACTGCGTCGACACGACCTGCTCGACCGCCGCGAGGAGCAGCTCGAGGTCGTCGCCGATGTCCGCGTCGATCTCCTTGCGCTCGACCACGGCCTGGACGTCCTGGCGGTACTCCGGACGGGCCTGGCGGGTGACGTGCTGGACGACCTCGGCGACCTCGCTCTCCTGCACCCAGGCACCCTGGACGCGGAGCGACTTCGACGACCCCATCGGCAGGAAGAGGGCGTCGCCCTGCCCGATGAGCTTGTCGGCGCCCGGCTGGTCGAGGATGACCCGGGAGTCGGTGACGCTGGTCACCGCGAAGGCGATCCGAGACGGCACGTTCGCCTTGATGAGCCCGGTGATGACGTCGACCGACGGACGCTGCGTCGCGAGCACCAGGTGGATGCCGGCGGCACGGGCGAGCTGGGTGATGCGGACGATCGACTCCTCGACGTCACGCGGCGCGACGAGCATGAGGTCGGCGAGCTCGTCGACGACGACGAGCAGGTACGGGTACGGCTTGAGCTTCCGCTCGCTGCCGGCCGGAAGGACGATCTCGTTGTTCGCGATCGCCTTGTTGAAGTCGTCGACGTGCCGGAACCCGAACGACGCGAGGTCGTCGTACCGCATGTCCATCTCCTTCACGACCCACTGCAGCGCCTCGGCCGCCTTCTTCGGGTTCGTGATGATGGGCGTGATGAGGTGCGGGACGCCGGCGTAGATCGAGAGCTCGACGCGCTTCGGGTCGACGAGGACCATGCGGACCTCGGACGGCTTCGCGCGCATGAGCAGCGACGTGATCATCGAGTTGATGAACACCGACTTGCCGGACCCGGTGGAGCCGGCGACGAGCAGGTGCGGCATCTTCGCGAGGTTGGCCACGACGAAACCGCCCTCGACGTCCTTGCCGACGCCGATCGTCATCGGGTGCTTGGACTTGCGAGCGGCGTTCGAGCGCAGGACGTCACCGAGGGAGACGGTCTCGCGGTCGGTGTTCGGGATCTCGACGCCGATCGCGCTCTTGCCCGGGATCGGCGACAGGATGCGGACCTCGTTCGAGGCGACCGCGTACGACAGGTTCTTCGACAGGGCGGTGACGCGCTCGACCTTCACGCCGGGGCCGAGCTCGATCTCGTACCGGGTCACCGTCGGCCCACGGGAGAACCCGGTGACCTTCGCGTCCACCTTGAACTCGGTGAGGACGCTCGTGATGGCGGCGACGATGTCGTCGTTCGCCTGGCTGCGTGCGACCGACGGCGTGCCGGAGCTCAGCGTCGTGGCGGCCGGCAGCCGGTAGGGCGCGGCCGGGTCTTCGTCGGGGCCGGCCACCGGGGGCAGGCCGTCCGTGTCGTCGGCGGCGTCGACGGAGAGGTCCTCGGCCGGGAGCGACGGCGAGACCACCGGCGACACCGAGGCGTCCGGACGGACGACCTCGGCCGGCGCGGGGCGTTCCGGCACCGGGGTCCCGAAGTCACGCAGGGCCTGTTCGGCGATCTGCAGGTCCTGCTCGACCGAGTCGTTGAGGTTGACCGAACCGGGCTCGGCCGGCGTGTGGTCGACCAGACCGGCGGCGGCACCGGCGTTCGGGCCGGGTGCCGGCGCGGCTGCTGCGGCCGGGGGGACGGTCGACGTCGCACCGCTGATCACGGGGCTGTCGTACGCGGGGTCCTCTTCGCGACCGGACTTGTTCCGGCGCCACCACGGGATGGTCCCGCCCTCGGCGTCGGACT
Source organism: Curtobacterium sp. 320 (assembly GCF_031455235.1). Taxonomy (NCBI): domain Bacteria; kingdom Bacillati; phylum Actinomycetota; class Actinomycetes; order Micrococcales; family Microbacteriaceae; genus Curtobacterium; species Curtobacterium sp. 320. The sequence continues at coordinate 103,718 of NZ_JAVDSI010000009.1, read as the reverse complement.
CGGCGGCCTTGTCGTCCTCGAAGCCGAGGTCGTCGAACAGCTGGAAGTCGGTGTCGCCCTTCGCGCCGCGCTTCTTCGTCGGCTTGGTCCGTGCGGCGGGCGCCTCGGCGACGGGCTCGTCCGTCTCGGTCGCCGGCGCTGGCGCGCCGAACAGGTACGCGTAGAGCTCGTGCAGCCGCCGACCGATCTTGTTCGGCGGCGTCTTGGTGATGATGAAGAGCGAGAGCACGAGCAGCAGCACCGCGACCGGCACCGCCACCCACTCCGTCGCGACCGCGACGAGCCAGGCGATCACGACCCAGCCGATGACACCGCCGGCGGTCGCCAGCGCGGGCATGCCGTCCGAGGCGCTCGGCTGCCCGCCGAACACGTGGCAGAGCGCCGCGATCGACACCAACAGCAGGCCGAGGCCGATCCCGATCCGGGTGTTGTCGTGCACGGACGCCGGGTGCCGGAAGAGCCACCCGGCGAATACGACCATGATGACGGGCAACGCGAAGGCCAGTCGGCCGAACAGCCCGCCGAACGTGTACGCGTCGAGCGCCACCGAGACGGCGTTCGACGGGTTGAGCCACTCGACCACCGCGCCGGCGACGGCCAGCACGAAGAGCAGGAACGGGAACCCGTCGCGCCGCTGGTCCTTCTCGAGCGTCTCCGTGCCGAGCAGGCGGAAGACCGCGCCGACGCCGTGCGCCATCGCGAGCCAGAACGTCACGAGGGGGTTCTGTTCTCGGAAGACCGGGGTCGGTGCGGCCTGCGGCAGCTTCTTCGTCGTGGCCTGGGTGCGCGACGAGCCACGCGTCCCGTTTCCACGGGACGACGAGGACGCGCGCGAGCGCGTGGTCGACTTGGTGCCTCCGGCCATGGGCAGAACCCTAATCCCCCCTCAGGACAAACCGAGCGCGGCCCGCCGGTCAGCCGACAGGCCGGAACGTGCCAGGAGGCGCGGTGCACGTCCGTCAGGAACGTGCACCGCGCCTCCTGGACACGGCCACTGCGACCACCGCGACGTGCGCGGTGGTCGCGACGAGCGCTACGCCTCGATGACCACCGGCACGATCATCGGACGACGACGGTGCTTCGTGTTCACCCATCGACCCACGGTCCGGCGGACGACCTGCCCGAAGGCGTGCCCGTCGCGCGTGCCGTTCGCGGCCGCCTCGGCGAGCGCCTTCGCGATCTGCGGACGGACGTCGTCGAAGACCGAGTCGTCCTCGGCGAAGCCGCGCGACTGGATCTCCGGGCCGACGACGCACTGGCCGGTGGTGAAGTCCACCGCGGCGAAGATCGAGATGAAGCCCTCTTCCGCGAGGACCCGGCGGTCCTTGAGGTCGGCGTCGGTGATCTCGCCCACGGTCGACCCGTCGACGTAGACGTACCCGATGTCCAGCTGGCCGGCGACCCGGACCTCGCCGTCCTTCAGGTCGACGACGATGCCGTCCTGGCCGAGGATGACGTTCCGCGGCGGCACACCGGTCTGGATCGCGAGGTCCGCGCTGGCGTACAGGTGGCGGTGCTCGCCGTGCACGGGCAGCACGTTCTTCGGCCGGAGGATGTTGTAGCAGTAGAGCAGTTCGCCGGCCGACGCGTGTCCGGAGACGTGCACCTTGGCGTTGCCCTTGTGCACGACCTTCGCGCCGAGCTTGGTGAGCCCGTCGATGACGCGGTACACGGCGTTCTCGTTGCCCGGGATCAGCGACGAGGCGAGGATGACGGTGTCGCCCTCGCCGATCTCGATCTGGTGCTCGAGGTTGGCCATGCGCGCGAGCACGGCCATCGGCTCGCCCTGCGACCCGGTCGACATGTAGACGATCTGGTCGTCGGGGACGTTCTTCGCCTTCTTCGTGTCGATGAGCACGTTCTCGGGCACCCGGAGGTAGCCGAGGTCGGCGGCGATCGTCATGTTGCGGATCATCGAGCGGCCCATGAACGCGACCTTGCGGTTCGCGGCGGCGGCGGCGTCGAGGACCTGCTGCACACGGTGCACGTGCGACGAGAAGCTCGCCACGACGACCTTCTTGCGGGCGCGCGTGATGATGTTCTCGAGCACGGGTCCGATGTCGCGCTCGGGCGCGGTGAAGCCCGGCACGTCGGCGTTGGTCGAGTCCGGCAGGAACAGGTCGACGCCCTGCTCCCCCAGGCGTGCGAAGGCACGGAGGTCGGTGATGCGGTCGTCCAGCGGGAGCTGGTCCATCTTGAAGTCACCCGTGTGCAGGACACGACCGGCGGGGGTCGTGATCGCGACGGCGAGGGCGTCCGGGATGGAGTGGTTGACGGCCACGAACTCGAGGTGGAACGGGCCGAGCTGCTCGGTCTGGTCCTCGGCCACGACGAGCGTGTACGGCTTGATCCGGTGTTCCTTGAGCTTCGCCTCGACGAGCGCGAGGGTCAGCGTGGAGCCGATCAGCGGGATGTCGTCGCGGAGCTTCAGCAGGTACGGGACGGCACCGATGTGGTCCTCGTGGCCGTGCGTGAGCACGACGCCGAGGACGTCGTCGAGGCGGTCCCGGATCGGCGCGAAGTCCGGCAGGATCAGGTCGACCCCGGGCTGGTGTTCCTCGGGGAAGAGCACGCCGGCGTCGACGATGAGCAGCTTGCCCTCGTACTCGTACACGGTCATGTTGCGACCGATCTCGCCGAGTCCCCCGACGGGGATGACGCGGAGGGTGCCGGCTTCGAGCGGCTGCGGTTCGGAGATCTGTGTGGGCATTCGGTCCTACGGATTCGGGCGACGCGCGTCCTGCGCGCCGCGTGTTCGCTAGCGGGTGGTGCCTGGCACCTTCGGAAGAGCACCGCCGGCCGCTGCGTTGCGGTCGGGGCGGAAGTTGGAGAAGTCGGCGCCCGGGATGTCCCGGACGGCTTCGAGCGAGGTCTCGATGGCGTACGCCTCGGAGTCCTCGGGGCCGACGAGCGGCAACCGGACGCGCGGGCTGCCGATGCGGCCGAGCCCGTGCAGGATGTACTTCGCCGCCACGGTACCCGGAACGTGCGTCATCACGGCACGGACGAGGGGTTCGACGCGCTTGTGCTCGGCGGTCGCGGTGGCCAGGTCGCCCCGGTTCACGGCGTCGACGATGGTGCGGTACGGCGTCGACGTGATGTTCGCCGTGACGCCGATGAGCCCCGTCGCGCCGATCGACAGGTGCGGGAGCACGTTCGTGTCGTCGCCCGAGAAGTACATGAGGTCGGTGTTGTTGAGCACCCGGGACACCTCGGCGAAGTCGCCCTTGGCGTCCTTCACCGCGAGGATGTTCGGGTGGTGCGAGGCCCGCACGATCGTCTCGTACGTGATCGGGATGCCCGTGCGACCGGGGATGTCGTACAGGATCACCGGCAGGTCGGTCGCGTCGGCGATCATCCGGAAGTGGGTGAGCACACCGGACTGGGTCGGCTTGTTGTAGTACGGCGTGACGATCATCACACCGTCGGCGCCGGCCTTCTCGCTCTGCTTGTAGAGGTGGATCGCGTGTGCGGTCTCGTTCGACCCGCCACCCGTGATGATCTTCGCGCGGCCCGCGGCGACGGACTTGCCGACCTCGACCAGCCGGAGCTTCTCGGGGTCGGTCAGCGTGCTCGTCTCACCGGTCGTGCCGGTGACCACGATGCCGTCGGCGCCGGCGGTGATGCAGTCGTCGATGTGCTGCTCGACGCCGGGCCAGTCGACCTCGCCGTCGGCCGTGAACGGGGTCACGAGGGCGACGAGGACCTGACCGAAGGGATTCTCACGCGGGGACACGGGCACCAGCGTACCGGGGATGCGCGCGAGGGCTGCCGTCCGCGTGGACGGTGCGGCCCAGGAGGCGCGGCTCGACCCCGCCCCACGCGCTGCGGCCGCGCGGTGCGTGGCCGTCCGGCGCTGGCGCGGCGCGGCCGCTGCGTCCGCCGCGTTCGCACAACGGAAGTCACGGGGAACCGCGGAAAGGCGCGGCGCGACGTGTCTTTGGTTGTGCGCCGCCCGCGGCGCGCGGCGCCCGCGGCGGCGCCCGGCGCTACGCGCGCCGGCGCCACTCGAGGAAGCGGTAGCGCGTCCCGTCGACGCGCGACTCCTGCCACGGCCCCTCGTCGACGAGCGACCATCCGGCCACCCCGGCGAGCGTCGGCGCCACGGTGTCCCCCGGCACCTCGGCGTCGATCACCGTCTCGGAGACCCGGTCGGCGAAGGGCATCCCCGCCGCGTACACCTGCCCGCCGCCCATGATCCACACGGCCTCGTCGGTGTCCAGCGCGGTCGCCAGGTCGTGCACGACCTCGGCCCCGTCGGCCGTCCACGAGGCGTCCCGCGTCAGCACGACGTTCCGCCGCCCGGGCAGCGGCCGGAAGCGCTCCGGCAACGACTCCCACGTGCGGCGCCCCATCAGGACGGTCGCGTCGCCGGTGACCTGCCGGAAGTGCGCGAGGTCCTCGGGCACGTGCCACGGCATCCCGCCGTCGGCCCCGATCACGCCGTTGGTCGAGCGCGCCCAGACCATCCCGACACCACGGACGGGTTCGGTCCACGAGGACGACATCAGACAGCGACCGTGGCCGTGATCGCCGGGTGGTGGTGGTAGCCGACGACCGTGAAGTCCTCGTACTCGTAGTCGTCGATCGAGTCGCGCGGCGCGAGCTCGAGTGTGGGGAGCGCGTACGCGGTACGGGACAGCTGCTCCTCCACCTGCTCGACGTGGTTGTCGTAGACGTGGCAGTCGCCGCCGGTCCACACGAACTCGCCGACCTCGAGCCCGGTCTGCGCCGCGATCATGTGGGTGAGCAGCGCGTACGAGGCGATGTTGAACGGGACGCCGAGGAACATGTCCGCGCTCCGCTGGTAGAGCTGGCACGAGAGCTTGCCGTCGTTCACGTAGAACTGGAAGAACGCGTGGCACGGGGCGAGCGCCATCTCGGGGATGTCGGCGACGTTCCACGCCGAGACGATCAGGCGGCGGCTGTCCGGGTTCGTCGTGATCTGCTCGATGACCTGGGCGATCTGGTCGACGTGCTCCCCCGACGGCGTCGGCCACGAACGCCACTGCACGCCGTACACCGGGCCGAGGTCGCCGTCCTCGTCCGCCCACTCGTTCCAGATCCGGACGCCGTGCTCCTGCAGCCAGCGGGCATTGCCGTCGCCGCGCAGGAACCAGAGCAGCTCGTAGGCGACGGACTTGAAGTGCACCCGCTTCGTCGTGACGAGCGGGAAGCCCTTCGACAGGTCGTACCGGAGCTGTGCGCCGAACAGGCTGCGGGTCCCCGTCCCGGTGCGGTCGCCCTTCGGAGTCCCTTCGGTGAGGACACGCCGCAGCAGGTCCTCGTAGGGGGTCGCGACGGTGGGGTCGGGCTGCACGGTCTCGCTGTCGGTCACGACCACGAGCCTACGACGAGCCGGAGACATCCACGGGCAGTTGAGTAGCGTGAGCGACATGACGACAGCGCCGCTCTCGATCCTGCTCGCCGGTGCGTCCGGCTTCATCGGTACACCCCTCGTCCACGCCCTGCGCGAGGCCGGGCACCACGTCACCACCCTCGTCCGACGCGAGCCGCGCACGGCGAGCGAGTTCCGCTGGTCCCCGGGCACCCGGAAGCTCGACCCGGCGATCCTCGACGGCGCCGACGTCGTGATCAACCTCGCCGGCGCGAACATCGGCAAGCTCCCCTGGACCGAGACTTACAAGCGGGAGATCCTGCAGTCGCGGGTGTCCGCCACCGAGACTCTCGTCGAGGCAATGCGCCACGCGACGAACCCGCCGCCGCTGTTCCTCTCGGGCTCGGCCTCGGGGGTCTACGGCGACCGCCCGGCCGACGTCCTGCAGGACGACGCGGCCGCCGGCACCGGCTTCCTCGCCGAGGTCTGCACCGCGTGGGAGGCAGCAGCGAACGCCGCTCCCGAGGGCGTCCGCGTCGTGACGCTCCGCACCGGCATCGTCGTCGGGAAGGGCGGCGGCGCGCTCGCACCGCTCGTCCCGCTCACGAAGACCGGGCTGGGCGGCCGCCTCGGCACCGGTGGGCAGCACTGGCCGTGGATCGCCCTCGAGGACGAGGTGGGCGCGATCGTGCACCTCGCGACGAGCCCCGACGCCTCGGACGTCGTCGGGCCGGTGAACCTCGCCGGCCCCGAGGCCGCCGTCGCCGACCGCATCACCAAGCGCGTCGCCGAGGACCTGCACCGGCCCTACCTCTTCCGGATCCCGGAGTTCGCGCTCCGGCTGCTCCTGCAGCAGGCGGCCGACGAGATGCTCCTGTCGAGCCAGCAGATGGTGCCGACGAAGCTGCTCGAGTCCGGCTACGCGTTCCGGTACCAGCGCGCCGAGGACGCGGTCGACGCCGCGTTCTGACGCGACCGGCTGCGGGCCCGGAGGCGCGGTGCGGGCCCGCACCGCGCCTCCTGTCAGGACGTGCGTGCCCTGGTGAGCGCTTCGCGCATCGCGGCCCGCGCCCGCTTGCGGTCACCCGCGGCGTCGTAGACGACGCCGAGTCGGTACCACCCGCGCCAGTCCGTCGGGTCGGACTCGACGGCGGCCTTGTACTCGGGGAAGAGCTCGTCGGCGGCCTCGCGCGTGGGACGCCCCGAGGGACGGACCGGGACGACGTCCGAGGGGGCGCCGCCCTCCTGCTCGAGCCGGGCGCCGAGCCGCGTGATGCGCAGGCCGAAGCGGAACTCGAGCACGAGCAGCAGCGCACCGATCGCCGCGACGACGAAGAGCGCGACGCCGATGCCGATGCCGATCGGGATGCCCGTCGCGATGAACGCCACGGCACGCTGCCCGACGAGCACGATGTACAGCGCCAGCAGCACCGCCATGAGCGCCGCGCCCCAGAAGGGCGAACGGAGGGACCGGGTCAGGCGCACGACGGTCAGCCGATGCCGAGGACGCTGCCGAGGCCGACCGTGAGGCCGCGCATCGACCCCACGGCGGACAGGGCCGCACGGATGCCGGCGACGTAGGCGACGTCGTCGTTCGTGTCGTGCCGGATGGTCAGGGTCTCGCCGGGGCCACTCAGCACCACGTCCTGCACGGCCTTGACGCCCGGCAGACGGAGCGAGTGGATCGGGACGCTCGCGACCTGCTGCCCCCGCGCGCGCTGGTCGACGTGGGGGGCGTCAACCGGACCGACCTCACGCCGGGCGTCGGCGATGAGCTCGGCCGTGCGGACCGCGGTGCCCGACGGGGAGTCGATCTTGCCGGCGTGGTGCGTCTCGACGATCTCGACCGAGGGGAACCACGGAGCGGCGATCGTCGCCAGGTGGGTGCCGAGCACGGACCCGATCGAGAAGTTCGGGACCACGAAGACGCCCTGCTCCGGACGCGACTCGAGCCCGGCGCGGAGCGTGGCGAGTCGGTCGCCGGACCACCCGGACGTGCCGACGAGCACGTTCGCGCCGCTCACGAGGGCGTTGTCGACGATCGCGGGGCTGAGCGCCGGGACGGTTACGTCCACCACGATCGCCGCGCCGCCGAACACGTCGGGACCGGCCTGGTGCGCGCCGTCCTTCGAGGACAGGCTCGCGACGAGCTCGAAGTCGGGCAGTTCCGCGACCACGGCGGCCACGAGGCCCCCGAGACGACCGGTGGCGCCGACGACGGCGACGGGAGTGACCATGTCCACCATCCTAGGATCGACGCATGACGCTCGAGGTCAGGACCGTGCCGGCAGACATCCCCGAGGTCGACGCCCTGCTCGACGCGTACCTCGACGAGCGCGAGGCCACGTTCCCGAGCGCGCAGGGGTCGTACTCGCGGAAGCGCACCCCGGCGGCCGAGTTCACGCCGCCGGTCGGCACCTTCGTCGTCGCGTACGACGGAGGTCGCGCGGTCGGGTGCGGCGGCCTCCGCCGGATCCCCGACGACGAGGACGACGTCCGGTTCGAGGTGAAGCACGTCTTCGTGACCCCGGAGGGACGAGGACGCGGTGTGGCGACGGCGGTCATGGACGCGCTCGAGGCACGCGGTGTCGAGCTCGGCGCGACGGCGATCGTGCTGGACACGAACGACTCCCTCGTCGCCGCCGGTGCGATGTATCGCGGTCGGGGCTACGAGCGGGTACCCGCGTTCAACGAGAACCCGAACGCGACCGCCTGGTACCGCAAGCCGGTGCGCTGAGGCGATCCGCGCCTCCGCTCCGAACGGCAGGGCGTGGTCCTGCTCCTCCGTGCCCTCGACTCCCCGACCCGCCTGCCGTTCCTCTCGATCTCGCTCGTCCGGATCGCGCTCGGACTGTTCTTCGCCGCGTCCGGGTGGAACAAGACCGTGACCGCTCCGGGTCGCGCGGCGATGGCGGAGACGATCCGCTCGATCGGCGCGCCGGTGCCCGACGTCACGGCCACCGTGGTCGCGGGCTGCGAGCTCGTCTTCGGCCTGCTGCTCGCCGTCGGCCTCGTGACGCGGGCGGCCGCGGCCGTCCTCGCCGTGATCAGCACGGTCGCGCTCACGACCGTGGCGGTCCACCAGCTCGGGCCGGCGGACGCGGTGACCTGGTTCAGCGACCTGCTGTACCTGCCCGAGGTGCTGTACCTGCTCCTAGCGGTGGTGCTGGTCGCGCTCGGCGGTGGGCCGTTCGGGCTGGACTGGGTGTTCCGAGCGCGGGTCGCCGCACTCCGGGCGCGCGGGGCCCGTCAGACGGGCTGACCGACCGGCAGGCCCGTCCTGAGTTCGACGGGCAGGTGCGCCAGGTCGTTGAGCGCGACGACCTCGGCCGGCTTGGCCGAGCGGATCCGGATGATCGTCAACGCCGTGTGCGCCACGTTCGTCCCCATCCAGCGCCACTCCGGCGCCTGGAACGCCTCGCGCACGAACCAGCCGATGACGGCGTTGTGCGTGATGAGGAGGTCGTGCCGGTCCTCGCGGGCAGGGGTGAACCACTCCGCCACCGCATCGCCCATCTGGGCCTGCCCGGCGACGATCTCTTCTTCCGTGATGCCGCCGTACCACCCCTGGTAGGCGTGCGGCATGTCCGGCGTCGGACCCGACGGGATGCAGTCGAAGAGCAGGGTCGACGGCTCGGGCTCGATCGCCGGGAGCCGCTGCGACAGGAACGACGCGGTCTCGCTCGGCGCTTCGAGCGGCGAGTGGTAGACGCCGTCGAACGGCACGCCGCCGAGACGGTCCGCGACGAGCATCGCCTGCCGCTTGCCGCGCTCGGACAGCTTGCCGTCCCGCAGCCCGTGTTCGGCGTCCTGGTGTTCTCCGTGCCGGACGAGGTAGAGGTAGTGCGACATGTCGGTGCTCAACCGCCGATCCCGATCGCGGCCGCGAGCTCGTCCTGCTGCACCGCCCCGACCACCGAGGTGATCGTGGGCCGGGTCAGGAGGTCGCGGGCCAGCTCGAGGACGTCGTCGGTGGTGACCCGGTCCACGCGCTCGAGCGCGGTGGCCAGGTCGGTGAACTCCCCCGTGCCGAGCTCGGACCGGCCGAGTCGGGTCATCCGGGCGTCGGAGTCCTCGAGCGAGAGCGTCAGCGCCCCCTCGATCTGCCCCTTCGCGCGACGGAGCTCGTCGCTGGTGATGCCGTCGTCGACCATCCGGCGGAACTCCGAGTCGACGATCTCGACGACCCCGGCGACGTTGTCGGGGGCGCACCCGGCGTAGACGCCGAAGGCACCGTTGTCGAGGTAGGCGGGCGCGAAGGAACTCACCGCGTAGGCGAGTCCGCGGCGCTCGCGCACCTCTTGGAAGAGTCGGGAACTCATGCCACCGCCGAGCACGGCGTTGAGCACGCTGAGGACCGGCCGCCGTTCGTCGCGGAGGTCGAGGCCCTGCGACCCGCGGAGCATCGAGACCTGTTCGGTCGGACGGTGCACGACCGAGAGCTTGGGGATCGCCGGGTCCGCCACCGGCTGCGGGGTCCGCCGTGCCAGCGGAGCAGCGTTCGGGGCGCCCTGGAACACGGCCTCGACGAGCTCGCAGAAGCGGTCGTGGTCGATCGCCCCGGCGGCGGTGACGACGATGCCGTTCGGCGCGTAGTGCTCGCGGTAGTGGGCGAGGACCTCGTCCCGCTGCACGGCGCGGATGCTCTCCGGCGTGCCGCCGATCGGCCGGCCGAGGGCGTGCCCGTCGAAGGCCGCGGCGAAGAACGCCTCGCCGGCGACGTCGGCCGGGTCGTCCGCCGCCATCGCCAGCTCTTCGAGGATGACCCCGCGCTCGATGTCGAACGCCGCGTCGTCGAGGACGGAGCCGGTGACCATGTCCCCGATGACCGAGACGGCCATCGGGACGTCGGCGTCCCGCACCCGTGCGTAGTAGCAGGTGTACTCCTTGGCGGTCGCGGCGTTGTGCTCGCCACCGACGGAGTCGAACGAGATCGCGATGTCGAGGGCCGACCGGGTCCGGGTCCCCTTGAACAACAGGTGTTCGAGGAAGTGCGTCGAGCCGTACTGGCCGTCGCGTTCGTCGCGGGAGCCGACCCCGACCCAGAAGCCGAGGCTCGTCGAACTCGCTCCGGGCATGGCCTCGGTCAGGACCCGCACGCCGGACGGGAGGACGGTTCGGCGGACGAAGGCGCCCCCGGACGTCAGGAACGACGTGTCCGGGGCCTCGAGCGGCAACGGCACTGGGTGGTTCATCGCAGACGAGCCTACTGACCTCGGAGCGCGCTCCATCCAGTTTCCACAGCCGCGCACCGTGTCACTCGAAGTGGGGTACAGAAAAGGAGGATAGAAAGACTCGTCTGTCTGTCCTCCTTGTGATACTGTTCTTCTACCGGATCGGAAGCCCCCCTATATTCCGATCCGGTGGCTCGGGACATCAGTCCTCACGCGGCACGAGTCCCCCCGCTCCGCCGCGGAGCCGATGAGCCCAAGGAGAGCCACGCTGTGACGGTCGATTCCCCCCAACCGACCGTCCAGCGTCTCCCTGGCCCGAGCACGAACCTCGCGTCGCCGGACGGGTCGAGCGTCCCCCCGGCTCCCCGTTCCGGCGGCGCGAAGGTCCGGATCCTCGAGACCGCCACGCGGCTCTTCTACGAAGAGGGCATCCACGGCGTCGGCGTCGACCGTCTCATCTCCGAGGCGAGCGTCACGAAGGCGACGTTCTACAAGCACTACGGGTCGAAGGACAACCTGATCCTGGCCTACATCCGGACGCAGCACGAGCGCGTGCAGCAGCGGATGGAACAGCTCATCGCCGACGCCGGTTCGCCCGAGGCGGCCGTCCGAGCCTGGGTCACGGCCCTCGCCGACGAGGTCAACGACCCCGAGTTCCGCGGCTGCGCGTTCCTCAACGCCGCCGCCGAGTACCACGACCCGCGCGACCCCGTGCGCGAGGTCGTCGCGATGCACCGCGACTGGTACACCGAGCGACTGGCCGACCTGCTGCAGGAGTCCGGCCACACCCTGCCGGGCGACGGTGCGGACGAGCTCATGCTCGCGCGCGACGGCGCCATGTCCGGCGCGTACGCCGGTGACGCGATCGCGGCGACGGCGGCCCTCGGCCGCGTCGTCGAGCGCGTGCTCGCCGCCTGACGACGTACGTCGCGTCGACGAACTCGACCGCCTGTCGGCCTGGAGGCACGGGTCGGCCCCGCACCGCGCCTCCCGTCCGCCGGTTGACACCGAGCGACATCCGAGCACGCGGGTGTTGGCTGGGGACATGGCCAACGACCCCAACTGGAACCTCCCCGAGGTCCCGTCCTTCACCCTGACCAGCCCCGACTTCACCGACGGCGGCGTGCTCCCGACGTCTGCCCGCGGCACCGACGCCGGCGGCGAGGACCGCTCCCCCGCGCTCGAGTGGTCGGGCGCTCCGGAGGGCACGCAGAGCTTCGTGCTCACGGTGTACGACCCCGATGCCCCGACGGGGTCCGGGTTCTGGCACTGGAGCCTCACGGACATCCCGGCGTCGGCGACCTCGTTGCCGGCCGGTGCCGGGACCGACGACGCGCTGCTCCCCGCCGAGGCGCTGCGCCGCCGCAACGAGTTCGGGACGGACACGTTCCTCGGCGCGGCACCGCCCGCCGGGCACGGGCCGCACCGGTACTTCTTCACGCTGAGCGCGCTCGACGTGCCCGTCCTCGAGGCGCCCGCGGACGCGACGCCCGCGGTGGTCGGCTTCGTGCTCCGCGAGCACCTGCTCGGCCGCGCGCAGCTCGTCGGTACCCAGGAGACCCCCGCCGCGTAGTCCCGCAACGGCGAACGGCCGCCGCCCCGGAAGGGACGGCGGCCGTTCGTGCGTCAGGACGCGGGAGGGATCAGCCCTCGGCCGGGGCCTCGGCGTGGGACTCGTGTCCCTTGCCGCCCTCGGTGTCCACCTCGTCAGCGACGACCGGCGCGAGCGACAGCTTGCCGCGGTCGTCCACCTTGGTGACCTCGACCAGGATCTTCTGGCCGACGCCGAGGACGTCCTCGACGTTCTCCACACGCTTGCCACCGGCGAGCTTGCGCACCTCGGAGACGTGGAGCAGACCGTCGCGGCCCGGGAGCAGCGACACGAACGCACCGAACGTGGCGATCTTGACGACCGTGCCGAGGAACTGGTCCCCGATCTCCGGGTTCGTCGGGTTCGCGATCGCGTTGACCTGGGCGCGAGCGGCCTCGGCCGACGGACCGTCGACGGCGCCGATGTACACGGTGCCGTCGTCCTCGATCGAGATGTCGGCGCCGGTCTCGTCCTGGATGCCGTTGATCGTCTTGCCCTTCGGGCCGATCAGCTCGCCGATCTTGTCGACGGGGATCTGCACCGAGATGACACGAGGAGCGGTGTCCGCCATCTCGTCGGGGGCGTCGATCGCCTCGTTCAGCACACCGAGGATGGCCGAGCGGGCCTCCTTGGCCTGCTTGAGCGCGGCGTCGAGGACCGACGAGGGGATGCCGTCGAGCTTCGTGTCCAGCTGGATGGCCGTGACGAAGTCCGAGGTGCCGGCGACCTTGAAGTCCATGTCGCCGAGCGCGTCCTCGGCACCGAGGATGTCGGTCAGCGCCGCGTAGCGGGTCTGACCGTCGACGGTGTCGGAGACGAGGCCCATCGCGATGCCCGCGACCGGGGCCTTGAGGGGCACACCGGCGTTGAGGAGCGACAGGGTCGAGGCGCAGACGGAACCCATCGACGTCGAACCGTTGGAGCCGAGGGCCTCGGACACCTGACGGATGGCGTAGGGGAACTCCTCGCGCGACGGCAGCACCGGCACGAGGGCGCGCTCGGCGAGGAAGCCGTGCCCGATCTCGCGACGCTTCGGCGAACCGACACGACCGGTCTCACCCGTCGAGTACGGCGGGAAGTTGTAGTGGTGCAGGTAGCGCTTCTTCGTGACGGGCGACAGCGAGTCGATCTGCTGCTCCATCTTGAGCATGTTCAGCGTGGTGACGCCCAGGATCTGGGTCTCGCCGCGCTGGAAGATGGCCGAACCGTGGACGCGCGGGATCACGGCGACCTCGGCGTCGAGCGGACGGATGTCGGCGAGGCCGCGACCGTCCATGCGGACCTGCTCGGTCAGGATCCGGCCGCGGACGACCTTCTTCGTGACCGACTTGTAGGCACCGCTGACCTGGCCGTTGGCGCTCTCGGGGAGCTCGCCGGCGGTCACCTTGGCGGCGATGGCCTCCTTGACGCGGGCCTTCAGGGCGTCGTCGGCGTCCTGACGCTCGAGCTTGCCGGCGATCTTGTAGACGTCGCCGAGCTCGGACAGCGCGATGGCCTCGACCGCGTCGTAGACCTCGGGGGCGTACGGCGGGAAGACCGGGTAGTCCTGGATCTCCTTGGCCGACTGGGCGGCCATCTTCGCCTGCGCCTCGACGAGCTGCTTGAGGAACGGCTTCGCCGCCTCGAGCCCCTGCGCGACGACGGCCTCGTCGGGCTTGGTGGCGCCGCCCTGGATGAGGTCCCAGCTGTGCTCGGTGGCCTCGGCTTCGACCATCATGATGGCGACGTCCTCGTTGCCGGCCTCGTCCGTGACGACACGTCCAGCGACGGTGAGGTCGAAGACGGCCTCGGCGAGCTGCGACGCCTTCGGGAACGCGACCCACTGGTCACCGATGAGCGCGAGGCGCACACCGGCGATCGGGCCGGAGAACGGCAGACCAGAGATCTGTGTCGACGCGGACGCCGCGTTGATCGCGAGCGCGTCGTAGAACTCGTCCGGAGCGATGCTCAGGACGGTGATGACGATCTGGACCTCGTTGCGGAGGCCGTCGACGAACGACGGGCGCAGCGGCCGGTCGATGAGGCGGCAGACGAGGATCGCCTCGGTGCTGGGACGGCCTTCACGACGGAAGAACGAACCGGGGATCTTGCCGGCGGCGTACGAGCGCTCCTCGACGTCGACGGTCAGCGGGAAGAAGTCGAACCCTTCACGCGGGTGCTTGCCGGCGCTGGTGGCCGAGAGGAGCATGGTGTCCTCGTCGAGGTACGCGGCGACCGCGCCCTGCGCCTGCTGTGCGAGCCGACCGGTCTCGAACCGGACGGTGCGCTTGCCGTACTTGCCGTTGTCGAGAACGGCCTCGGCGAACTTGATCTCGGGACCCTCCAAAAGGGTGCCTCCTTGATGTGTTCGGCAGGCTGGGGCCACGGCACCCGATGGTGCGTGCGCGCCGAAGGGATCGGGACGCATGTCTGGCCAGCAGTAGAAGCACTCGGGAAACCGTCCGGCCCGCGAGCCACCACCGATGACCAGCTCCGTGCCCGGCCTGCGCAGTGTTTGTCGTAACGCCCGGGGAAACGGTCCCTGGACGTGATGGACTTTACCAGTCCTCAGGGATTCGGCGGCGAGGCTCACGGCGAACCGGAGTGTCCTCGCTAGCCTGCTGCCATGCGCCTCACCCCCTCCCGGGGCTGGTTCGTCGCGGCCGCAGTGGTCGTCGGCGCGCTCGTCGCCCCCGTCGTCACCGCTGTCCCGGCGAACGCGACGGAGTACCCGAGCTGGCAGGACGTCGAGCACGCGAAGGGCAACGAGCAGACCAAGAAGGCCGAGGTCGCCAAGGTCCAGGCGGCGCTGGAGTCCGCCCAGCAGGCCGCAGCCGTGAAGTCGCAGGCCGCGCTCGTGGCGTCCCAGCGTGCGGACGCGGCCGAGTCGGCACTGGCGTCGGCCACCCAGGCCGCCACGAGCCTCCAGACCCAGGCGGACCAGGCGGCGAAGACCGCGGACCGCGCCCAGCAGCGCGCCGGCCAGCTCGCCGCGAACCTGTACCGCGACGGCAGCTCGAGCCAGATGACCACGCGCATCGCGACGGCGAAGGACCCCTCCCAGCTGCTGTACCAGCTGGGCGCGCTCGACCAGCTGTCGTCGACGTGGGCCGGCGTGATGGACGACGCCTCGGTCGCCGCGAGGACCGCGTCCTCGCTGCACGACCAGGCCACCCGTGCCGAGGACGAACGCGCCGACCTGGCCGACGCCGCCGAGACGAAGGCGAGCGCGGCGAAGGACGCCGAGGCCGCCGCCGACGCCGCGGTCGACGACACGCAGCAGCACAGCGACGAGCTGTACGCCCAGCTGGCGTCGCTCAAGGACACCACCGCGAAGACCGAGCAGCGCTACCAGCTCGGCGTGCAGGTCGCGGCGCAGAAGGCCGAACAGCAGCGGAAGCGCGAGGAGGCGGCCGCGGCAGCAGCAGCCGACGCGGCACCGAGCCCCGCCGTGCCGTCGACGAGCGGCGGCGGTTCGTCCTACCCGAGCACGGGCGGCGTCGTGGTCGACCCGGCGGGTGCCCAGGCCTACGCCCGCAGCGCCATCGGGTCGTACGGGTGGGGGTCGGACCAGTTCTCGTGCCTGGTGTCCCTGTGGACGCAGGAGTCAGGCTGGCGCGCGAACGCCCTGAACGTCTCCAGCGGTGCGTACGGCATCCCCCAGTCCCTCCCGGCGGAGAAGATGTCCGTCGCCGGTGCGGACTGGCGGACGAACGCGGCGACCCAGATCAACTGGGGCCTCGCCTACATCCACGATGCCTACGGCTCGCCGTGCGGGGCGTGGAACCACGAGATGAGCGTCAACCCGCACTGGTACTGATCAGCCGTCGTCGGCGGGCCAGCCCCCGATCCGGACGACGGTGCCGTCCGCAGCGACCAGGCGTGCCGCGCGACCGCTCCGCCGGAGCATCTCGGTGGCACCCTGTCCGCGGACGACCGCGGCGGTCGTCATCGTGTTCGCCGTGACGCACGACGGCGCGACGACGGTCACCGAACGCCAGACCGGTTCGGCCGGCAGCCCCCACCGCGGGTCGAGGATGTGGTGCCGGGCGTGGCCGTCCTGCTCCCACCGGCGCTTCTGGGTGCTCGAGGTCGCGACGGACCAGCCGGACGTGATCCGCACGTGGTCGGCGGGGTCGTCGTCGAGGTCCTGCACCCGGACCTGCCAGCCGCCGGACGGGTCGGGCCCGGCGGTCGCGACGTCCCCGCCGAGCGAGACGAGCGCGCCGATGCCGAGGCGGGCGGTGATGCTCGCCGCGGCCATGTCGGCAGCGGCGGCCTTGGCGGTGGCACCGAGGTCGAGCGTGACGCCCTCGGGCACGCGCAGGAAGGTGCCGGACAGCAGGACCCGCTGCCACGCCGGGCGGCCGTCGAGCGCTCGGGCCACGGCCTCCGGTGTCGGCACGGGTGGGGCGTCGGCGAACGCGGCGTCGTAGCCCAGCGACGCCATGCGGGCGCCGAGGGTCGGGTCGACGTCGCCGTCGGAGGCACGTGCGGCGTCGAGCGCGTGGTGCACGAGTGCGGCGAGGAGCGGGGAGACCTCGGCGCCGCGCACCAGGTCGGCGGCGCGGGCGACGAGCTCGGAGTCGCTGCGGAAGCGGCTGCACGCCGCGTCGACGGCGGCGGTGACCTCGACGACGCACGCTCGTGCGGCGGGGAGGTGGCGGCGGTCACGGTGGTCGAGGACGACGCGGGCGGTGGTGGTCCAGAGGTCCCACTCGGCTGCGGCACGCACGGTCACGATCCCGTCGTGGTCGCGTCCGAGGAGCCGGAGCCACCGGTCGTGCCCTGGGTCACGCCCTGGTCGGACGAGGTCCCGGCGTCGGTCGAGGTCCCGGCGTCGGACGAGGTCCCGGCGTCGCTCGTCGAGTCGGCCGAGCCCGTCGTGGCCTGCTCGTGCCCGAACCACACCCCGGCCCCGGTCAGCGCCGCGACCACGAGCCCGCCCACGCTGACGAGCGCACTCGTCGTCCAGCCGGGTCGCCGGCCGTTGCCCCTGGTGTCCATCGGTCCTCCTCGTCGTCACGATCCGTCGTCACGACGAGGTTCCCGAGCCCACCGGTGAGCGGGCCGGGTAGGGGCTGCACCCCCGCCCGACGACCCCTGTGGCCGGCCTAAGAGCGCACGGCCGAGTGGCCGAGCCCACCGAGCAGGGACGCGAAGTCCGCCGTCTCGGGGAGCGCGTCGGCTTCCTGCGGGGTCCGACGGGAGGCGCGGATCGCCCAGGCAAGGTCGTCCCCGGCCCGGCGGATGCGACCGTCCAGTGCGGCCGAGTCGCCCTCGCTCCCCCAGTCGTCGGTGGCGGCGAACACGCCGGTGGGGACGACCGCGGCGCGGAGGTACGCGAACACCGGACGCAGCGCGTGCTCGATCGCGAGCGAGTGCCGTGCGGTGCCGCCGGTGGCTCCGAGCAGGACCGGCATGTCGGCGAGCGAGTCCTTGTCGAGCACGTCGAGGAACGACTTCGCGAGACCGCTCACGCCGGCGGTGAAGATCGGCGTGACGAACACCACGGCGTCGGCCTCGACGACCGTCGCCATCGCGGCGGACAGCGCCGGTGCGGCGAACCCGGTGAGCATCGCGTCGGTGATCTCGTGCGCCAGCGGACGCAGGTCGACGTGCAGGACGTGCGCCGCGCCTCCTGGCAGGCCGGACGGGCTCGGTGCGGCGAGCGCCGCGATCGTGGCCTCGCCCAGGCGGTCGGCGAGCATGCGGGTGGAGCTGGGCTCGGAGAGCCCGGCGGAGACGACGGCGATGGTGGTCATGGTGAGTCCCGACTTTCGATGCGTTTGCATGAACATCGTACCCAACCGCACGTCCCCCGCAACCATTCCCGGGGAAACGGAGAACGCCCCGGCCCTCGTGTGAGGGCCGGGGCGTCCGGTCAAGCCGTGGGTCGGTCGACTAGCGACGCAGGCCGAGACGCTCGATGAGCGCACGGTAGCGGGCGATGTCGACGTCGGAGAGGTAACCGAGGAGACGGCGACGCTGACCGACCATGAGCAGCAGACCACGACGCGAGTGGTGGTCGTGCTTGTGCTCCTTGAGGTGCTCGTTCAGGTCGTTGATACGACGCGTCAGAACGGCGACCTGGACCTCGGGGGAACCGGTGTCGCCCGGGTGGGTCGCGTACTCTTCGATGATCTCCTGCTTGACCTTCGCGTCAAGTGCCATGCGTAGATCCCCTTTCAGTCCGTTGCGCGGTGCCCGTGCCTGATGCACGAGCGCTCTTTGTCCGCGGCCGTTCGACGGCAACCGCGCAAGACTACCAGATCGCTAGACGGTCCTGGCGCGCAGCCGACGCCGACGCGGTGCCGGCAAGAGACTGCGGACGAGGCCGACGAGCGTCGCGCCGAGCAGACCGCCGAGGCCGTTCGACAGGACGTCGCGCGGATCGGCCACGCGGTACGGCAGGTAGGTCGCCTGCGCGAACTCGATGCCGGTGGAGAGCACGACCGCGACGACCGCACCGAGGATCCACCACCGGCGCGGGAGCCACAGCGCGGCGAGCATCCCCACGGGCACGAACATCGCGATGTTGGCGAGGAACTCCACGCGGTCGTAGCTGAACCACGTGCCGTGCGGGAGCTGCTGCACCCAGGCGATCGCGTGCAGGACGAGGGAGTTCTGCGCCGCCGAGAAGACCTGCGGGGTCAGCGTCATCCGCCAGATCACCCAGGCGTACGCCGCGGTCAGGGCGAGGAGGAGGAGCTTCCGGAACATCCGGCCAGTCTGGGACACGGTCCTGGCAAGAACCGGCGGCGACGCTGGGTGAACGCCCGGCGGGACGGGCCGGGCCTGGGCACGCCGGGGTCGCACCTGCGAGCATGGGCGCATGCCGAGTCTCGAGGGAACCCGTGCACGCCGCAGCCCCGGCCGTCGTCAGTGGACGTGGATCGGGCTCGCCGCGGTCGTCGTCGCCGCGCTCGTCGTGACGCTCGTGCTCGTGCTCCCCCGCGGCACCGAGCCCACCGGCAGGCAGGTCGCCGAGCGGAAGACCGCGTCCGAGGCGTTCCCCGGCGGCCTCGCGGAGCAGCCCGAGGCCGAGAACCAACCCGGCAAGCGGGAGTCCGAGGCCCGTGCCGACGGCGACGACACCACGGCCCGGAAGATCGCCGTCATCGCGGACGAGCCGATCGCCACATGGCTGACGAACACCTCGGTGTCCGAGACGCGTCAGACCATCCGGGACGTCGTCCGCAGCGCCGAGCGGCAGCGGAAGACGCCCGTGTTCGTCCTCTACAACGTCCCGGACCGCGACTGCGGCAGCTACTCCAAGGGCGGGACCGCCGCGGACGAGTACCTGCCGTGGGTCCGGTCGGCCGTGCGGGCCATGGCGGGTTCCCGGGCCGTCGTGCTCGTCGAGCCGGACGCCATCGCCCAGATCCAGGTGTGCAAGCGCCTCGAGCAGGACCGCCTGCCCCTGATCCGCAAGGCCGTCGACGAGCTCAGCGGCCACGGCCTCACCGTGTACCTCGACGGCGGGAACGAGAACCGCGTGCCGACGGCGACGATGGCGAAGTGGCTGCGCGAGGCCGGGGTCGACCGGGTGCAGGGCTTCTTCACGAACGTCTCGAACTTCTACCGGGTCGACCAGGAACGCGCCTACGCCGACCGGCTCGCGGACGCGATCGGCGGCGACCCGCACTTCGTCATCGACGTCTCGCGCAACGGTCAGGGCTGGCGCGGGACCTGGTGCAACCCGGACGGCGCCGGCCTCGGCCAGGCCCCGCACGTCACCCGCGGCTCCACCCGGCTCGACGCGCTGCTGTGGGTGAAGACGCCGGGGCTGAGCGACGGCACCTGCAACGGCGGGCCGGCCGCCGGACAGTGGTGGGAGTCGTACGCCCTCGGGCTCGTGGAGAACCGCAAGCAGGACTGACCGCGGTGTCGGTGCCCGGTGGTTGCATGACGCCATGACCCCGACCGACCGCATCCGATCCGTCGTCCCGCCCTACCTGCTCCGCGCCGTCGCCGACGCCCAGGGCTTCCCACGCGCGGCCTCGGCGGCACGGACGGCGCTGGCGTCGCTCGACACCGTCCAGCGTCCGAAGCACGAGCACCGGGTCCGTCCGCAGGGCGTGAGCGGCACGGTCGACCGGTCGCCGCAGCGGACAATCTCCGACGCGCACGGCAGCACCACGCTCCCGGGCACCCCGGTCCGGCGCGAGGGCGACCCGGACTCCGGCGACCCCGCGGTGGACGAGGCCTACACGGGCCTCGGCGACACCCACGCCTTCTGGCTCGAGGTGTTCGGCCGGGTGTCGATCGACGGCGCAGGCCTCCCCCTCGACGCCACGGTGCACTACGGGCAGGACTACGACAACGCCTACTGGGACGGCAGCCGGATGGTGTTCGGCGACGGCGACGGCGAGGTCTTCAACCGCTTCACGATCGCGGTCGACGTCATCGGCCACGAACTCGCGCACGGCGTGACCCAGTACACCGCCGACCTCACGTACGAGGGGCAGTCCGGGGCGCTGAACGAGTCGATCAGCGACGTCTTCGGCTCGCTCGTCGCCCAGTACGCCCGCCGCCAGAGCGCCGACCAGGCGTCGTGGCTCATCGGCGAGGGGCTCTTCACCCCGGCCGTGCACGGCGTCGCACTGCGGTCGATGAAGGCCCCCGGCACCGCCTACGACGACCCGGTGCTCGGGAAGGACCCGCAGCCCGCGACGATGGCCGGGTACGTCGACACCACCGAGGACTCCGGCGGCGTGCACACGAACTCCGGCATCCCGAACCACGCCTTCTACCTGGCGGCCACGGCGATCGGCGGCAACGCGTGGGAAGGCGCCGGAGCCGTCTGGTGGGACGCCCTCACGTCCGACGCCGTCACCGCCTCGATCGACTTCGCCGGGTTCGCCACCGTCACCGTCGACGCCGCCCGCACGCGCTTCGGGGACGGGTCGGTGCAGCACACCGCGGTGCAGGACGCCTGGCGCACGGTCGGCGTGCTCGACTGAGCCGGGCTGTCGGCGTACCGTCGGGGGCATGCACATCGACGTCCGCCGCAGTGGGGGCATCGCCGGCACCACCAGGGGTTGGCGCGTCGACACCGACGCCTGCGACGACCCGGGCGGGTGGTCGGAGCTCGTCGGTGCCCTGCCCCGCGACGCCCCGGGTCCCCCTGCGCCGGGTGTCCGCGACGACTTCACGTGGACGATCACCGTCGAACGGACGACGGTCACGATCCCCGGCACCCGCCTCGACGGCCCGTGGGCGGCGCTGGTGACGCGTGTGCGGGCCGAGGGCACCCCGACCTGACGGACGCGGCCCGCGCCTCCCGTGTGCTCAGTCCACGTCGATGACGGTCAGGCGGCGCGTCGGGCGCGTCATGGCGACGTACACGGCAGCAGCCGCACGCGCCGCGTCCGCACCGACCCGCTCCGGGTCGACCAGCAGCACGCCGTCGAACTCGAGGCCCTTCGCATCGGCACCCGTGAGCACCGTGACGGACCCCGGCCGGGGCGACCCGAGGGACCGGACGTCCACCTCGGTCCGGGCCAACCGCTCGCGGACCGCGTCCACGTCGGCCTCGGGCACGATGACGCCGATCGTGCCGGCCCCGATGTGCTCCCGCTCGCTGCCGACGATCGCGGCGACCGTGTCGAGCACCTCGGCCCGGCTGGACGTGACGCGCACCACGGGGTCGCCGTCGCGCACGGCCTCGGTCCGGGTGACCGCGAGGCCGGCGGCGTCCGCGAAGGCCCCGGCGGCCTCGACGATCGAGCGCGGCGTGCGGTAGTTCACGGTGAGCTCCTCGACGCGGTGCTCGATCGGCACCTGGGGCGCGCGGCCCCGACGACGGCGGGCGAGGGCGCCGACGACGTCGTCCCACGTGCGGGCGGCCCCGGGCGAGGACCCCTGCGCCATGTCCCCCACGATCGTGAACGAGCGGAGCGGGTTCCGGCGGGCGAGCACCCGCCACTGCATCGGGGAGAGCTCCTGCGCCTCGTCGACGACGATGTGGCCGTAGGTCCACTCGCGGTCCTCGGCGGCGCGCTCGGCGGTGGAGCGGGGGTCGCCGCCCTCGGCGAAGGAGCCGGCGACCTGCTCGGCGGTGACGATGCCCTCGACGCCCATGTTCTCGATGGCCTGGCGGGCGTTCTCGATGTCGCGGTTGCGGCTGGCCTTGGCCGCGCGCTTGGCGGCACCGCCGGTGGGGTCGAACGGACCGAGGAGCTCGGCGGCCTCGTCGAGGAGCGGGACGTCCTCGACCGTGAACGCGGCTCCCCGCTCACGCAGCAGCAGGGCCCGGCGCTCCGGGGTCCAGTGGGGGGTGAGCGAGGCGAGCCAGTTCGGCCGGGCGTACAGGTCCTCAAGGAGCTTCTCCGGCGGCAGCGGCAGCCACGCGGTGTTGAGGAGCACGCGGGCGTCGTACGACGACCGGATGTCCTCGCGCAGGACCTTCTCGTCCGCCTCGTCGACGGTGGTCCCGCGCTGGCGGAGCTGCTCGGCGAGCAACCGCGTCATGGCGTCGAGCGCGGTCTTGTTGAACGTGACGCGGGCGGCGTTGTGGGGCTTCCCACGGTCCTGCGCACGCTTCATGGCGTCGGCGACGAGCTCGGGCGGCACGACGAGCCGCTCCCCCTCGACGTCGAGCGTGACCGACTCGGTCGGGACGACCTGGCGGGACCGCACCGCGCGACGGAGCAGCTGCGCCATCTCGGCCGAGCCCTTCACCGCGGCGACGTCGCGCTGGTCGTGCTTCGTCGCGTGCACGCCCGGGTAGAGCGAGCCGAGCGAGGCCATCACCACGCCGGTCTCGCCGAGCGACGGGAGCACCTGCTCGATGTAGGTCAGGAACGCCGGCGACGGGCCGACCATGAGCACGCCGGAGCCCCGGAGCCGCTCGCGGTACGAGTACAGCAGGTACGCCGCACGGTGCAGGGCCACGGCGGTCTTGCCCGTGCCGGGGCCGCCCTGGACGATGAGCACGCCCTCGAGCGGGGAGCGGATGATCCGGTCCTGCTCGCCCTGGATCGTCGCGACGATGTCCGTCATCCGGCCGGTGCGCTCGGCGGTGACCGCGGCGAGGAGCGCGCCCTCGCCCTGCAGGTGCGTGCGCTCGTCGTCGTAGAGCGCGGCATCGAAGACCTCGTCCTCGATGCCGACGACGCTGCGGCCGTCGAGGGTCAGGTGCCGGCGGGCGCGCATGCCCATCGGGTGCGCAGCGGTCGCCTGGTAGAAGGCGCTGGCACCGGGGACGCGCCAGTCGAGCAGGAGCGGTCGGTGGTCGCGGTCCCGCAGGCCCACGCGACCGATGTAGCGGAACGAGTCCTCGTCGCTGTCCGGCTCGGACACCTCGAGCCGCCCGAAGACCAGGCGGTCGCCGACGCGCTCGAGCGTCGCGATGGTGTCCTCGTAGAGCCGGGCGTACGCATCGCGCTCACTGCGGCTCTGGTGGTTCCCGCCGACCGCTTGACGGCGGGTCTCGGCGAGACGCTGCTCGGCCTCGGCGGTCAGCTCGTCGAGACGGCCGAACAGGCCGTCCACGTAGCCGCGCTCACGGTCGATCTCGGTCGGTTCTGACACACACAACCCTTCGGGACAGGGGAACCCAGTGTAGTCCCCCCATCCCGAAGTGAGGCTTCCTACATCTCTTCGTGCGTGTCCGGGTCGCCGTCCCAGAGGCGTCCGCGCTCGAGGCCGGAGATCGCCGCGACCTCGGCGTCGGTCAGCTCGAAGCCGAAGACGTCGAGGTTCTCGCGCTGCCGGGCCGCGTCGCCGGACTTCGGCACCGGGACGGCACCGATCTGGACGTGCCAGCGGAGCACGACCTGCCCGGGGGTGACCCCGTGCGCGGCGGCGGCGTCGACGATCGGCTGCTCCGTGAGGAGTTCCGACCGCTTCGCGAGGGGGCTCCAGCTCTCGGTGACGATGCCGAGCTCCTGGTGCACCTTCCGCAGTTCGCCCTGCGGGAAGTACGGGTGCAGCTCGACCTGGTTCACGGCCGGGGCGACACCCGTGGCGTCCACGATGCGACGCAGGTGCTCCGGGGTGAAGTTCGAGACGCCGATCGAGCGGACCTTGCCGCTGTCGCGGAGGTCGACGAAGGCCTTCCAGGTGTCGACGAACTTGTCCACGGACGGGTTCGGCCAGTGGATCAGGTAGAGGTCGACCGAGTCGAGGCCCAGGTTGCCGAGGGTCTCGTCGATCGAGCGGTGCGCCTCGTCGTAGCCGTGGTGGCGGCCGGGGAGCTTCGACGTGACGACGAGGTCCTCGCGCGCCACCTCCGACTCGCGCACGGCCCTGCCGACGGCGTCCTCGTTGCCGTAGTTGAGCGCGGTGTCGAGCAGCCGGTAGCCGCCCGCGATCGCCGTCCCGACGGCCGCCGCGCCCTCGTCGCCGTTCAGCCCGTAGGTGCCGAGGCCGAGCTCCGGGAACCGGTGTCCGTCGTTCAGCTCGATGGTCGGTGCGCCGACCTGCATCAGCGGACCCCGAGCAGGTCGATGACGAAGATCAGGGTCTTGCCGGACAGGAAGTGGCCACCGCCGGCGGGGCCGTAGGCGAGCTCCGGCGGGACGACGAGCTTGCGGCGCCCGCCGACCTTCATGCCGGGGATGCCCTCCTGCCAGCCGCGCACCAGGGCGGCGAGCGGGAAGTCGATCGGCTCGCCGCGGTTCCACGAGCTGTCGAACTCCTCGCCGGTCTCGTACTCGACGCCGGCGTAGTGCACCTTGACGGTCGACCCGGCGGAGGCCACGTCGCCGGAGCCCTCGACGATGTCGGTGATGACGAGCTCGGTGGGGGCGGGGCCCTCGGGGGCGTCGAACTCGGGCTTGCTGTTCAGGTCAGTCATGCCCGCCAGTCAACCAGAGAGCGCGGACACGGCCCCGCACGTCCACGGACGGCGCCGCAGCCCCCAGAATGGTTCCACCGTGACATCATCCACACCGACCGGCGAGCGCCGACGCCGTCTCCTCGCCGACCTCACCCCGCTCCGCCGCTCCCCCGCGTTCGCCCGGCTCTGGCTCGGCACCGCCATCGCCGGCATCGGCACGCAGATGACCACCGTCGCCGTTGGCCTCGAGGTCTACGACATCACCGGCTCCACCTTCGCGGTCGCCCTCGTCGGCGTGATCGCGCTCCTGCCGATGATCGTCGCCGGCCTCTACGGCGGGATGCTCGCCGACGCGTTCGACCGGCGCACCGTCGCACTCGTGTCCGCCGTGATCGCCTGGGCCGCCGTGGCCCTGATCGCCACGCACGCCTGGCTCGGCCTCCACAGCGTCGCCCTGCTCTACGTCCTCGCCACGGTCAACGCCGTCGCCGCGACCGTGAGCAACGCGTCCCGCTCCGCGATCGTGCCCCGGCTCGTGGGCACGGACCTGCTGCCGGCGGCGAGCGCCCTCGGCGGCATCGCCTCGGGGTTCCAGGTCACGGTGGGTCCCGCGGTCGCGGGTGTGCTCATCGCGGCCGTCGGCTTCGCCCCGACGTACACGATCGACGTGGTCCTGTTCACGTTCGCGTTCCTCGGGGTGTTCACCCTGCCGCGGATGGCCGCCGACCGGGACGCGCTCCGTCCGGGGCTCAGCTCGCTCGTCGAGGGGGCGCGGTTCCTCCGACGGTCGCGGAACATCACCATGACCTTCGTGCTCGACATCGTCGCGATGACGTTCGGGCAGCCCCGCGTGCTCTTCCCGGCGATCGGTGCGCTCGTGATCGGCGGCGGGTCGATCACGGTCGGCACCCTCACCGCGGCGTACGCGATCGGAGCACTGCTCTCGAGCGTGTTCTCCGGTCCGCTCGGACACGTCCGCCGCCAGGGCGAGGCGGTCGGCTGGGCGATCACCGCCTACGGTGGCGCGATCGCGGCGTTCGGCGTGGTCATCGCCTGCGCCCACGCGCTCGGCGGCCGCGAGGGCGACGCGTTCAGCACCGGCATCCTGCCCGCGCTCGGCCTCGCGGCACTCTTCCTCGCGGCGGCCGGCGGCGCGGACAACGTCAGCTCGGTGTTCCGGAACACGATCCTGCAGGCCGCCTCCCCGGACGGCATGCGCGGACGCCTGCAGGGCATCTTCATCGTCGTCGTCACCGGTGGCCCGCGGCTGGGCGACCTCTACGCGGGGCTCGTGGTCGCCGCCGGCATCGCGTACCCGCCGATCATCGGCGGTGTGCTGATCATCGGCCTGGTCGCGCTGCTCCTCCGCGCGGTGCCGTCCTTCCGCCGGTACGACGCACGGCACCCGCACGCGAACTGACGAGCGGAGCGGCCGCCGGACGCGACCACCGGCCGGACGGGAGGCGCGGTGCGGGCTGCCACCGCGCCTCCTGGCCCGCAGGTGTCGGGTACCGTACAACGCATGCCGGACAGCGCATCGCGCGACCTCCAGCGGACGGGAGTCCGCGCCGTGGTCCGGCGTACCTACCACTCGGTCATCCGGCACCGCGTCGTCGACGCGGCGGCGTCGCTGACGTTCTTCGCGCTGCTCACGGTGTTCCCGACGACGCTGACCGTGGTGTCGGCCCTGTCGATCGTGGACCGGCAGGGCGACAGCCTCGAGGACATCATCGGGATCCTCGGGTTCATCGTCCGCCCCGAGACGGCGGCGCACCTCGAGGGTCCGCTCCGGCAGCTCCTCACCCTGGACAACCCGTGGCTCGGCTTCGCGATCGGCGTCGTGCTGACGCTGTGGTCGCTCTCCGGGTACGCGACGGCGTTCGGCCGGGCGATGAACACCGCCTACGAGGTCGAGGAGGGGCGTCGCATCTGGAAGTTCCGCAGCATGATGCTCCTCGTCACGCTGCTCGTGATGGCCGGCGGTGCGATCGCGATCGTGATCCTGCTCGGCACGCCGACGATCTCCGCCGCGGTCATCCGGTCCTTCGGGTGGGCGCCGTGGATCGACGACTTCTGGAACGTGGTGAAGTGGCCGGTCCTCGCCGCCGACCTCGTCGTGATGGTCGCGGTGCTGTACTACGCGACGCCGAACGTGAAGACGCCGCAGCTGCGGTGGGTGTCCGCCGGTGCCGGGTTCGCCATCGTGACGTGGGCGCTCGCGACGCTCGGGTTCTCGCTCTACGTCGAGACGATCGGCGGCGGCAACAAGGCCTACGGGTGGCTCGGTGGCGCGATCCTGCTGCTCGTGTACCTGTACATCTCGAACTTCGTGCTCGTGGTGGGCGGTGAGCTCGACTCCGAGGTGATCCGGATGCGCCAGCTCCTCGCCGGGATCGAGGCCGACGAGTCCATCCGGCTGCCGCTGCGGGACGTCACGCGGAACTTCACGCTCGCCCGGTGGCGGGACGCCGACATCGCCGCCGCACACCACGTCCGGACGATCGCGGCGCAGCGGGCGGCCGAGGACGACGCCGATCCTGCCCAGGCCGAGGCTGCGGAACACCTGCGGGACCTGTCCCGGCAGGTGCGGGTCGGCGAGCCGCCGATGCCGTAGGCGCCGCGCGTCAGCGCTCGCGCGCCGCCCGGTCGAGCATCTCCTCGGTGACGACCGGGATCGCCCCCGTCGCCAGCTCGATGCCCGACAGCCGCGCCGGGCTCAAGACGCGCTGGACCTGGTCCTCCTCCATGAGCCCCGCCGCGGTCACGAGCGTCGAGATGGGCGTCGAGGTCGTCAACGCCGTGTGCGCGATCGACGCCGCGGCCGCGTACCCGATGTACGGCGTGAGCGCGGTGACGACGCCGACGTTCGTGTCGACCTGGGCCGCGAGCTTCGCCTCGTTCGCCTCGATCCCGGCCACGCAGTTCACCCGGAGCGTCGCGCACCCGCTCGCCATCCACTGCAGCGACTGCAGGATCGAGTGGGCGATGATCGGCTCGAACGCGTTGAGCTGCAGCTGCCCGCCCTCTGCCGCCATCGTGACCGTGGTGTCCGCCCCCACGACGGCGAACGCGATCTGGTTCACGACCTCGGGGATGACCGGGTTCACCTTGCCCGGCATGATCGAGGACCCCGCCTGCCGTGCCGGGAGCGTGATCTCCCCCAGGCCGGCCTGCGGACCCGAGGCCAGCAGCCGCAGGTCGTTGCAGATCTTCGAGAGCTTCGCCGCGCTCCGCTTCACGGTGCCGGACAGGGTCATGAACGCGCCGGCGTCGCTCGTCGCCTCGATGAGGTCCGGTGCCGTCACGATGTCGAGCCCGGACGCGACCTGCAGCTGGCGACGGACCTCGTCGCGGTACTGGGGGTCGGCCGTGATGCCGGTGCCGATCGCCGTCGCACCGAGGTTCGTCTCGGCGAGCAGCGGCATGACCGTCTTGAGCAGGAGGACGTCCTCCTGGATGGTGTGCGAGAAGCCGGTGAACTCCTGCCCGAGGGTCATCGGCACCGCGTCCTGCAGCTGGGTGCGTCCGATCTTCAGCACGTCCTGGAAGGCGTGCCCGCGCTCCGCGAAGGCGTCGGACAGCGCCTCGAGCTGCGACACGAGCCGCCGCACGCCGAGGATCATCGCGAGCTTGATGCTCGTCGGGTACGTGTCGTTCGTCGACTGGCTGCGGTTGACGTGGTCGATCGGGTGCAGGTACCCGTAGTCGCCCTTCTCGCGGCCGAGGAGCTCGAGGGCACGGTTCGCGAGCACCTCGTTCGTGTTCATGTTCGTCGAGGTACCGGCACCGCCCTGCACGATGTCGACGACGAACTGGTCCCGGAGCGAGCCGTCGCGGACCTCCTGCGCGGCACGGTCGATGGCGTCGGCACGCTCGGCGTCGAGCACCCCGATCGCCTTGTTCGCCCGGGCGGCCGCCTGCTTGACGGTCGCGAGGGCCTCGATGAGGTCCGGGTAGACCGCGATCGGCACCGAGGTGATGGGGAAGTTCTCGAGGGCGCGGAGGGTGTTGATGCCCCAGTACGCGTCCGCTGGGACGTCACGCGACCCCAGGGAGTCGGTCTCGGTACGGGTCTGTGCTGCTTCGTTGCCGGTCACGCCCACGAGGGTAGCCCGTCCGGCCGGTCGGGGCCGGGCCCCGGCCCGGGCGGGCGCGTCGCGACGTGCGAGGACGTCGCGGGTGGCGCCGTGGACGCGCGCGGTGAGGGCCTGGAGGCGCGGTGCGGGCCGGCACCGTGCCTCCAGGCCGTCAGGGGGTCGCGCCCAGGGCGCGCACGCCGGTCAGCGCGGGATGCGTCAGTGGAACTGCGGGACGATGAGGTAGATGCCGTAGAGGACGGCCACGCCGGAGACGACGAAGCAGGCGACGGACAGCGTCCGGAACCAGCGCACGGCGGTCGTGACGTTCGACGGGTGCGGGAACCCGACCGTCGCCGGACCGATCGTGCCGTCGTCCTTCACGGTGAACTTGCCGGCGCGGGTGTCGGCGGCGCTCCAGAAGCGGAGGCCGATCGAGTACACGGTGACCACGAAGCACGCGCCGACGAGCGACACGATCGCGACCGTCAGGAACGCGAACCAGTCGATGCCCATCAGCGTCGCCCTCCCTTGCGGCCGGCCATGCGGCGCAGGGTGCGCTCGCGGCTCAGCTCGGCTCGACGCGCGGCGACGGTCTCGGCGCGCTTCTTCCGCTGCAGGTCACGCAGCTCCTTGCGGGTGAACACCGCGTTGGCGGCGACGTCCACCTCGATCGCGGCAGCCTGCTCGTGCGGCTTGCGGAGCGACCACAGGTAGAGCCCGAGGATCACCGCGGCGCCGACGACCGCGTCGATGACGAGGCCCGTGACGCCGAGGCGGGCGATGCCGGACGCGACCGCGCCGACGGCAGCGGCTGCCGGGAGGGTGATGAACCAGGCGATCACGATCTTGCCGGCGGTGGACCACTGGATCTTCGACCCGCGGCGGCCCAGACCGGCGCCGATGATCGATCCGGAGGACACCTGCGTGGTGGACAGCGCGAAGCCGAGGTGGCTCGAGGCGAGGATCGTCGCCGCGGTCGACGCCTCGGCCGCGAAGCCCTGCGTCGCACGGATCTCGGTGATGCCGGACCCGAGCGTGCGGATGATGCGCCACCCGCCGGTGTAGGTGCCGAGGGCGATCGCCAGGGCGCAGGCGATGACGACCCAGAACTGCACGCCCTGCTCGGACGACTGCGCACCCGAGGCGATGAGGGTCAGCGTGATGACGCCCATCGTCTTCTGCGCGTCGTTCGTGCCGTGCGCGAGCGACACCATCGAGCTCGTGAAGACCTGGCCGATGCGGAAGCCGCCGCGCTCGTTCGGGAAGACCGGGCGCCGGGTGATCCGGTACGCGATCCGCGTGGACAGGAACGAGACCAGCGCGGCGATCACCGGCGAGAGGAACGCGGGGATGATCACCACCGTCAGCAGGGCCGCGTAGTTGACGGCGTTGAACCCCGCGCCGACGATCGCGGCACCGATGAGCCCGCCGAACAGCGCGTGCGAGGACGACGACGGCAGGCCGCGCAGCCACGTGATCATGTTCCAGACGACCGCCCCGATGAGCCCGGCGAAGATCATCTCCGGGCTGATCGCCACGCCCCCGGGCCCCTCGTTGATGAGGCCGTGCGAGATCGACGTCGCCACCGCGGTGCTGAGGAACGCACCGACGAGGTTGAGCACCGCGGCGACCGTGACGGCCACCTTGGGCTTCATCGCACCGGTGGCGATCGGGGTCGCCATCGCGTTGGCGGTGTCGTGAAAACCGTTTGTGAAGTCGAAGAAGAGGGCCAACGCGATGACCAGGACGACTATGAGTGTGATGTCCACCGCGGGCAAGTGTCCCAGGCTGGACGCCGCCTGGCAAACCCTGTCGGACACCTGCTGTTCATGTCGCCTTCGGACTCGTTCAGATCCGGAACCATTCCGATGGGAGAATGGACGGCATGGACACCGTCGAGCTCCTCATCCTGTTGGTCGGATCGCTCGCGGTGACGGGGTTCGCTCGGGCGAAGGGACTGCCGGCGCCACTGCTCGTGACGGCCGTCGCCCTGGCCGCGTCGTTCCTGCCGGGCCTCCCGCCGATCGAGATCGACTCCGAGGTCATCCTGACGATCATCCTGCCGCCGCTGCTCTACTCGGCAGCGCTCGACGTGTCGTGGCAGAGCTTCCGGCAGTCGATCAAGCAGATCCGTCGACTCGGCATCTTCCTCGTGATCATCACGGCACTGGCCGTCGGCCTCGCGGCGTACATCATCATCCCCGACATGGACTGGCCCGCGGCGATCCTGCTCGGTGCGATCGTCGCCCCGCCGGACGCGGTGTCGGCCGCCGCGATCGGCCGGAAGCTCGGGCTCCCCCGCCGCGTGATGACGGTGCTGTCCGGCGAGAGCCTCATCAACGACGCCGCGTCCCTGACGCTCGTGCGCGTCTTCACCCTGATCGCGGCGGGCACCTCGCTGACGATCTGGCAGGACCTCGGGATCTTCGGCCTCGCGATCGGCGTCGGGCTGGCCGTCGGCATCGTCCTCGGCGTCGCGGTGCACTGGATCCGGATGCGGATCAACGACCCGGTGGTCGAGACGATCATGAGCATCCTGCTGCCGTTCGTCGCGTACATCCTCGCCGAGGACCTCTCCGGCTCCGGGGTGATCGCGGTGGTGACCGCCGGCCTCTACATCGGCTACAACTCGCCGAAGGAGGGCTACGCGACCCGGCTCCAGGAGCGCCCGCTCTGGACGAGCATCGACGTCATCCTCGAAGGGTTCGTCTTCGCCCTGATCGGGCTCCAGCTCAACACCGTCGTGCAGGACCTCGTCGAGAGCGAGCGCAGCCTCGGGCAGACCCTGACCGCCGCGGCCGTGGTGCTCGTGGTGGTGATCCTCGTCCGGCCGCTCTTCGTGTTCGAGTCGTACGTGCGCAACCGCTTCAACGGCAGGTGGTTCCGACCCCTGCGCATCCGGCTGTCCCGCGGCCACCCGTCCCTGCGGTGGATGCGCGGCTCGGCGGAACCGAAGCTCAACTGGCGCGAGCTCACCGTCATCTCGTGGACGGGCATGCGTGGCGTGGTGACCCTCGCCGCGGCCGTGTCGGTCGTGGCGAACCCGGTCGACATCAAGGCCCAGGACACCATCTTCATCATCGCGTTCATCGTGACGGTGGGGACCCTCCTGCTCCAGGGACTCACCCTGCCGTTCGTGATCCGGTCGCTCAAGGTGCAGGACCCGGCCGAGGGCGAGGAGGACGTCCGCAGCGAAATGCGCCTCAACCAGCGCACGACCGAGGCCGCGATCGAGCTGCTCGAGAAGCGACGTCCGGACTGGTCGAAGCAGTACGGCGACGAGGCCGTCGACGCCGTGGTGAACCGGCTCAAGGCCCGGCTCGAGCGCCAGGCGGAGACGTTCCGCCGCGACGCCGAGGAAGAGGAGGACGAGGAGCGCAACGCCCCGGTCCGCCTGCGGGGTGCGCAGATCCAGGACATCCGGCGGGAACTGCTCGACCGTCGCCGCGAGATCGTGCTCGAGGAACGCGAGAAGGGCAACCTCGACGAGGAGGTCATGCGCCGCGTGCTCGTGACCCTCGACGCCGAGGAACTCGCGATGGACTCGGCGCAGGCGTCGCGCAGCCGGTCCTGACCGCGACCAGGATCCCGGGCGTATCCTGGCGGCCCGACCCAGAACAGGAGCGCATCGCCGAGTGAGCACGCCGCGGAACGACGTCCCCAGGAACAACGACCTCCCGGATCGTGACGGGGGGCCGCGGCAGTCATCCGCTCCCAAGCAGCGCACGACACGTCCGTCCACCCGCGGTGGTTCGAAGCCCCGACGCGGTGCCCCGGTCGCCGGCACCCGGCCGACCCGCACCGGCTCCGGTGGTTCCGGTCGCGTCCGGCAGGCACCAGTCCCGGAGCCGCAGCGCATCAGCGGCTACCGGCGTTGGTTCGGGACGCTGCACCCGTCGCTCCAGTTGATCGGCCTGCAGCTCTGGATGCCGCTGTTCTTCATCGTCGGCTTCTGCCTCTGCTACGTCTTCGCGTTCCACGCCCCGCACCCGCACGACGTCCCCGTGGCCCTCGTCGGCAGCGACCCCACACTCGTGGCCGCGATGCAGAAGGCACTCCCGGGCGAGTACCTCTTCCACACCTACGACTCCCTCGCGCAGGCGAAGCGCGACGTGCTCGCCGGCACCATGGCCGTGGCGTACGACCCCTCGACGAACGAGGTATTCAAGGCCACCGCACACCAGTTCCAGGTCGCCTCGCTCGTCCCCGTGACGCTGAGCACCGTCCTGACCGGCATCGGAGTGGCAGCCCCCACCGTGACCGAGCTGGCTCCGCTGCCCGCCTGGGACGAGTACGGCACCGTCGCCATGTACGTCATGCTCGCCTGGTGCATCGGCGGCTACATGGTCGCGATGTTCATCGGCATCATGGGCGGCCCGCTCCGACACCGCACCCGCATGGCCGTCATCGTCGTCGGTGGCCTGGTCATCTCGCTCATCACGAACACCCTCGCCGGGCCCGTGGTCGGCGCCATCCACGGGCACTGGATCGAACTCGTCCTCATCGCCTGGGGCTGGATCGTCGCGATCGGCCTCGCCGTCAACGGGCTGAGCTACTTCGTCGGCCGGTTCATCGCCGCGCCGGCCATGATCTGCTTCGTCTTCCTGTCGATGCCGTCGTCCGGCGGCGCCTACCCGAAGTGGTTCATGCCGGAGCCGTTCGCGTGGCTCAACAACGTCGTCGTCGGCTCGAGCATGGTCGACATGATCAAGCACCAGATCTACGGCGTCGGCCCGTCGTACTCGCGCGGCCTCATCACGATGGCCTGCTACGCCGGCGCCGGACTCGTCCTCATGTACTTCGGCAAGCAGTGGTGGGAGCGCCGACGCATCCGTGCCATCGTCACCGGCCGCACGACGATGTTCCAGGACGCCCAGACCGCGAACCGCGAGTTCCTCGGCAAGCAGCGCGACGCCGAGCTCGAGCGCCACGGGCTCACCTCGACCGAGACCGGCACGCTGAGCGTCCTCCACGACGACGACTGGGAGGACGAACGCGTCGGCGGCGACGTCTTCATGGGCGGTCGCGACGGCCTCGAGACCGAGACCACGCCCACGGGTCGCATCCCCGTCGTCCGTGGGGACCGCACCGGTCCGGTGCAGCGTCCAGGAGGCGCGGCGAACGGCCCCCGCACCCGTCCCGTCCCACGGGCGGACGGGTCCAGGGCACCGGGTCGCGCCGACGCCACGGGTCGCCCCGCCGACGGCGCCGGTGAGCGTCCGCACGGTCGGCACGCGGACCGCTGAGCCCCGAGCGGCGCGTATCCTGGGGGCATGAACCCGCGCATCGCCTGGCACCGCGTCCTCGTCACCGTCGTCGTCGTGTTCCTCGTGCTGACGGTCGGGTTCTACGCGGCGAGTGTGCTGCTCGCCCCCGCCGACGGCCGCAACGTCGCCGGGCTGTTCGTCGGCTGGGCGATGTTCGCGATGATCGGCGCGATCGTGTTCGGCATCATCGACTTCTTCGTGCGCCCGCTCGGCGGACGGAGCGGTGACGCCGAGGTCATCGCAGCGGCCGAGGAAGCCCGCACCGGCAGCACCCGCACGCAGACCCCCACCCGGTAGGACGACCCGCTGGGACGGCGACGGATCAGGGTCCCGACGGCGCGGCCACCCCGGTGCCGGTGTAGCCCGACACCGTGGCATCGTCCTCGGCGAACGTGAACCGCGCCCGCACCGATCCCCCGCCGAGCACGCCCGGCAACCAGTACTTCGCGTCGTCCCACATCGCGTCGAACGGCACGGCGTCGACCGGGATCCAGCGGGGTTCGAGTTCGTCGCTGCCCGACGGGCTGCCCTGCCAGCGGCGGCAGACGAAGACGTCCGAGACCTGGGACCAGGACGGGCGGTACGGGAACCGGTAGTCCAACGTGCCCCGTGCCTCCAGGTCCGCCGCGTCGATCCGCAGGCCGACCTCTTCCGCGACCTCGCGCACCGCCGTCTCGACGGCGGACTCCCCCGGTTCACGCTTGCCGCCGGGTCCGACGAGCCGGCCGGTCCCGAGGCCGCGTCGCTTCTCCCCGAGCAGCACCTCGGGGCCCTGCTCGCCGTCGCGCACGAGGTAGACGACGACCACGGCGGGGTGCTGGGACTTGCTCGGGTCGCGTGGGGTCACGCGTCCAGTCTGGCCGAAGTTCTGGCGTAGGCTTTTTCCATGGCGGGCACGCTGCGGGGGCACCATGGCTGAGCCGGGCAGGACCGGGCGCAGCCTCGAAGTGCTGCGCGCCGAGGCAGCCGAGGAGATCTCGATGATCGTCGAGCACCGCAGCCGCCAGGGCGAGGACCCGTGGGAGTTCATGCCGACGCTCCCCACCGTGGACGAGCAGGTCGTGCTCATCCTCCGCGCCGACGCCGTCGAGCTGGACGCCGCAATCGGGCAGCGGAGCGCGCAGTGGTCGATGCACCCCGCCTCCGGGCAGGGCACCCGCCTCGGCGAGGAGTACCACCGGCTCCGCCGCATCGCGCTGCAGCACCCCGAGCTGACGCCGGCGGTGTGGAAGCTCATGGGCGCGCTCCCCGAAGCCGGCTAGGTCCTTCCCGGCCGGGCTGCGGTTGGATGGCCCCATGACCGAAACCGTGCTCGCCGTCCTCAACCAGCCCTCCCGCGACCGCGCGCCGCACGACCCCGCGGCGGACGCGTTCACGTGGGCGAAGCCCCTCGAGGAGCACGTCCAGGTGCAGGACCTCGGCATCATCCGCGGCGACGGGGTCTTCGAGACCGTGACCGTGATCGACGGGCACCCGCAGGCACTCGAGGCACACCTGGCCCGCTTCGGCCGCTCGGCCGCGATGCTCGACCTGCCCGCACCGGACACCGACGCCTGGCGCCGGGCGATCGAGGCGGTGTGCGCCCGGCTCGACCCGGTCCGCGAAGCCTTCGTCAAGACCGTCCTCACCCGCGGCGTCGAGGGGTCGGACCGCCCGACGGGGTGGGTCTACGCGGCACCGTCCGGCGACTCGACCGCCGCACGCACCGAGGGCATCTCGGTCGTCACGCTCGACCGCGGCTACCGGCACGACGTCGAGCGGACGTCTCCGTGGCTGCTGCAGGGCGCGAAGACGCTGTCGTACGCGGTGAACATGGCGGCGCTCCGCGAGGCCGGCCGACGCGGAGCGGACGACGCCGTGTTCGTGTCGACGGACGGCTACGTGCTCGAGGGCACGCGCGCGAACCTCGTCCTCTCCGTCGGCGGGCGGCTCGTGACGCCGCGCACCGACATCGGGATCCTCGCCGGGACGACGCAGGCCGACGTGTTCCGCTTCGCCGAGGAAGCGGGCATCGAGACCGCCTACGAGCTCGTCACGCTGGACGACTTCCACGCGGCGGACGCGGCGTGGCTCGTCTCGAGCGTGCGCCAGGCGGCGCCGATCCGGTCGGTGAACGGCGTCGCGCGGACGATCGACGCGGAACTCACGACGCGGATCAACGACTTCCTGCTGGCGCGCGAGGTCTGAGACCCGCCTGCGGGCGGCGGACTGGAGGCACGGTGCGGGCCCGCACCGTGCCTCCCGTCCGGACCCTGGTCGCTACCAGCGCGGCGTGGTGACGCCCGTGCCGTCAGTCCACTCGAAGACGGACTCGCCCTCGATCCAGACGCGCCT
Source organism: Curtobacterium sp. 320 (assembly GCF_031455235.1). NCBI lineage: Bacteria > Bacillati > Actinomycetota > Actinomycetes > Micrococcales > Microbacteriaceae > Curtobacterium > Curtobacterium sp. 320. The sequence goes on along the minus strand of NZ_JAVDSI010000009.1, from coordinate 67,169 downwards.
CGCGCGGCTGGTCGCGTCGAGCGGGTCGCCGTCCCACAGCACGAGGTCGGCGTCGTAGCCCTCGGCGAGGCGGCCGACGCGGTCCCCGAACCCGAGGAAGTCGGCAGGGTTCGTCGTGAGCGCCTCGAGCGCGGTCTGGCGGGGCAGCCCCTCCTTCACCGCCGCGGTGGCCTGGTCGACGAGCATGCCGATCGGGACGACCGGGGCGTCGGTCGTGATCGCCACGCGGACCCCGGCCGCCGCGATCGCCGCGAGGTTCGGGATCCCGCGGTCACGGAGCTCGACCTTCGAGCGGCTCGTGAAGAGCGGGCCGTAGATGACGGGGATGTCCTTCTCGGCGAGGACGTGCGCGATCTTGTGCGCCTCGGTGCCGTGGTTCACCACCAAGCGGTACCCGAACTCCTCGGCCAGCCGGATCGCGGTGGCGATGTCGTCGTGGCGGTGCGTGTGCTGGTCCCACGCGAGCTCGCCGTCGAGGACGCGGACGAGCGCCTCCTTCGTGAGGTCGCGGGCGAACGGGTCGCCCTTCGCGGCGGCGGCGTCGCGGGCGGCGCGGTAGTTCTGCGCCTCGACGAAGGCGTCGCGGATGATCTTCGCGACGCCGAGACGGGTGGACGGGGTCTGTCCCTTGCCGCCGTAGACGCGCTTCGGGTTCTCGCCCAGCGCGCTCTTGATGCTCACCGTGTCGGAGATGAGCTGCTCGTCGATCGTGCGGCCGCCCCAGGTCTTGATCGCGACGGTCTGGCCGCCGATCGGGTTGCCGGACCCGGGCTTGACGACGATCGAGGTGATGCCGCCGGCGAGGGCGTCGCGGAAGCCCTCGTCGTCGATGTCGATCGCGTCGATCGCGCGCACCCCGGCCATGTTCGGGCCGGTCATCTCGTTCGTGTCGTTGCCCGCCTCGCCGTTCGCCTCCTCGTGGATGCCGACGTGCCCGTGCGACTCGACGAAGCCCGGGACGAGCCACGCACCCGCGGCGTCGACGACCGGCAGCCCGGCCGGGGGCGAGACGTCCGGGCCGATCGCGGTGATGCGACCGTCCTCGACCACGACGGCGCCGCCGTCGAACTCGGGGGCGGTGACGGGGACCACGTGTGCGTTCGTCACGACGAAGGAGTTGCTCATGCCACCACGGTACCGACGGGGGCGGACACCGCGGCCGTGCACACGACATGCAGATTCCTCGCGGCGGTGGCCGGCGCCGCTCTAGCGTCGAGCCGTCGTCCCGTCGTCCTGTCTCGTCCACCGTGGAGGAACCGATGCCCCGCACCGAGCACCCCTGGCCGTCCCACACCACCGTCACGCTCCCCTGGCGCAGCAGCGTGCGCGGCCCGCGGCAGGACCGCGAGACGACGTCGGTGGTGGCGTCGGTCCCGCCGCGCATCGCCCGGCTCCCCTGGTCCCCGGACGCCGACACCGCAGCGCTGCTCGACCGCGCCGCCGCCGCGCTCGTGCACCTCGACGAGCACCACGGCGACCGGCTCTTCGTGCTCGGTCGCGTGCTCGACCGGACCGAGGCCGTCGCGACCTCCCGCATCGAGGACGAGCACGCCACGCTCGACGACCTCGCGCGGGCCGTCGTCGGCGTCCGGGCGAACCGCAGCGCGACGGCGATGGTCCGGGCCGGCGGGGCGATCGAGACGCTCGTGTCGTCCGCGACGTCCGGCACGATCACGGAACGGGCGCTGCTCGCGGCCCACCACCGGCTCCTGTGCGACGACCCGGTCGACGGCCGGTACGCCGGACGCTGGCGGGACGTGCAGAACTGGATCGGCGGCGGCGCCACGCCCCGGCTCGCGCGCCACGTCCCGCCGCCGGCCGCGCTCGTGCCCGAGCTGATGGACGACCTGTTCGCGTTCCTCCACCGCGACGACCTGCACCCGATCGCGCAGGCGGCCATCGCGCACGCGCAGTTCGAGTCGATCCACCCGTTCACCGACGGCAACGGACGGATCGGCCGCGCGCTCGTCGCCGCCGTGCTCCGCCGTCGTGGCCTCGCTCGGATCGTCACGGTGCCGGTCGCGACCGCCCTGGTCGCCGAGCGGGACCGGTACTTCTGGCACCTCGACCGGTACCGTCGCGGTGTCGTCGACGAGTGGGTCCGTGACGTCGCGATCGCGATCGGCACGGTGTGCGACGAAGCCACGGTCACGGCGCTGCTCCTCGACGAGGGCGCCGTCCCCCGCGGGTCGCGGTGGTGGCCGACCCGGGCGCACGACGCCGTCGCCCGGACCCTCCTCGACGATCCCGTCGTCACCGAGGACCACCTCGAGCAGCTGCTCGGCGACGACGCCCGCTCGATCGACACCGTGACCGACGACCTCTGCCGCGCCGGGGTGCTGCGGCCGGTGACCGAGCGGCGCCGTCGCCGAGCGTGGCTCGCGGTGGCCGTCGCCGACGAGGTGACGGCCTTCACCGACCGCGTCCACGACGCCGTCACACACCGGGCGAATAGGGTGGGGTGGTGAGCACCGAGCACGCCCAGGCCACCCCGCCCACCGCCGCCAAGCGGCCCGTGACGCGGACCCACCACGGCATCGACTTCGTCGACGACTACGAGTGGCTGCGCGACAAGGAGTCGCCGGACACCCTGGCCTACCTCGAAGCCGAGAACCGCCACACCGAGCAGGCGACGGCGCACCTCGACGGACTGCGCGACCGGATCTTCGCCGAGGTGAAGAACCGCGTGCAGGAGACCGACCTCTCGGTGCCCGTCCGCATGGGCGACTGGTGGTACTTCACGCGCACGGCCGAGGGGAGCCAGTACGGCGTGCACTGCCGTGCGCCGATCAGCGGGCCGGACGACTGGACCCCGCCGGCGGTGACCGAGGGCGAAGCGACGCTCCCCGGCGAGCAGGTCGTCCTCGACGGCAACGCGCTCGCGGACGGCCACGACTTCTTCTCGCTGGGTTCCTACGACATCAGCGACGACGGCACACGGCTCGTCTACGGCATCGACGTCGAGGGCGACGAGCGGTACACCCTGCACGTGCGGGACCTCACGACCGGCACCGACCTCGGCGACGAGATCCCGAACACCGGCTCCGGGGCGACGTTCGACCCGTCCGGGCGATTCGTGTTCTACCCGACCGTCGACGACTCCTGGCGGCCCGACCGCATCTGGCGGCACACCGTGGGCAGCCCGGCGGCCGATGACGTCGTCGTGTTCGAGGAGCCGGACGACCGCTACTGGGTCGGCGTCGGGGTCACCCGGTCGTCGCAGTACATCGTGATCGAGCTCGGGTCGAAGATCACCTCCGAGGCGCTCGTCCTCGACGCGGCCGACCCCACCGGCGAGTTCCAGGTCGTGTGGCCCCGGCGCGAGGGCGTCGAGTACGAGATCGAGCACGCGATCGTGGGCGGCAGCGACCGGTTCCTCGTCCTGCACAACGACGGTGCCGAGAACTTCGAGCTCGTCGACGTCCCCGCGGACGACCCCACGTCGGAGCGCGACCGGCGGGTCGTCGTCGCGCACCACGCCGAGCGTCGGATCGAGGCGGTGGACGCCTTCGCCGGACACCTCGCGCTCGAGTACCGGTCCGAGGCGCTCCCCCGCGTCGCGATCATCCCGATCGAGGGCGACGGCTACGGCGACGCACACGAGGTCCCCTTCGACGAGGCACTGTTCTCGGCCGGGCTCGGTGGCAACCCGGAGTGGGACCAGCCGACGCTCCGGATCGGGTTCACGTCGTTCGTCACCCCGTCCGAGGTGAGCGACCTCGACCTCGCGACGGGCGAGGTCACGGTCCTGAAGCGCCAGCCCGTGCTCGGCGGCTACGACCCGGCCGACTACGTCCAGGAGCGCGACTGGGCCACCGCCGACGACGGCACCCGCGTGCCGATCTCCATCGTGTGGCGCCGTGACGCGGTCGACACCGACCGTCCGGCACCGCTGCACCTCTACGGCTACGGCTCGTACGAGCACTCGATCGACCCCGGGTTCAGCGTCATGCGCCTGTCGATGCTCGACCGCGGCGTCGTGTTCGCCGTCGCCCACGTGCGCGGTGGCGGCGAGATGGGTCGGCACTGGTACGAGAACGGCAAGACCCTCACGAAGAAGAACACCTTCTCCGACTTCGTCGCGGTCGCCACGCACCTGATCGACACCGGACGCACCACCGCCGACCGGCTCGTCGCCGAGGGCGGCAGCGCGGGCGGGCTCCTGATGGGCGCTGTGGCGAACCTCGCCCCGGAACGGTTCGCCGGGATCCTCGCGGCGGTGCCCTTCGTCGACGCGTTGACGAGCATCCTCGACCCCGACCTGCCGCTGACGGTCATCGAGTGGGACGAGTGGGGCGACCCGCTGCACGACCCCGAGGTCTACCGGTACATGAGCGAGTACTCGCCGTACGAGAACGTCCGCGACGACGTGCAGTACCCGGAGATCCTCGCCGTGACGTCCATCAACGACACCCGTGTGCTGTACGTCGAGCCCGCGAAGTGGACCGCGAAGCTGCGTGAGGTCGGCGCCCCGGTGCTGCTCAAGACCGAGATGGCAGCGGGGCACGGCGGCGTCAGCGGCCGGTACGCCTCGTGGAAGGAGCGGGCGTTCGAGCTCGCCTGGCTCCTCGACGTCCTGGGGCTGGCGGACGAGGCGCCCGCCGCGTGACGCTCACACGCGGTTGAGCGCGTGCACCGCCTCGTCGTAGGACTCCTCGGCGAGGCGCACCCGGTCGCCCGCGAGCACCCCGTACCCGAACGTGCCCTCGCCGCCGCGCTCGGCGATCGCCGCGTTCGTGCGCAGCGTGTCGAGCGCGTGCAGGGAGCGCACCCGCTCGGTGAGGACGTCGGCCGCCGTCCCGATCCGCTTCCACAGTGCGTGCGGGAACGCGTCGTCGCCGAGCACGTCCATCGTCAGGCGCGCGCGCATCGTCGCCTGCCAGGCGGCCTCGGTCGTGGCACGGTCGGCGGCCTCACGCGCAGCGGCGGTGTCCGAGGTGTCGTCGGCGACGGCGGCGCGCACGAGTTCGCGGACCTCCGGCTTCACCTGGGCGACGACGTCCTGCGCGACCTTCTTCGGCGATCGGAGGGCCCAGGCGGTCGGTGCGGGGCGCTCGACCGCATCGTCGAGGGCGTCGAGGAGCTCGAGGAACGGCTCGCCGTGCAGGAACGCCACGACGTCCCGGACCGACTGGTCGCGACGTTCGCGGGTGGCCGCCAGGATCCGCTCGCGCGTCATCGCGTCGACGAGCTCGTCCTGCGCCGGGGTCGACGCGCGCGGCAGCCGGTCGATGAGGTACTGCGCCAACGCAGCGCGCGCGGTGACGGCGGCGAGTCCGTCCGCCCCCGCGGCAGCGCGGTCGACGGCGTCGCCGGCGGCGAACGCCGGACGGTACGCGCCGAGGATCGCGGCGATCTCGAGGGCGGTCTCGGCCGCCTGCCGGAGGTCGGTGGCGTCGCCGGAGCGGAGCCGCGCCTCCTGGGCGAGGAGCGCGGCGCGGAGCTTCCGCAGCCGCTTCACCAGCACGCGTGCGGTCGTTCCCTTCTCCGGCTTGTCCTCGGCCTGGAGGCGCGGTGCCGGTGCTCCTGCCAGCCCACGTGCCAGCTTGGACGAGACGGCGGCGGGGCCGGCGCCGACGGCGGCGAAGCGCCCGTCGAGCGACGCGAAGAGCTCGTGGGCGACCTGCGGGTCGACGCCGCCGACGATCTCGACCTCGACCTCGCGCCAGGTGCGCGGGGTCTCAGGGGCGTCGTCGTCGAGCCGCGTCGCGCGGACCTGGTCGTCGGCGAGCTCGGCGATCTGGTCGCCGTCCTCGTCGAGCAGCCGCGTCACCGTGCGGGTCGTCGTGATCCGGACCACCGGGTGGAGGCCCCGGCCACGGCGCTCGGTGAAGAGTGCGGCGAGGACCTCGTCGGGGACGGTGTCGGCGTCGTCGGTGAGCGGGAAGTGCTGCTCGTGCCGGACGGTGTCGGACGAGGCGCGCTTGATGTGCCAGCCGGCGTCGGGGCCACCAGTCCGGCGGCGCACCGTCACGCGGGCGGCCACGAGGTCGTACCGCTCGGTGTCCCAGTACGTCGCGTCGAGGTCGAACGGCTCCTGGTGCTCGGTGCGGATGATGCCGCCGATGCCGACGAGGTCCGGCAGGGCACCGCCCTCGGGCAGGTCGTAGGTTCGCTCGATCTCGAGGTGCGTGTCGCTCACGCGGTCCTGTCTACCAGGGCTTCCCCGTGTTCCCCGAACCGGGCGGGGGCATCTGTGGAGAACCGCCCCGCGATGCCGACGGCGACGAGCGCGACCAGGAACGGGACGAGCTGCAGTGCGCACGAGAGCGTCGACTTGAGCGAGTAGGCGGCGCTCGTCTCCCAGACCGCGTTCGACAGCGGGGACACCAGGAGGGACGCGACGACGGGCAGCAGCAGGAGCGACCAGGTCCAGCCCGGCCGTCCTCGGACGACGAGCCACACCGCCGCCCAGGCAGCGGCCACGAGGCCGAGCAGGAGCCAGGGGGACACGGGCAGGCTGACCAGTCCGGTGACGACGGCGAGCCAGACCGCGGTCACGGCGAGCACGACGACGGCTCCGAGCGCCCGGCGGCGGAGGGGTGCCCCGGTCGCGAGGAGTACACAGGTCGCGACCGCCAGGCCGGGCACGACGGCGAGTCCGATCGCCAGGAGCGCGAACATCGGGAGCGTCGCCCCGACGCCATTGTACCGCTGCATGAGGCCGATACCCACGCTCGCGGCCAGGAAGGACCCGACGGCGACGACGAGCAGGACCGGGATGGTCGGGATCGTGTGCGTCGAGCGACGGACGGACAGCGGTGCTGCGGACATGGTGCTCCCCCAGGAAGATCGGTGGCCGGCGCGACGGTGGAACAGCGCCGTGGTGAGTGCGCCGAACGCGAGGGCGGTCGGCGAGAGGTCGAGTGCACGGGCGTCGCGGACGTCGGCGAGCCACTGCTCCCGACGGTCGGCGCGGTGCGTGGCGGGCGAGAGGGCGACCGCTGCCGTCAGGAGCAGCCGGTTCACGGCGTTCACGGGTGCACCGGCCGCGCGGGGCAACCCGCTCCGGTCCCCCGCGCCGCTGCACGCTCGGCTTCGGCGTGCGCTGCGACGAGCGTGCGTGCGGCGGCGGCTCCGTCCGGCGTGAACTCGTAGAGCCGCCGTCGGGGGCCGGAGCGCTCGGCGTCGTCGTCCCACGAGGACCGGATCCAGCCCTGCCGTTCGAGACGTTCGAGGATCGGGTACACGGTGCCCGCCTGACGTCCGGTCGCCTTGATGACGAGCAGCCCCCAGGTCGGTCCGTCGGCGGAGAGCAGTGCGTCGAGCACGTCCAGCGTGGGGACGGTGACGCGTCGGATCGGGTCCATGCGCTGAACCTACCTATGTAGAACAAGCTCGTCAACCCCTGGACGACGAGGCGCACCTCGCGCCCAGAACCCGGGGTTAGCCTGAGGACATGAGCGAGACGATCACCCGCGACGCGTTCGTGCCGGAGGCCGGCGCCGTCACGATGTTCACGACCAGCTGGTGCGGCTACTGCGCGCGCCTGAAGAACCAGATGTCGAAAGCCGGGGTCCCCTACCGCGAGGTCGACATCGAGCAGACGCCCGGCACGGCCGAACTCGTCGCCGAGGTCAACGGCGGCAACCAGACCGTGCCGACGCTGGTGTTCCCCGACGGCAGCACGGCGACGAACCCCTCGCTCGCCGAGGTCCAGTCGCGCATCTGACGCCGCGGGCGCCCACGTCGAACCACGAAACCGACACCGAACCAGGCCGAAGCCCCGGTTCGATGTCGGTTTCGTGGTTCGTAGCCGGGCGCGCCGGGCGGCGCCGGCCCTAGCCGCGCTCCAGCGCCTCGGTCAGCAGCGCCGCCATCGCGTCGAGCTGGATGTCGCCGGAGTCGACGATCTCCTCGTCGGAGCCGTCGAGCGCGCGGGCCGCCAGGGACGCCTTCGAGTCGATGAGCTCGGCGATCTTGGTGTCGATCGTCTGGGCGGCGATGATGCGCCACGCCGTGACGGGCTCCTCCTGCCCGATGCGGTGCACGCGGTCGATCGCCTGGGTCTGCTCGGCGCTCGTCCACGACAGCTCGGCGAGCACGACGTTCGACGACACCTGCAGGTTCAGGCCGACGCCCGCCGCGGTGAGCGAGCAGACGATCACGGCGACGTCGGGGTCGTTCACGAACGAGTCGATCTCGGCCGTGCGCTGCGCCGGCGTCTGGTCGCCCCGGACCGTCGCGGTGCGGAGGTGTCGACGTGCGAACACCTCTTCCGCCTGGTCCATGACGTCGAGGTGCTTCGCGAAGAACACGACCTTGCCGACGTTCGAGGCGAGCTGCGCCGCGTAGTCCGCCGCGAGCTGTGCCTTGGCCCGACCGATGCGCCGCACCATCGAGAACACGTTCTCCCCGGTCGGCGAGGCGTCCTGGTCCTCGAGCTCCCAGCGCGCGACCTGGCGGACGAGCTTGTGGTCGATGCCGACGACCGGGTCCTGCCCGGTGCGGGCGTCGAGCGCCTGGTGGTACCGCTTGACGAGCTTCGCGGTGAGCTCGCGCTCGGCATCGCGGATCGAGCGGCCGACCTCGTCGTCGAGTTCGACGGGGATGTCGGCGATCCGACGTGCCGGGATGTCCGCGGCGACGTCGACCTTGCGGCGGCGGACGATGCCCTGGTCGATGACGGCCTTGCGGGCCTCGACGAAGAACCCGGGGTCGGCCGGCGTCAGGCCGATCTCCTCGAGCTCGTTCATGAGCTTGGCGCGCGGCTTCTTGTCGTCGATCCAGCCGAGGTACTCCCAGATGGTGCGGAAGTCCTCGACCGAGTTGATCAGCGGCGTGCCGGTGAGGGCCATGAGCAGCGGCGACGCGGTGCGCGACCGGATCGCCTCGGCGAGCTGCAACACGAACTTCGAGCGCTGCGAGTCCTTGTTCTTGATGAAGTGCGCCTCGTCGACGACCATGCCCTTGAACCCGAAGTTCCCGAGCCAGCCGGCGTGCCGGTCGAGGATCTCGTAGTTCACGATGACGATGTCGGCGAACCCGTCGAGGTCGTCCCCGTCGCCGTGGATGACCGTGGCGGTGCGGTTCGGGACCCAGCGGGCGGCCTCGCGCTTCCAGTTCGTCTTGACGACGTTCGGCACGACGACCAGCAGCGGGAAGGCGTTCGCGGCCTCGGCGGCGAGGAGCGACTGCGCGGTCTTGCCGAGGCCGGGCTCGTCGGCGAGCAGGAACGTGCGGTGGCCCTGCGCCGCGGCGGCGATGAGCTCCGCCTGGTGCTTCATGAGCGTGGTGCCCGATCGCGAGTGCAGCGTCGTGGGCTCCGGCAGCGGCATCGTCGCCGCTCCCCCGCCCGCGCCGTACTCGAACGACTTGAAGAGCGGGCCGAACAGCTCCCAGTTCGCCAGGCGACGCGGGTGCGCGACGGGCTGGTCGGCGAGCGCGAAGTCCGGCGGCAGGAACGGGTTCGCGAGCTGTCGCTGCACGACGGCCTGCGGCACGACCGCACGCACCGGGCTCTCCACCGTCGGCGAGGGCTCCGCCGCGATGACGAGTTCCTCGGGCTGCAGCTCCATGCCGCCCGCGATCATCATGTCGCGCTTCACGGTGCGGGTCGTCTCGCTGACCGACGCCTCTTCCGTGAGGAGCTGGATCACGCTGGTGTCCCGCGCCGCGGTCTTCGCGAGGATCGTCGCCACGCCGTCGAGCCGCTTGAGCTGCTCGGCGCGCTGCGAGTCGGTGAGTTCGGTGTCCGCCTTAACCCGTGCGCGTTCCTCGCGCATGAGCAGGGCGACCGCCTGGAACTTCGAACGGTTCGACGCCTTGAGCGGTCCACGCTGCGCCGCCGCCTCGACCTCGCGCACGGCGCGGGCGAGCACGGGGATGACGCCGTCGTTGTCGAGCGGCCTGGTGCGACGCGACGCGGTCCGCGTCCCGCCGGCTGCTCGCCGGGTGCCTGATCGAGCCAACGCTCCTCCTGTTCCGCCCGTTCGTGCGGGCGAGCCGCCCCGCGGGGCGGAAGTCCTGAACCGGCGCCTGGCACGGCTCCGGTGTTCCGGGGGCCACCGTGGCCCACCGCTTCGCCGGTCCCCGTCCGGGAGACGTGGAGTCCCGCGGACCGTTCCCATCGCGGCCACCGGGTGGGGCCGGATGCGACGGTCCGCGCCGGGATCCGGCGCCGTCACACGCACGTGATGCCCCCTCGGAGCGATCACGGACCCGGTTCCCACGTCGGTCAAGTGACCGACTGCTGCGTCCGGAATCGACGCGGCACGCGGGAACGCGGTGCGTGCGCGCTCAGTTTACTCCCCGACCACCGACGGAGGCGACTCGACGACGCCCGCGCGAGTCGCGCCTCCTGGATCCGCCTGCTCTCGGGTCCAGGAGGCGCGGTGCGGACCCGTCCCGCGACCGGCGTCGCGCGGGTGGTCGCGTCAGGCCTGTGGTGCGGAGCGCGGACGGAGGAGCCCGTCGGAGGGGACGATCGGCGTCGCCTCCGCGAGGGCCGCCTGCGTCGCCGCCAGCAGCTGCTCCGCCGTGTGGATCCCGTTCGCGGAGCCGGTCGTGGCCTGGCCGCCGGCGTGCGCGAGCAGTTGCGCGCCGATCGCCGGGCCGATCCGGTCCGACTGGTCGGGGTTGCGCGCGATCCAGTCGCGCGCGACGGCGTCGGCGAGGCGTTCGGCGGCCGCCCCGCGCTCCGCGTCGCCGCGCGACCGGTGCCACAGCCCCGTGACGACGAGGTGCGCCACCACGGCACCGATGTCGCGTACCGGGTAGCCCCAGCCCGCCGTGTCGATGTCGAGCAGGCCGGAGATGCGCCACGGCTCGTCCTCGTCGACGAAGACCTGCTCGAGGTGCAGGTCGCCGTGCACGACCTGCTTCGTCGCGGTCGCCCAGCCGATCGAGCGTCGTCCGATGGCGTCGTAGAGCGCGTCGATCTCCTCGGCGTCCTGCGGCAGCGCGGCGACGAGGGTGCGGCGGTGCCAGTCGGCGTGGTCCATCGCGTCGGCGCGGGCCTGCTGCGTCATCGGGACCGTCGCGATCCGCCCGGTCAGCGCGGCGAGGGAGGCCACGAAGCGCGGGTCGTCCGCGATCTCGAGGATGCGACTGCCGGCGGGGACCCCGCGGATGCGTTCGAGGACGAGCAGACCGTCCCCACGGCTCGACAGCACCCGCGGCACCGGCAGTCCGGCGGCGACGAACTGCTCGTGCGACTTCTCGATCGGGGCCACCCGGTGCGGACGCACGACTTTGAGGAAGAGGGTCCCCTCGGCGGCGTCGACCCGCACCACGGCACGCTTGCCCGGTCGGTACGCCGCGACCGTGAGGGTCGGGTCGGTGACCGGCATGCCGAGCGTCGTGAGGAGCTCGGCGACGGCGTCGCGGTACGTCACCTGGGGCAGCACCGGTAGCCCGGGGTCGTTCGGGTACGCCCACACCGAGACCGGCTCGCCCGTTGCGGGGTCGGTGACGATCGCGCTGTTCTGGTCGTGGGTCCCGCCGGTGTCGACGTAGGTCAGGACCGTGGCGCGCTGACCGTTGCGGTCCACGGTGTCGACCTCGTAGCCGTACAGGTAGCCGTTGCCCGAGGGTTCGACCGAGTGCGCGCGTGCGGCCACGACGGAGGTCCCGGAGCCGGCGAAGGCCTGCGGGATGACGCGCTCATGGTTGGGCCACACGAGACCAGTCAACCGGACGGGGCGGGATTCGTCGCGTTCGTGCACGGCTCGGCGCGCGCACCGTGGCTACCGTGGTCGTCGTGAACCCGGTCGCGCGTCTCCGCAGCTCCAGTCGCACGCCGTTCCTGCAGGTCGTCAAGACCGCGGTCGCGGTGGTCGCCGCCGTGCTGCTGTGCCGGGTGCTCATCGACGGCCCGTTCCCGACCTTCGCCGCGATCGCCGCACTGCTCGTGGTGCAGCCGAGCATCAACCAGTCGTTCGTGAAGGGACTCGAGCGCAGCGCCGGGGTCGTCCTCGGGGTCGTGCTCGCCACCGGGTTCCACCTGCTGCTCGGCGACACCGTGTGGGTCGTCCTGCTCGTCATCGTGCTCGCGATCCTCATCGCGTGGGCGCTGCGGCTCACCCCGACCTCGGCGACGCAGGTCGGCATCAGCGGCATGCTCGTGCTCACCGCGGGCGTCGTCACGCCGAACTACTCGGCCGACCGGATCCTCGAGACCGTCCTGGGAGCGATCGTCGCCCTCATCGTGAACGCGCTCATCGTGCCGCCGGTGCTGCTCGGTCCGGCGCACCTCGCGGTCGCACGGCTCGCCCGGGACACCGCCGCCGCGTTCGAGCGGGTCGCGATCGGGCTCACCGAGGGGTGGGACCAGGACCGCTGGCACGAGGCGCTCCTGCAGGCCCGGGCGCTCCGGCAGCAGCACGCCCGCGCCGAGGCCTCGCTCACCGCGGCCCGGGAGTCCCTCACGATGAACCCGCGCGGCGGCCGGCACCGGACCGTCCTCGACGAGGACATCGTCGTGGCCGAACACCTGCGTGTGCTCGTCACCCGGGTCACCGGCATGACCCGGGCGATCCAGGACAACACGGCGCCCGACCTCCGGGCCGACCCCGTCGTCGGGAGCATCGCCACCGAGGTCGCCCGGATCGCTGCCGACGTCCGGGCGCTCAGTGCCCGGGTCGCCGCGAAGGAGGTGCCCGTGTCGACCGCTGCGTCCCCTCGGCCCCGGTGGTCGGTGCCGACGTCGCCGCAGCACGACGAGGACGTCGCGGAGCCGGCACTCACGGCGCCGCTCGAGGTGATCCGGCCGAACTCTCGGCACTGGATCCTGATCGGGGCGCTGCTCGAGGACATCCGGCGCGTGCGCGAGGAGCTGCTCGGCGAGGACGACTGACGCGGAACGTGGGCGGGCGCGTGCGCACTCGTGGCGCGTCAGCGTGCGGCGGATGCTGCCTCGGCCGCCGAGTGCACGATGTCGTCCCAGATCGTCGCCGTCGGCACGGTCGAGTCGCTCGAGACGACCTCGACGCTCGCGAACCGGCTGATCTCGGCCACGACGGCATCGGCCCCCGCGGCACGAGCGGCGACGCTCGCGATGTCCGGGACCGCCGCCCGGAGCTCGGCGACCACACGGTCGCGGCTGTCGTCCTCCATGTCGCCGAGCACGCCGATGCCCTTCCAAGCGGCGTCGAGCTCGGCACGCAGACGGACGAGGGCCGGGTGTTCCGGCATGTCGTTCATGGTGCCCCCACTGTGGACGTGACGTCGGGTACGCCGCTTCCGGTGCGCGAGCATAGCAACGAAGCAAGCAGTCCTCACGTCCCACGAACGGGGGACAGACCGTTCTACCTGTCCGACCGCCGTGACTGTGACGAGATTCAGCGAGTTCAGCCGTGGGATCTCCCGCATGTACAGGTTCGATGCCACGATGGGGTCGAGGAGGTCGCTATGCGCCTGTTGGTGGTCGAGGACGATGACGAGATGCGCGCGCTCATGGAACGTGGGCTCGCGGCAGAGGGGTACCGCGTCACCGCGGTCGAGAACGGGGTCGAGGCACTGATCGCGCTCGGCGACCAGGCGTTCGACCTGGCCGTCGTGGACGTCATGATGCCCGGCATGTCCGGCTTCGAGCTCGCCCGACGCATCCGCGAGCGCGAGGACCCGGTCCGGATCCTCCTCGTGACCGCGCGGGACGCCGTCGACGACCGCGTGTTCGGCCTCGACGCCGGCGCCGACGACTACCTCACGAAGCCGTTCGCCTTCGCCGAGCTCACCGCTCGTCTCCGCGCCCTCGGCCGTCGCGAGTCCGCCGGCGCCCCGCGCACCATCGAGGTGGGCGACGTCGCGATCGACTCCGAGGCCCGTCGCATCCTGATCAAGGGCCAGCGGGTCGCCGTGAGCCCCACGGAGTTCGCGCTCCTCCGGCTGCTCGCACGGTCGGTGGGCACCGTGGTCGACCGCCCGAAGATCCTCGAAGAGGTCTGGGACGGCTCGCAGCACGTCGACCCGAACGTCGTCGAGCAGTACATCTCGTACCTCCGCAAGAAGCTGACCTCGCACGAGGCGACGGTCGCGATCTCCACCGTACGCGGCCGCGGCTACCGGCTCGATCTGCTCGGGGCGTGACCGGTTCCGGGCGTGGCCTGATCCGTTCGCTGCGGAACCTGTCGCTCCGCGCTCGGATCACCATCGGGTCCACGGCGATCGCGGCGGTGGTCATCGTGCTGCTCGTGCTCGTCATGCGGTTCCAGGTGGTCAGCGTCGTCGCGAGTGCCACGCGCACCCTGCTCGACGCGGACGCCGACCCGTACGTGGCCACGCTCGAGGTCGACAGCGACCCCGACCTGTCCCCGCCCGGCAACCTCCAGCTCGTCGCCGTCGTGTCGCCCTCGGGCAAGATCGCGTTGTCGACCATGCCGACGAAGGTCGAGCGGGCCCTCGGGAGCCTGACGTCGACCAAGGCCGGCACGTCCGTCATCAACGTCTCCGGATCCCAGTACCGCGTCGTCGTCGAGCACCCCGTCAACCAGGCGGGTCGGTGGACGGTCGTGGCGGCCCGCAACTCGCAGGCCGAGGCGATCGTCGTCGACGACCTGACCTCGACGCTGTCGCTCACCGGGCTCGCGATCCTGGTCGCGTTCGGCGTCGCCTCGTGGGTGCTCGCGACCGCCGCCCTGCGCCCGGTGAACCGGATGCGCCGCGAGGCCGAGCGCCTCTCCGTCGCCCCCGAACGCGCCGAGCTGCCGGTCGGTCCTGCCCAGGACGAACTCGCCTCGCTGGCGACGACCCTCAACGCCTTCCTCGCCCGCACGCGCCAGGCCACCGAACGCGAGCGCCAGATGGTCTCGGACGCGAGCCACGAACTCCGCACGCCCCTCGCGATCCTGACGACCCAGCTCGACCTGGCGTCCCTCGACGGGGACGACGCGGCCGCCCTCGCCGCCCACATCGAGCGCGCGAAGCTCAGCGTCGCGCGGCTGTCCCGCCTGGCGAACGACCTGCTCGCGCTGTCCCGCATCGAGGAGTCCGAGCGCCGCGAACAGGACGGCGCCGAACAGCAGCCCACGGGCTGGTCGGACCTCGGCGACGAGGTCATGAGTGCCGTCGACCGCGTCCGGCTCATCGCGTCCGCCAAGGACATCACCGTCGACTTCGACCTGGAGTCCCCGGTCGCCGTCGGGGGTTCCGGCCCGGGCATCGGCGGCGGCACCGTGGAACCGCGGTACCGGCTCGACACCGGTGGCATGGCGCAGCTCGTCACGAACATCGCCGGCAACGCGGTCTCGGCACTCCCCCGCGGCGGCGGCGTCTTCGTCTCGTGGCGCAGTGCCGGCGGCGAGGGGATCCTGCAGGTCACGGACGACGGCCCCGGCGTGCCGGAGTCGTTCATCCCCGTCGCCTTCGACCGGTTCACCCGCCCCGACGAGGCCCGGAAGTCCCGCCCGAACCCCGACCCCGCGACCGGCACGATCCCCTTGCCGGGTGGTTCCGGACTCGGGCTCGCGATCGTGCGGGCCGTGGCGGAGCGGGCTGGCGGGACGGCGTCGCTCCGGAACGTGCGGTCCGGCGGGCTCGAGGTCACGATCCGCATCCCCGAGGTGCAGTAGCCGGTCGGTCACTGGAAGTCCCTCGACCGGGTGCGGACCGACAGGGACAGCTGTTCGATCCGGTCGGCCACCAGGTTCACGACCCCGTCCGGCGACCGCTCGAGGATCCCCCGCACGATCACGGCCGGCGCCTCGCGCGCGACCCGTCGGTACCGCCCCCACACGCCGACGCTGCAGATGACGTTCACCAACCCGGTCTCGTCCTCGACGTTCATGAACGTGATGCCGGACGCCGTCGCCGGACGCTGCCGGTGCGTCACGATCCCCCCGACCTCGACCCGCCGTCCGGTCTCGGCCGTCGCGGTGTCCTGGACGCTGAGCACCCCGCGGGCCACGAGGCCGCCACGGACGTGCCGCACGGGATGGTCGTCCGTCGTCATCCCCGTCGACCACATGTCCGCGATGAGGACGTCACCGCTGGTCATCTGCCCGAACAGCGGCGGCTGCACCGTCACCTGGGTGTCGGGCAGCTGGTCGGGACGCTCGGCCGCGGCCTGTGCCGCCGACCACATCCCACCCCGCCGGTCGACCCCGATCGACGCGAAGGCGTCGGCGGCAGCGAGCGCCTCGAGCTGCGCCGTGGTCAGGCCGACACGGCGAGCGAGGTCGGACATGTCGGTGAAGGGACCGTGGGCGTCCCGCTCGGCGACGATCTTCTCGGCGCTCTTCCGGCCGAGCGAGGAGACCTCGGCCAGCCCGAGGCGGACCGCGAAGGCGCCGTCCCGCCGGTGCCGCGCCGTGTCGTCGGGCGTGGCCTTGTCGAACGGCAGCACCGGGGGCTGTTCCTCGGCCAGGCAGTGGTCGTGACCCGTCGCGTGGACGTGCGCCGCGCCTCCTGGACCACCGGCGGCGTCGTCGTCGTCGTCGGCGTCGGCGTCGTCGTCGTGCAGCGGCTCCAACGTGGCGTCCACGCCGGACCGCAGGATGTCCGGTCGCAGGACGGTGACCCCGTGCCGTCGGGCGTCGGCCACCAGGGTCTGGGGTGAGTAGAACCCCATCGGCTGCGCACGGAGCAGCGCGGCGAGGAAGGCTCCGGGGTAGTGCAGCCGCATCCACGCGCTCGCGTAGACGATGAGCGCGAAGCTGATGGAGTGGCTCTCCGCGAAGCCGAAGTTCGCGAACGCCTGGATCTTGGCGTAGATGGCGTCGGCGTCCTCGCCGTGGATGTCGTTCGCGGCCATCCCGGCGTAGAGCTTCTCGCGGAGCCGGTCGATCTTCTCGTGCCCGCGCTTCGACCCCATCGCACGCCGGAGCAGGTCGGCGTCGTCCCCCGAGCACCCGCCCACCGCGATCGCCATCTGCATCAGTTGTTCCTGGAAGAGCGGGACGCCGAGGGTCCGCTCGAGCACGGGTTCGAGCGACGGGTGGATGTACGTGATCGGCTCTTCGCCCGTGCGCCGCCGGATGTACGGGTGGACTGCGCCGCCCTGGATCGGCCCGGGGCGCACCAGGGCGACCTCGATCACGAGGTCGTAGAAGCGTCGCGGCAGCAGTCGGGGCAGCGTCCCCATCTGCGCTCGGGACTCCACCTGGAACACCCCGATGGTGTCCGCGCGGCACAGCTGGTCGTAGACGCCCTGTTCCTCCTTCGGGATGGAGTGCATGTCCCACCGCTCCCCGCAGTGCTCGTCGGCGAGGTCGAACGAGTACTGCAGCGCGGCGAGCATGCCGAGCCCGAGCATGTCGAACTTCACGAGGCCCATGTAGGCGCAGTCGTCCTTGTCCCACTGCAGCACCGTCCGACCGTCCATGCGGGCGTGCTCGATCGGCACGACCTCGCCCACGGGCCGGTCGGTGAGGACCATGCCGCCGGAGTGGATGCCGAGGTGCCGGGGGAACCCGAGCACCTGCTGCGCCATGTCGACCACGGTGTCGGGGATGTCGTGGTCTTGGCTCTCGGTCACCGAGCCCCAGCGTTCGACCTGCTTCGACCAGGCGTCCTGCTGCCCGGGGCTGTGGCCGAGCGCCTTCGCCATGTCCCGCACGGCGCCCTTCGGCCGGTAGGTGATGACGTTCGCGACCTGTGCGGCGTTGAACCGGCCGTACTTCTCGTAGACGTACTGGATGACCTCTTCACGCCGGTCGGAGTCGAAGTCGACGTCGATGTCGGGTTCCTCGTCGCGCATGGCCGACAGGAACCGTTCGAACGGCAGCCCGTAGCGGATCGAGTCGACCGCGGTGATCTCGAGCAGGTAGCAGACCGCCGAGTTCGCGGCCGAACCGCGGCCCTGGCAGAGGATCCCGCGCTCACGGGCGTACTGCACCATGTCCCGCACGATGAGGAAGTAGCCGGGGAAGTCCTTGTCCTCGATCACCGAGAGCTCGCGCTCGATGCGCTCGCGCTTCTGCGGGTCGACGCCGTCGGCGCTGCCGGGGTAGAACCGGCGGGCACCGCGCCAGGTCAGCTCCCGCAGCCAGGACATCGTGGTGTGTCCGTCGGGGACGTCGATGTCGGGCAGCCCGGGCTTGACCGTCTTCAACCGGAACCCGAGCTCGTCGGCGAGTTCGACGCTGTGCTCGACCGCCCCGGGGTAGCGGGCGAACCGCCGGGCCATCTCCGCCCCCGAGCGGAGGTGTGCCGTGGGTGCCGCCGGCAGCCACCCGTCGATCTCGTCGAGACTGCGGCGGGCACGGACCGCGGCGAGCGCCGTCGCCACCGGGAACCGGTCCGGGGTGGCGTAGTGCACGTTGCCCGTGGCCACCGTCGGCAGTGCGTGCTTCGCGGCGAGGGTGGCGAGGGCGTCGTTCCGGGCCGTGTCCATCGGGTCGCCGTGGTCGGTGAGCTCGACGACGACCCCTGCCGTGCCGAACCGGTCGAGCAGGACGCGCAGGGCGTCCTCGGCCGCGGACTCGCCCCCGCGCTCGAGTGCCTGCCGGACGGCCCCCTTGCGGCACCCGGTCAGCACACGCCAGTGCCCGTCCGACCGTGCTGCGAGGTCGTCGAGGTCGTACCGGGGTCGACCCTTCTCGGCGCCGGCCGCCAGGTGCGCACGCGTGACGGCGCCGGCGAGCCGGTGGTACCCGTCCTGCCCGTCCGCCAGCAGGAGCAGGTGCGTGCCCTCGGGGTCGGGCACGCCGTTCTGCGGTTCGGTCAGCCCGAGGGACAGCTCGGTGCCGTACACCGTGGCGACGGTCGGGTAGGCCTCGGCCACCTCGGCCATGCGCGCGGCACCGTAGAAGCCGTCGTGGTCGGTGAGGGCGAGCCCGTGCAGGTGCAACCGAGCGGCCTCTTCGAAGAGCTGTTCCGGGCCGCTCGCGCCGTCGAGGAAGCTGAACGTCGAGTGCGCGTGCAGCTCGGCGTACGGCACGACCGGCACGTTCGTGTCGTCGGCCACCGGCGGGGTCGTCGGCGCGTAGGGCTCGCGCTTGCGGGACCACGCGGGGCTGTCCCCGCCGTCGCCGTCGTGCGTGCTGCCGGGGCTCCGCTTGTCGGACAGCGCACGTTCGAACTGGGACCACGGGATCGGCGGGTTGCTGTACCCCATCAGTGTTCCCCCGTCCGGGCGGTCACGTCGCCACCGCCTCGGCCCACCACCGGTGGTCGGCGAGCACGAGGTACCACGCACGGCCGTCGGCGTCGACGAGCTGCAACCGGTGGAGTCGGCGTCCGCCGGCCTCCCACCAGCGCACGACGAGCGGCCACGGTCCGGCCCACGCGGTCACGGCGTCGAACCGGCCGCCACGCTCCCCCTCGGCACGGAACCGTTCCGGGACCCCGGTGAGGACGCCGCGGTCGTCGACGTCGACGGTGCCGCCGTCGCCGGTGACGACGTCCACCGGGCGCGGACGGTCGAGCACGGTCGCCGGCGGCGGACCGGGAAGCTTGCCGGGCCACGGGCGGTCGCGGACGGTCGCCAGCGCACGCTCGCCACCGGCGGGAGCGTCGCCCCACGGCACGAGCACCACGCGTTCGGCCAGGGTGCGCCCGCCGCCGATCCGTGGCGTGACCACCCCGTCGTGCCCGACCAGTCCCTGCACGCGGGCGAGACCGTGGTGCACGCGTTCGTCCGGTCCGGTCCCCCAGAGCCCGCGTTCGTGGTTCGCCATGTCGTCGACCGCGACGGGCTCGAGCACCACCTGGACGACCGGCGCCTCGAGCCCGGTCGGGTCCACCCCGCCGGCGAGCTGCCAGCGCACCCGGTCCACCACGTCGGCGGCGTCGAACCACCGCGGGTGCACCCACGTGCGCTCGAGCAGGATGTCCCGCTCGTCGACGATGCCGACCCGGATCGTGGTGGCGACGAGTCCGGCTGCCCGCAGGCGTGCGGCGAAGTCGTCGGCGGAGCGACGGAACGCGAACGCGATCTGGTCGGCACGGTCGAGCGGGGGTTCGAACGACGCCTCGACCCGGAGTTCGGGCGGGACCGCGCGCGCCGCGACCGCTCGCGGGTCACGACCGCCGGCGAGCCGGTGCAGGAACGCCCCGGCGAGTCCGAACCGGTCGCGCACCTGTTCGTCGGCCAGCGCGGCGAACTCGCCGAGGGTCTGGATGCCGAGGCGCCCGAGCAGCATCGCGAGGTCGGCGTCGCCGAGCACGCCGAGCGGCAGCCCGGCCAGGAACGGCGCCGAGCCGTCGACGGGCACGATCCGCACCCGCTCCCCCGGACGTGCCGGGCGAGCCCGTGCGGCCTGTTCGGCGGCGAACGGGGTGTCCGCGACGCCGGCGCGCACCCCTGGAGCACCGTGGTCGGCAGCGATGCCGGCGAGGGTCGCCGCGGCGGCTCGTTCTCCGCCGTAGTACCGGGCCGGCCCGCGGGACCGCAGCGCGAGGGTGCCCGGGCGGAGGACCTCGACACCGGGGACCGCCGCCTCGATCGCGCGGATGACCGGTTCGAACGCCCGGTGGTCGAGCGCGTCGTCGTAGGGCTGCACGACGAGCTCGGGGCAGCGTGCCTGTGCCTCGCGCACGCGGAGCCCACGGACCACGCCGTGCTGCCGAGCACTGGCGGAACTGGCGTACACCTGGCCCTTCACCACGAGGGCGAACGGGTGGTCCGGCGGCGACCCGGCAGCGCGAGCGGCCGCGATCACCGGCCAGTCCGGGCACCACAGCACGATCGTCCGGGTCGGCGGAGGCTCGGGCAGCGCCCCACCGCGGGCGAGTGCGTCGGCTCGGATCGACCGCGCATCGGGCACGCCCGCCGCACCCGCGCCGGCCCCGCGTCCGGCGAGGGCACCGGTGACCCGGGACCCGGTCGTCCGGGTCCGGCCGCCGCCACGGGGGCTCACGACGCCACCGCCACGGGACGCAGCACGGGTGTCGTCCGGCCGGGGCTGGACGCCGCAGCGGTGGGGACGGCGGCCCGGACCGTGCCGTCCGCCGCGGGCAGCAGCAGGTCGGCGTCCACCGGTCGCCCCGCTCCGGCACGACCGGACGCCGACACCGTGACCCGTCGTTCCGTCAGGAAGCCGTGCCCGACCCCGATGCCGCTCCACTCGGACCGGGTCACCCGCAGCGAGACGTCGGCCCCGGGCCAGGACCCGAGCGCGACGAGCGCCCCACCACGCTGACGCAGCCGTGCCGACAGCCGGGAGACGTCGCCCGGCACCACCCGACCGAGCGGACGGGTGAGGACGATCTGGGCGACGTCCGCCAGCGCGGCCGTCACGGTGAGCCACTGGTCACCCGGGTCCGGTACGAGCACGAGCCGTTCGAGGTCGATGCCGGCCGCGGCCGCTGCCTCGACCCCGAAGGACGGCACCCCCACCACCGCGCACCAGGCACCGGCGGCCGAGGCTGCCTGCAGCATCGTCATCGCGAGGAGCACCGACTCGTGCACCGAGTAGGACCCGCCCACGCGGATCGCGCCACCCGGCAGGAGCGGTGCGAGCGCCTCGGCCGTGGGCAGCCCCTCGGTGTCGACCCGGGTGGACTCCATCTCGGCCACACGCGACCGCAGCGAGGTGATCCGTTCGAGTGCGGCGCGGGCGTCACCGAGGTGGTCGACCCGCCGCACCGGCCGGGCAGGACCGGGCCGCCCGGTCGGCTCTCCGTGAGCCCCGGGCGATCGGAGTGCCGCCGCCGTCTGCATGCCCTCATATTCGAACATGTGTTCGATGATGTCAATCGGGTCCGACATCCTGTGGACAGTTGCTTCGAACACGCGTTCGACACGCCGTGTGAGCGGTGGATCAGCGCCCTGTGGAGGAGCGACCCGGCACCGCTGCCCGACGATCCGCCGTCACCAGCGGGCGACGGCCCCCACACCGGCGAGCACCGAGCGCGTCTTCGTCTCGACCTCGTCCGCTTCGTCCGCGGCGACCGACGACCACGTCACCGCGCCGCCGGCACCGAACGACCGCGACCGCACCGTGCCCCGGTCGTCGATGACCGTCACCAGTGTGCGGATCACCACCGACAGGTCGACCGCGCCGCTGGCCGAGAAGTACCCGATCGCACCCGAGTACAGGCCGCGAGGCCCGTCCTCGAGCCGATCCGCGATCCCCATGGCACTGATCTTCGGCGCGCCGGTCATCGACCCCGGCGGGAAGGCGGCGTGCACCACGGCTGCCCGCGACGTCCCCTCTGGCAGGACCGCACCGATCGTCGACACCATCTGGTGCACGCTCGCGTACGTCTCGACGTCGCAGAGCCGGTCGACGTGCACCGACCCCGGTACCGCCGTCCGGAGCAGGTCGTTCCGGAGCAGGTCGACGATCATGACGTTCTCGGCTCGGTCCTTCGCGCTCACGGCGAGTCCGGCACGGACCGCTTCGTCCTCCACAGGGTCGTCGGAGCGCCGACGGGTCCCCTTGATCGGCTCCGCGGACACCCTCCCGGACGCATCGATCCGCAGGAACCGCTCAGGAGAACGGCTCGCCACGCGCAGCGGGCCGAGCCGCAGGTACGCGCCGAACGGGACAGGGTCCGCCGCGCGCAGCCGCAGGTACTCGGTCAGGTGGGGGTCCGTGGCGGGGGCCCGCCGCGCCTCCTGGACCGGCGGCACCGCGAAGGCGGTGGTGAGGCACACCTGGAACGCGTTGCCCGCACGGATCTCCGCGCGGCACGCGTCCACCGCCGTCTCGTAGGCGGCGCGCGTGACGCGCCCGGTCGCCGGAGCGGGGCCCGGGAGGAACGGGGCCACGTCGTCGACGTCGACCTGCGTGACCGGGGCGGTCACCCTCTCCAGCCATGCGCGGTTCCGCGCGCTGGCCTCGGGTTCCGCATTGCTCGCCAGGGCGAGTGCCCAGGCGTCACCGGCGGCGTCGACGACCACCGCGCGGTCGACGAACCGCAGGTCCGCGTCCGCGTGCCCCTCGGCCGTCCGGTCGACGCCGCCCGACTCGCGACCGAGCTCGTAGCCGAGGAACCCGACCCAGCCGAGCGCGAAGCCGCAGCCCGCGACCGGTTCCGGCAGCACCGGGGTGCGCGCGAGCAACTCGGTGAGGACCGCGAAGGCGGGTCGGTCCGATCCCTCGGCGGTCGCGACGCCCCCGAACCACGATCGGGACGCCGGGGTCGTCTCGACGAACGCCCGTCGCGTCTCGTGCCGGAACCGCGCTGCGAACGGGCCGTCCGTCAGCGCCAGGACCGACCACCGGGCACGGGCGCGCGCGGTCGGGGGCGAACCGGCCGGCAGCGAGGAGTCGAGCCAGACCACGTCGGCGCCGGACGCGGCGGCGAGGGCGCCGAGGTCGGGAGTCGACGGCAGCCGCCGGACCTCGATCCGGGCGGACGCGGGTGCTGCCGTCAGACCGCCGCGATCGTCCACGAGGCCGCCGACGAGGACCCGGGCTCGAGCACGACGAGTCCCGCGTCGGACCCGGCGTTGAAGGCGTCCGGCGCACAGGTCATCGGCTCGACCGCGAGACCCGCACGGTGGTACTCCGGCACGACGTGGTCGGCGGTGTGCACCTGCGCCCAGCCGCACTCCGGGCCGAACGAGGCACGGACACCGCGGCCGTCGGCGGCGGTGAGGACGATCGTCGCGATGCCGTCGGCGTCGCGGCCGAACCCGGTGAAGGCGTGGTCGATGAACCGGTCGCCGATGCGCGTCGCGGAGCGCAGGTCGAACTCGTCGTGCACCGGCGCGAGGCCCGTCGGGACGAGGCGGTCCTCGGTGACCTCGAGCACCTCGGCCGCCGGCAGCGTCAGGGTCCAGTCGTCGACACGACCCTCGCCGGCGACGAGGTACGGGTGCGGACCGGTCCCCCACGGTGCCGCGTCGGCACCGGTGTTCGTGCCGGTGATCGTCGTGTGCAACCCCTCGCCGTCGACGCGGTACTCGACCAGTACCTCGACGCGGAACGGGTACCCGTCCTGGGCGGGCACCGTCGTGGCGAGGACCGCGCGGTCCGGTTCGTGCGCGACGATCCGGAAGTCGGTCCAGGCGACCAGTCCGTGCAGCGCGTGCTGTCGCTTCGGCTCGGTCAGCGCGAGCTCGTGCTCGGTCCCGCCGAACGTGTACTTCCCGTCGACGACCCGGTTCGGCCACGGCGCCAGGACGGCTCCGCGGAAGGCCGGGCGGACCTCGTCGGCGTCGAACGGCACGACCAGGTCGCGTCCCTCGTACCGGAACGTCCGCAGTGTCGCCCCCACCGAGGCGATCTCGGCCGTGTAGCCGCCGGCGGTGATCGTCAGGGCGGAACCGGACAGGGGTGCGTCGCTGCTCATGCGCTCAGCGTACTGGGGACGCGGGAGCCGGATCGCCTCGGGCGCGCGTCCCCGGAACGAGAAGACCCCCGCGGTTCCGGAGAACCGCGGGGGTGAGGGTGGATCTGAGGGGACTCGAACCCCTGACCCCCTGCATGCCATGCAGGTGCGCTACCAGCTGCGCCACAGACCCGAAATGTTGGTGTTCCCACCGACTTCAGTGTGCCTCCGTTCCCCGGAGGCACCATAGAAGCGTACACCATGCGAACGCCGGGTGACGAAATCGTCGCCGCCACCCGGGCGCGTCGCACCTACGCGGTGTGGTCCACCGGGAGCTCGAGCGGGATGGTCGGGCAGTCCGACCAGAGACGCTCGAGCGAGTAGTACTGACGGTCTTCTTCGTGGAAGACGTGCACGACGATGTCGCCGAAGTCGATGAGGACCCAGCGGCCCTCGCTCCGGCCTTCACGACGGAGCGGCTTGGCCCCGGCTTCGAGGAGGCGCTCTTCGATCTCGTCCGCGATGGCGAGCACGTTGCGCTCGTTCCGGCCGGTCGCGAGCAGGAACACGTCGGTGAGCTGCAGCGGCCCGGTCACGTCGAGGGCGACGAGGTCCTCGGCCTGCTTGGCGTCGGCCGCCTGGGCGGCGATCTGCACGAGTTCCACTGCGCGTGAGGAGGCGGTCACGGATTCCTTCCGGTCGATCGACCTGGCAGGCTGCCGGATCGCTTGATGGGTCACGATCATAAGCCACCCACCGACACACGGCCAGGCCGTGCGCGGTGGGGAGGACTCAGAACGTGTGGGTCGTGACGAGGGCCACGATGATGACGGCTGCAGCGGCGACGCCGACGGCACCGACCGTCACGCCGAGGATGAGCGGCGTGCGCGACTCCTTCGGCTTGGCAGCCGCGAGGACGACCTGCCGCGTCGAGGTGTGGCTCGACACCGCACGGCTGGCACGGACCGGGCTGGCGTCCGTGTCGGGCTGTTCGTCGTGCTGCTCGAGCAGACGGTCGACCTCGGCACCGTCGATCGGCCGGTGCGACCCGGTCGAGGACAGCGACGCAGGCAGGTCGATCGAGCCGGTGAGGATGACCTCGCCCGTGGCGTTCAGCGCACCCGTCGGGTCGGCGAGGGCCGAGTTCGGCAGGATGATCGCGTTCGTGTTGGTCACGGCGACGCGGCGCGTGCCGGTCTCCTCGTCGTGGACCTCGGCGTCGTTCGAGTCGTGCGCCTGCTGCGACCAGTGGCCGACGGGCGGCTCGAACGCGGTCGTGAGGGGCTTCGGCTCGGCCGGACGCTGGAACGAGGCCGGCACCCGGGGGGCGTCGGCGTCGCCATCGGTGTCGCCGGCGGACGACGGCGCGCCACTCGACGTGGGCGCCGAGGCAGCACGCGCGGGCTGGGCGGCGTTCTGGACCGGGACCTCGTTCGTGTCGTCCTCGTCCAGCGAGAGCGGGAACACTGCCGGCGTGGAGGACTGGATCGGGGTGCGCTGCGCCGTGGCGGGGACGTCCGTGGTGCCCAGCGTGTCCGGAGCGTCCGGCGTGCCCGGCGCGTCCGAGTCGGCTTCGGTGTCGGACGGCTCGGTGGCCTCGGGTGGAGCCCAGGTCGACCGGTGGCGACGCGGCTCTTCGCTGTGGGCGGCGGCTTCTTCGAGGGGCTCGACCGCGTCGGGCGATCCGTCCGCCTCGGTCGCCTGTGCCACGGCCGCCTGGTCGAGCACGACCGTCTCGGCCGAGGGCTCGGGGTCGACGGAGGACTCCTGCGCGAGCGGCTCTGGCTCGGCGGTCGACGTGCCCGTCGCGGCCGACGTGCCCGTCGCGTCCGTCGCGCCAGGGCGCTCCGGTCCACCGTGCAGGGCGTCGACCGAGCCGAGGACGTCCTCGACGGTGCGGTCGGACGACTGCGGGGTCGGGTTCTGCAGCGGGACGGGCTGGATCGCCTGCCCCTCGGCCGCACGCAGCTGCCGGATCTGCCGACGGGTGAGTCCACCCGAGCCGGGGACGATCTCGGTCGCCGAGGCCGGGGGCATCGACGGCTCACCGGAGCCGGCGGACGACGGCGACGAGGCCGACGACGGCACGGCGGACTGTGCGGGTGCGCCGGGGGCGGGAGCGACGTGGCTGCCGGGACGGTGGCGCACTTCCGGCTGCTCGGCCGGGGCGGCGACGGTCGGGGGCGGCGTCACGGGCTGCGCACCGCCCGCGGCGGCACGCTCCCGCTCGCGCGCCTGGCGCCGCGACAGGGGCGGCTGCGCGTCGGACGAACTCATGCAACGCTCCGATACAGATGGTGCTTGGAGATGTACTGGACGACACCGTCGGGGACCAAGTACCACACGGGGAAACCACGTCTCACCCGGTCGCGGCAGTCGGTCGACGATATTGCCAGCGCGGGAACTTCGAGCAAGCTTACGTCTCGTTCGGGCAGACCCGTGATGCTCAAGGCGTGTCCCGGACGTGTCACAGCGACGAAGTGCGCGAGGTCCCAGAGGCCATCATGGTCCTTCCAGTCGACAATCTGCTGGACGGCGTCTGCGCCGGAGATGAAGACCAGCTGCGCGTCGGGTCGCTGCTCGTGCAGGTCCTTCAGCGTGTCGACCGTGTAGGTCGGGCCCGGGCGGTCGATGTCCACGCGGCTCACGGTGAACATCGGGTTCGACGCCGTGGCCACGACGGTCATGAGGTAGCGGTGCTCGGCGTCGGTCACACCGGACTTCATGTACGGCTGCCCCGTGGGGACGAAGACCACTTCGTCGAGGTCGAACGCGCGCGCCACTTCGGACGCTGCCACGAGGTGGCCGTTGTGGATCGGGTCGAACGTGCCACCCATCACGCCGATGCGAGGCCGCCCCGTGCTCTCGAGCATGGAGTCGCGGGTCAGTACTCGGCGCGACCGAACTCGTCGACACCCGTCTCGTGGGTGCGCGTGGCCTCGAACTTGTGCGAGTGGCGGTAGGCCACGTCACGGAAGCTCCAGGTCACGAACCCGAGGAACGCGAAGAAGAGGGCACCGACGAGCGGGAACACGTACGCGGGGACCCCCGAGGCGTGCTCAGCGGCTTCTGCGAGGAAGGTCATTGATCCGATGCTCCGTTCGGTCGGGGGAATTCGCCGTTCAGTCTAGCCGCGGATCTGTCCCTGCCCGCGCACGATCCACTTGGTGCTCGTCAGCTCGGGCAGCCCCATCGGCCCACGAGCGTGCAGTTTCTGCGTGGAGATCCCCACCTCGGCACCGAACCCGAACTCCCCACCGTCGGTGAACCGCGTCGAGGCGTTCGCCATCACGACCGCGGAGTCGACCTCGGCCAGGAAGCGCTCGGCCGTGTCGACGTCGTTGGTGACGATCGACTCGGTGTGGTGCGTCGACCAGCGCGCGATGTGCGCCATCGCCGCATCGACGTCGGGCACCACCCGGACGGACAGGTCGAGGTCCATCGACTCGGTCGCCCAGTCGTCGTCCGTCGCCCGGAGCACACCGGGCACGAGCACCCGTGTGGCGTCGTCACCACGGAGCGTGACGCCCGCAGCCCGCAGCCGGTCGGCCAGCGCGGGCAGGAGCCGGTCGGCCGCCCGCTCGTGCACGAGGAGCGTCTCGAGCGCGTTGCACACGCTGGGCCGCTGCACCTTGCTGTTCAGGACGATGTCGATCGACCGGTCGAGCGGGGCCGACTCGTCGAGGAAGACGTGGACGACCCCGGCACCCGTCTCGATCACGGGCACCTGCGACTCGGTCACGACGGTCTGGATCAGTGACGCGCTGCCCCGCGGGATGAGCACGTCGACGAGCCCGCGTGCCCGCATCAGGTCGGTCGCGCCGGCACGCCCGAACTCGTCGATCGTCTGCACGAGTTCGCGCGGCAGCCCCGCCGAGGCGACGGCGTCCTGGATCCGGGCGACGAGCACCGCGTTGGTGCGCTGCGCCGCCGAGCCGCCCCGGAGCACGACCGCGTTGCCGCTCTTCAGCGCGAGGCTGGCGATGTCGACCGTGACGTTCGGCCGCGCTTCGTAGATCGCGCCGACGACCCCGAACGGCACCCGCACTTGGGAGAGCTGCAGCCCGTTCGGCAACCGCGACCCGCGGACGTGCTGCCCGACCGGGTCGGTGAGGCCGACGACGTGCTCGACCGCGGCGGCGAGGGCGTCGATGCGGACGGGATCGAGCCGCAACCGGTCCAGGAGCCCGGACGAGAGCCCGCTCTCCTCGCCCGCCAAGAGGTCCTCGTGGTTGGCCGCGACGATCTCGTCCGTCGCCTGTCGCACGCCCGCCGCGATCGCGAGGAGCGCCGCGTCCTTCACCGCGGTCGTCGCCGTGGCGAGGACCGACGCCGCGTCGCGCGCAGCGACGAGCTTGTCGGTCAGGGTCGGGGCGGATGCGGTCAGCGACATGGCTCGATTCTAGGCGCGGGGGTCCGCCACATGACGGCGGTCCGGCTGACCTGTGGAGGGCCCTGGAGGCGCGGCTCCTGTGGAGGAGTCAGCACACGCCCGCAGCGCCCGCACCACTCGGTCCGCGCGCCCCGCGAGCGGGCACGACACGCCGCAGGCGTGCCGCCGAGGTCGCGGAATCCGTCGCTCGGAGGCGCCGAGAGTGACGAACAATGCCCCCTCGGCGGACGTGAGCGGCGCGTCGCAGCCGACCCGCGCCTCCCGAACCGAACGAAACGAACCGAACCGAACGAAACGAACCGGAACCCCGTCAGCCCCGCGCCGCCGCCTCGAACCAGGTCCCGACCTGCTCCCCCGCCAACGCCCGCTCCACGAGCGCCGTCGCCGTCACGAGCACCGCCGTGCCGGCCTCCGCCGCGAGCCGCGCGGCAGCCACCTTCGTCCCCGCTCCCCCGGTCCCCACGCCCGCGGCACCGATCGACCCGAACGTGACCCCGGCGAGCTCGTCGCCGAACGGCACGTGGGTGATCGGCTCCGCGCCGGGCTGCTCCGGGGGCCGCGTGTAGAGCGACTCCACGTCGGACAGCAGCACGAGCGCATCGGCCCCGAGCAGCCGGGCCACGAGCGCCGCGAGCCGGTCGTTGTCCCCGAAGCGGATCTCGTGCGTCGCCACGGTGTCGTTCTCGTTCACGATCGGCAGCACCCGCAGCGCGAGCAACCGGTCGATGGCCCGCTGCGCGTTCACCCGGTGCGTCGGGTTCTGCAGGTCCCCCGCGGTCAGGAGGATCTGCGCCGCGACGACCGCGTGCCGGTCGAGTTCCTTCTGGTACCGGAACATCAGGACGTTCTGCCCGGTCGCGGCGGCGGCCTGCTGGGTGGCGAGGTCGTCGGGGCGGCCCTCGAGCCCGAGGAACGGGAACCCGGTGGCGATGGCGCCGGAGGACACGAGGACGACCTCGGTCCCCCGGGCGTGCGCTGCCGCGATGGCGTCCACGAGCGGGGCGATCTGCCCGGTGTTGTCACCGCTGACCGACGACGACCCGACCTTGACCACGATCCGCTTGGCACGCGGGATGTCCTCGCGCCGGGTGACGGGTCCGAGGTCGGTGCGTGCGGTCGTGTCGGTCATGCCGTGGTCAGTCCCTGTCGTCCCGGTCGGCTTCGGCGGGAGACAGGTCTCCGTCCTCCGCCCACAGCCCGGCGATGCGCTCCTGCTCGAGCTCGGCACGCGCCGCGGCCTTGGCGTCCATGCGCTCGAAGTACTCCTCGCGACGCTCGTTGCGGGTCGGACGCGAGGTCGCGCCGATCCGGGCGTCGGTCCCGCGGGCGCTCGTGATGAGTTCAGCGGTCGAGGTGAGCGTGGGCTCCCAGTCGAAGATCGTGCCGCCGTCGCCACCGATGACGACGGTGGACCCGGCGACGGCTCCGGCCTTGAACAGGCCGTCCTCGACGCCGAGCTTCGCCAGGCGGTCGGCGAGGTAGCCGATCGCCTCTTCGTTGGTGAAGTCGGTCTGCTGCACCCAGCGCTCCGGCTTCGCACCGCGGATGCGGTAGAAGCGGTGCTCCTCGCCGCCTTCGGCGCGGATGGTGAAGGGCTTGTCGTCGACCGCCTTGGGGCGGAGGACGATGCGCTCGGCCACCGGCTCGGCGGCACGGGAGGCGCGGGCCTGCTCCACGACGTCGGCCAGCGCGAACGTCAGCTCGCGCAGGCCCTTGCGGGACGCGGTCGAGATCGGGAAGACGCGGTAGCCGCGACCCTCGAGCTCCTCGCGGACGAACTCCGCGAGTTCGGCTGCCTCGGGCACGTCGACCTTGTTGAGCGCGATCATCTGCGGGCGCTCGAGCAGCGGCACCTGGCCCTCGGGGACCGGGTAGCGCTCGAGTTCGCCGAGGATGACGTCGAGGTCGCTGATCGGGTCACGGCCGGGGTCGAGCGTGGCGCAGTCGATCACGTGCAGGAGTGCCTCGCAGCGCTCGACGTGACGGAGGAACTCGAGGCCGAGGCCCTTGCCCTCCGACGCGCCCTCGATCAGACCGGGGACGTCGGCGACGGTGAAGCGGGTGGACCCGGACTCGACGACGCCGAGGTTCGGCGTGAGGGTCGTGAACGGGTAGTCCGCGATCTTCGGCTTCGCAGCGGAGATCGCGGCGATGAGCGAGGACTTGCCGGCGCTCGGGAACCCGACGAGGGCGACGTCGGCGATGGTCTTCAGCTCGAGGCTGACGTCACCGGCCCAGCCCTCGGTGCCGAGCAGCGCGAACCCGGGGGCCTTGCGCTTCGTGGTCGAGAGCGCGGCGTTGCCGAGACCGCCCTGACCGCCGGGGGCGATGACGACGCGCATGCCCGGCTCGGTCATGTCCGCGAGGACGTCGCCGTTCTCGTCGTACACCACGGTGCCGATCGGCAGCGGGAGCTCGAGCGTCTCACCGCTGATGCCGCTCCGCATGTCGCCCATGCCGGGCTGCCCGTTCTTGGAGGAGCGGTGCGGCGAGCGGTGGTAGCCGAGCAGGGTCGTCACCTGGGGGTCGGCGACGAGGACGATGTCGCCACCGTCACCGCCGTTGCCGCCGTCCGGGCCGGCCAGCGGCTTGAACTTCTCACGGCGGACCGACACGCAGCCGTTGCCGCCGTTCCCCGCGGTGAGGTGCAGGGTCACGCGGTCGACGAAGGTCGCCATGGGTCCACTCCTTGGTGTTGCA
The DNA here is from genome assembly GCF_031455235.1 of Curtobacterium sp. 320. Lineage (NCBI taxonomy): Bacteria > Bacillati > Actinomycetota > Actinomycetes > Micrococcales > Microbacteriaceae > Curtobacterium > Curtobacterium sp. 320. Next base: position 35,974 of record NZ_JAVDSI010000009.1, on the reverse strand, counting down.
ACGAAAGAACGGGAGGGGCGGGCACGTGGCCCGCCCCTCCCGCAGAGTCAGATCGTCGAACTGCTTACGCGTTGACGATGTTGACGACCTTGCGGCCGCCCTTGGTGCCGAACTCGACCGCACCGGCCGAGAGGGCGAACAGCGTGTCGTCGCCACCGCGGCCGACGTTGGCGCCCGGGTGGAAGTGGGTACCGCGCTGGCGGAGGATGATCTCACCGGCGTTGACGACCTCGCCACCGAAGCGCTTCACGCCGAGGCGCTGTGCGTTCGAGTCACGACCGTTGCGAGTGGAGCTCGCACCCTTCTTGTGTGCCATCTTCTACTCCCGCCTTACGCGATCGAGGTGATCTTGACGCGGGTGAGCTCAGCGCGGAAACCCTGACGCTTCTTGTACCCGGTCTTGTTCTTGAACTTCTGGATGACGACCTTCGGACCGCGGAGGTCCTCGAGCACCTCGGCGGTGACCGTCACGTTGGCGAGCTCGGAAGCCGCCGACGTGATCTTGTCACCGTCCACGAGGAGCACCGGGGCGAGGTCGATGTTGCCCTTGTCGTCGGCCTTGGCACGGTCGATCGTGATGATCGTGCCGACCTCGACCTTCTCCTGACGGCCGCCGGCGCGCACTACTGCGTAAACCACGTGGAAATCCTTACGTAACTCTGCTTGAGGGAAGTCTCGGGTGCCCACTTCTGCACGAGCGGTTCCCGGAGGGCCGGGCCCGATCGGCGACGCAGGCAGAACGGCCCGCTGACACCAGGGATCGAGAATACTCGATGCCCCCAGGTCCGGTCAAACGGCGACACACGTACGATTGCCGTGTGACCGTGATGATCGACCCGCCGACGTGGCCCGCACACGACACTCTGTGGTCGCACCTCGTCAGTGACACATCATACGACGAGCTGCACGAGTTCGCTGGACGCGTCGGTATCCCACGTCGTGCGTTCGACCACGACCACTACGACGTGCCGCTGTCGCGCTACGAGGAACTCGTCGCTGCCGGGGCTACGGCGGTCACCGGGCGCGAGCTGGTGCTGCGCCTGATCGGCAGCGGGCTGCGGGTCGCCCAGCGGGACAAGCACACGTTCTGAGCGCGCGGCCGCGCGCGCACGGTGCGAGATCCCGTGCTGGGTGCGACGGTCGTTCCCTCGCACCCATCCCGGCACCTGGCACGCGGCGCGGCGCGGTGGCGCGCGGCGGGCCAGGAGGCGCGGCGCACCCCCGCCCCGCCGGGCACCTCCCTCGGCGCGCGGCCGACTCCCGGGCGTGGCGTGGCGCGGCGGTGCGGCGCCAGCGCGCGTGGCGAGCCCGAACGACATCGCCGAGGTCGGACGACGTCGGGGACGTCGCACCGCCGCGGGCGCAACGGACGGCGCATGCAACCTGCGACAAGGTCGACGTCGGACGACCTCGACCATGTCGCATCACGTCGGCGCCCGGCACACAGCACGGCACATGGCCACGAACCCGCACGCGGCCGCTCAGCGGCTCAGCGCGGCGCCGGACCACCCCACGGGTTCGACGGGGGCTGCGGCGGCGCGTACGGCGGCACCTGGGCCCCCTGCGCCCCCGCCTGACCCTGCTGCGACGACGGCTGCACGGTCGCCGGCGGCACCGCGTCGGCCGGTCGGACCGTCCCGGGCGTGCCGGGTGCTCCGGGCGCACGACGTCCGCCGCGGGGCCGCCCGAGCCAGAGCCACGCCGCGGTCGACGTCGCGATGAGCATCAGCGTGAACGGCACACCGGACTGCAGCGGGCGGGTGACGACGTCGATGAGGAGCTGGGCGCCTCCGGAGCGGACGGCGCTGAACGTGCCCGTGAAGACCCCGACGAGCGCCAGGGCGATCGTCCCAGCGGCCCCGGCGAGCACGGCGCGGAGGAGCACCGTCGGCAGCGGGCTCCGTCGGTCGACGGGCGTGAGGAACGCCAGCGCGAGGAAGGCCCCGGCGTAGAACGGGAACGGCGTGGCGAACACCCCGGACACGAACCCGCCGACCAGGCTGCCGCCCGCGCCGTAGCTCGCGAACGGGTGCACCACGAACGAGGCGCCGAGCAGGCCGACGAGCCCCGAGACGAACTCGACGAGGACGATCGACACGACGGCGATGAGTGCGCCGGCCGTGTTCCTGACCGACGCTCCCGGAGCGAAGGCCCGACGCGGATCCGCCGGCGTCCGCGGTGGGCGCGGAGCCGGCGCGGACCCGCCGTACTGCGGCCCGCGGTACGGGCCGCCCTGCGGCGCACCGTACGGAACGCCGGACTGCTGCGGACCGCCGTACTGCTGCGGTCCCCCGTACGCTCCGCCCGGCTGCTGCGGGGCACCGGCGGGCGGCGCGGGCTGGGACCAGCCCGCGCCGTAGTACCCACGATCGTGCTGCGACCGCTGCGGATCGCCGGGGTTCGACATCGTCAGTTCCCCAGGATCACGGCGCCGTCGTCGGTGTCGTCACCCTCGGCCGTCGCCGGTGCGCTGATGCTCGGGGACGAGACGCGACGGGACCGCGAACGGCCCTGCCCCGGCTGCTTGGGCTCCGGGAGCGCCTGCAGCACGGAGTCGAGCAGGGACTCGGCGTCCCCGCTGACCTGGCGCGGCTCGCGCTTCGTGGCGGCGATCGGGATGTCGAGGATCGCGACCGAGGTCTCGGCCGGGGTCACCGGGGCGCTCGAGCTCACCCGACGGCGGGTCGGCGCCTTGGCCGGCGCGTCCTCGACGGCGGGGGCAGCAGCGACCGGAGCCGCCGCAGCCGGAGCGGCGTCAGCCGACGTGCCCTGCTCGGGCGCGGGCGGTGCATCGGGCGTCGAGGACGAGCCGGACGCGGTGTCCGCCGTCGTCTCGGGCGCACCGGCACCGCGGCCGCCACGACGACGTCGACGCTTCGAGCCCGACGACTGCTCGCCGTGCTCGGACTGCGACGCGCCGGTGTCCGGACCGGACTCCGCGGCGGGTGCCTCCGGAGCCGATGCCGCCGATGCCGCCGAACCCGCCGACACTGCAGAGGACGCCGAAGCCGGGGTCGCAGCCCCGTCGTGCTCCTCGTGTGGGATGGTCGATGCGGCGATCCGGGACAGCGCGCTCTTCACGTCGTCCGTGATCTGGTGCGCGTGCGACGAGCCGTTCGACGACGAACCGTTGCCGGACCCGCCGTTCGACCCGCTCCCACCGTTCGAACCGTTCCCGCCGTTGCCGGCCCCACCGCGGCTCTTGCGACGGCTCTTCGACGGCCCCGGGTCGGCGTTGTTGTCGTTGACCTTGGCGTTGACCTCGTCGAGGGACTCGCGGAGCCCCACGCCGATCTTCTTGCGGGTCATCTGCACGAGGCCGAGCGAGGTGACCTCGGCGACCTGGTGCTTCGTCCGGTCACGGCTGAGGCACTCGACGAGTCGACGCAGCACGAGGTCGCGGTTCGACTCGAGCACCATGTCGATGAAGTCGACGACGATGATGCCGCCGATGTCCCGCAGGCGGAGCTGGCGGACGATCTCCTCGGCCGCTTCGAGGTTGTTCTTCGTGACGGTCTCCTCGAGGTTGCCGCCGGACCCGACGAACTTCCCCGTGTTGACGTCGACGACCGTCATGGCCTCGGTGCGGTCGATCACGAGCGAACCACCCGAGGGCAGCCAGACCTTGCGGTCGAGCGCCTTCTCGATCTGCTCGTTGAGGCGGTACTCCTCGAAGGAGTCCGGGCCGTCGTAGATCTCGACGCGGTCCTTGAGGTCCGGCGCGACCGCGGTGAGGTACTCGTCGATCGTCTCGCGCGCCGCGGAGCCGTCGATGATGAGCTTGGTGAAGTCCTCGTTGAAGACGTCGCGGACGATCTTCACGAGCAGGTCCGGCTCGGAGTGGAGCATGACCGGCGCCTGGCCGTTCGCGACCTTCTTCTGGATCGCCTCCCACTGGCTGGTGAGCCGCTGCACGTCGCGGGTGAGCTGCTCCTCGGTCGCGCCCTCGGCGGCGGTGCGGACGATGACGCCCGCGTGCTCCGGGAGGACCTCCTTGAGGATCTTCTTGAGGCGCGCCCGCTCGGTGTCCGGCAGTTTGCGCGAGATGCCGTTCATCGAGCCGTTCGGCACGTACACGAGGTAACGACCCGGCAGCGAGACCTGGCTCGTCAGACGGGCGCCCTTGTGTCCGACCGGGTCCTTCGTGACCTGCACGAGCACCTTGTCGCCCGGCTTGAGCGCGGCTTCGATCCGACGCCCGTGGTTGCCGGTGTCGACCGAGTTCCAGTCGACCTCGCCCGCGTACAGCACGGCGTTGCGACCGCGACCGATGTCGACGAACGCCGCCTCCATCGAGGGCAGGACGTTCTGCACCTTGCCGAGGTACACGTTGCCGATGAGCGACACGTTGTGCGACTTCGTCACGTAGTGCTCGGCGAGGACACCGTCCTCGAGCACGCCGATCTCGATCTTCGAGGCGCTCGACCGGACGATCATCTGCCGGTCGACGCTCTCGCGGCGGGCGAGGAACTCGTCCTCGGTGACGACCTGGCGTCGACGGCCGGCATCGCGCCCGTCGCGGCGGCGCTGCTTCTTCGCTTCGAGCCGCGTCGAGCCCTTCACCTTCTGCGGCTCGGTGATGTACTCGACCTCGCGACGGCGGGGCTCCTGGTGGTCCCGCGGCTCGCGCGGCTCGCGGGGCTCACGGCCTTCGCGGTCGGCGCTCGTGCCGCGGCGACGCGACCGACGGCGTCCGCCGCCCTGCTCGTCGTCGTCGTCCTCGTCGTGACGGGGCGCGCGCTCGGGCAGGTCCGGCAGGACCGGGGCGTGGAAGATCAGGCTGAGCGTGCTCGTCGCCTTGGGGACGAACGGCTCGTCGACGGGCTCCGCCGGACTGGAGGCGCTGCTCGCGTCCGCCTCGACCGTCGCGGCCGGTGCGGCTGCGGTCTCGGTGTCGTCACCGGCCGTGATGACCGGCAGGTCGCCCGTGAGGGTGCTCACGTCGTGCGGCTCGTCGCCGCCGGCGGTCGCCTCGACGGCGACCGACACGGTGGGCGCCTCCGGCGCTCCCCCGGCTTCGGGCGCTGCGTCCGTCACCGCGAGCGTCTCCGCGCCGGCGTCGGTCGTGCCGTCCGCCGGAGACCCGGTCACCTGCTCGACGGGGCCGGTCTGCGCGGCGTCACCCCGTGCCTCCTGGCCTGCCGACCGGGCGCGCCGACCGCCGAACAGGCGGCCTCGACGCTTCGGTGCGACTTCTTCGTTGTTCGTGTTGTCGTTGTTCTGCTCCACCATGGACCTGGTGCACTCCTTGACCCCGCTCGCATCCTGTCCGGACGGCGGGAATTCTGTAGTTGTAGCGGGTGGCGACCACGCCCCCGCGTTCGCTGTCTTGTGACCGTCGCGTCGCGCGCGTCCCGGTCACGGTGCGCTCTCACCGCACCTGATCGTCCGGGCTGGGCCCGGAAAGCTTTCGTCGTCGTGCGGATGGCCGCACGACCTCCAGGGATTATCGCATGCCGCACCGGGAAAGGACCGGATCGAGCATGCGATGATGACGCCGTGAGCACGCCAGCACCTGCCGTCCGCCGTCCGATCGCCATGGGCGTCTTCCTCCTGATCACCGGTGCCGTCGGTCTGTACGGCGCCTTCCGACTGGTCATCGACGAGTTCGAGAAGTACGCGCACCCCCAGGCAGTGCTGTCCTGCGACGTCAACCCGTTCATCAACTGCTCCGACGTGATGGCCAGCTGGCAGGGGCACCTGCTCGGGTTCCCGAACCCGCTGCTCGGCGTCATGGGCTTCGTCGCCCCGATCGCCGTCGCGGTCATGCTCCTGGCCGGGTTCCGGAACGGTTCGCGCTGGTTCTGGATCGCGTTCAACGCGGGCGTGTTCCTGGCGTGGGTCTTCGTCACGTGGCTCTTCACCCAGACCGTCTGGTTCATCGGCGCGCTCTGCCCGTGGTGCATGCTCGTCTGGTCGATGACGATCCCGATGTTCTGGGTGTTCACGATCTGGAACGCCGCGCAGGGTCGCTTCGGCGCCGGCGCACAGCGGCTCGGCCGGACCCTGCTGCCCTTCTGCTGGGCGTTCCCGCTGGCGAACTACCTGTTCATCGCCGTGTCGATCCTCATCGTGTTCCCGCGGGTCCTCTCCTCCTTCTGAGCGCTTCTGAGCGCCCGCTGAGCGTTGCCGATGACGCGTCACCGAATTCCTGGGTCCTTCCCAGCCAGATCGGCCGATCGGCCCACCAGCACGACCTACGCTCGATGGCGATGAGCGAGAACGAGAGCAAGAAGGCCCGGCGGGAGGCAGCGCGGGAGCGCGCACGCCTCGCCCGCGCGAAGGAGCAGGCGCGTCGACGCCGCAACAAGACCCTGGGGATCAGCGGCATCATCGTCGGCGCGCTCGCGGTCGCCGCGATCGTCGTCGTGGTGGTCGCGAACTCCGTGCAACCTGCCGGCCCCGGGCCGAAGAACATGGCGAGCGACGGTGTGCTCCTGACGGGGTCGAACGGGCAGATCGTCCCCGTCACCACGAAGGCCACGCCGGAGGGCGGGAAGCCGACCCCGACGAAGCAGGACGACTCGGTCGCGAACATCACCGTGTACTCGGACTACATGTGCCCGTACTGCAACCAGTTCGAGACGAGCCAGATGTCCCAGATCCAGCAGTGGGTGAAGGACGGTTCGGCGACGCTCGAGCTGCACCCGTTCAACCTGCTCGACCGCGTGTCCCTCGGCTCGAAGTACTCGACCCGTTCGGCCGCCGCCGCAGCCTGCGTCGCGAACTACGACCCGGACGCGTTCCTGGCGTACAACACGTCGCTCTACGAGAACCAGCCGTCCGAGAGCACGCGCGGCCTCACGAACGACAAGCTCGCATCGCTGGCGAAGGCCGCCGGGGCGACGAACGAGAACGTGGCGTCCTGCATCACGGACCAGGAGTTCGCCGGGTGGGTTGCCGACGCGACGAACCGGGTGCTGAACGACCCGATCCCGAACTCGTCGCTCGACAAGGTCACCGGCACCCCCACCGTGATCGTCAACGGCAAGCAGTACAACGGGTCGCTCACCGACACGGACGCCTTCGCCGCGTTCGTGGAGCAGAACGGCGGGAAGGCGTAGTCCCGGCCGCTCCGGACGACGACGGCCCCCGCTTCCGATCGGAAGCGGGGGCCGTCGTCGTCCGGCGTGCTACTTCGACGCGGCGTCGATCTCGGTGATGACGTCGGTCAGCGTGGCGATCTTCTTGCCGTTCACGAGGACGGTCGGCGTGCCGAAGCCCTGCGTGCCCTGCAGTGCCGGATCGGCCAGCACGGCGTTGGTGGACTTCGTCACCCACCCGCGGAAGCGCTCGCTCGACAGGCACTCGGAGACGTTCGACCCGGTCGCGCCGCCGGCCTTGACGAGCTTCGCGATCTCGGCGTTCGTCAGGCCCTTCGTGCCCTCCTCCGGCTGGTTGTCGAAGAACTGCGTCTGGACGTCGAGGAACTTGTCCGGCGCGTAGTTCGCGACGCACATCGCGGCGTTCGCGGCACGGCTGGCGTACCGCGAGTTCTGGTAGCTGCGGTCGAGGATCGACACGGGCTGGATCGCGAGGGTCGCGTCGCCGGACTTCACCTTGTCGAGGATCTGGTCGGCGTAGGCGGCCTCGAACTGCTTGCAGACCGGGCACGCCCAGTCGACGTACTCGGTGACCTGGACCTTCCCGTCGGCGGCCGCGGTGGGCACCGGGGACGGGGTGGCCTTCGCCGACACCGCGCCGGAGGTCACGGGGGTGACCGTGCCGTCGCTGCCGGTGAACTGGATCGCACCGGTCGCCATGTTCTTCGGCCCGGCCGCGGACACGGCGGGCTGGTTGTTCACGTTCACCACCACGATCGCGACGATCGCGGCGACGGCGATGATCCCGAGGCCGATGCCGCCCTGCAGGAACCAGCGGTTGCGGCGCTTGCGGCGCTTCTCGGCCTCGGCGCGCTGCCGGGCGACGTCACGGGCGTGCTGGCGACGCTCGTTCTTCGTGGGACGGTCGTTGTTCGTCACGCGTCGGTCCCCCGGACTCAGGCGAACCAGAGCGCGAGCTCGCGCGCCGACGACTCGGGGCTGTCGGAGCCGTGCACCAGGTTCTGCTGCACCTTGAGGCCCCAGTCGCGGCCGAGGTCACCGCGGATCGTCCCCGGCGCGGCCGAGGTCGGGTCGGTGGTGCCGGCGAGCGACCGGAAGCCGGCGATGACGCCGTTGCCGGCGACGCGCACGGCGACGACCGGGCCGGACTGCATGAACTCGACGAGGGGCTCGAAGAACGGCTTGCCCTGGTGCTCCTCGTAGTGGGCGTCGAGCAGGTCACGGGGCGCCGTCACCATCTTCAGGTCGACGATCTCGTAGCCCTTGGCCTCGATCCGGCGGAGGATCTCACCGGTGAGCTGGCGGGCGACGCCGTCGGGCTTGACGAGGACGAGGGTCTCTTCGAGATCGGACACGCGGAACTCCTGGTGTTTCGTGGTCGAACGGGGTGGTCAGTCCTCGCCGAGGGCCGCGCGTCTCGCGGCGTTCTGACGGTCGAGCTGACCGCCCTTGACGAAGCAGAAGACCCACAGCGCCAGGAACACCACGGCCACGGCGAACATGAACGGTTCGATGAACCCGGTGGCGAGGATGGCCGCCTGCAGCAGCCACCCGAACCCTACACCGGCGCGGTTGCCGGTCAGGCGAGAGGCCAGCGCCAGCACGATCATCGAGCCGATGCCACCGCCGAACGCGACCGCCGGCGGGAGCGTCCCCTTGCCGAACACGACGAGCATCGGGAAGAAGAACATGATCGCCTCGAGCACGAGGGTGATCGACAGCAGGCTCTCCCGTGCACCGCGATCGCGTCGCGGCCGACGGGTGCGCGGTGCGCGTGGGGTCCTGGAGGCGCGGCCCGCGTCCGTCACTTCGTCCCGCCTTCGGCGTGGACCAGGTCCATGACCCGGCCCACCATCACGATCGAGCCCGCGACGAGCACCATGGCGTCGTCCGCCTCGGCGTCGTCCGCGAGGTCACGGGCTTCCTGGAGGGCGGCCTCGAGCGACGGCTCGACGACGACCCGGTCCTCGCCGACCTCGTCGACGACGACCCGGGCGAACTCGTCCGCGTCGAGGGCACGCTCCCCCGGCGGCTGGGTCACGACGAAGGTCGCGACGGTGTCCTTGAGCGCGCGGACGAAGCCGCGGGCGTCCTTGTCGCCGAGGATGCCGACGACGCCGACCACGTGCTCGGACGGGAACGCCACGGGGAGCGCTTCGGCGAGCGCGCGTGCGCCGTGCGGGTTGTGCGCCGCGTCGACCACCACGGTCGGACCCGTGGCGATCGGCTGGAGTCGGCCGGGGCTGGTCGCACCGGCGAGTCCCTCGGACAGGACGTCCTCGTCGAGGGCCTGCGAACCGCGGCCGAGGAAGGCCTCGACGGCGGCGATCGCGACGGCGGCGTTGTGCGCCTGGTGCCGGCCGAAGAGCGGCAGGAACAGGTCGTCGTAGCGTCCGGCGATGCCCTGCACGGTGATGAGCTGGCCGCCGACGGCCGGCGTCACGTCGACGAGCCGGAAGCCGTCCCCCTCGACCGCGAGGGTCGACTCGGTGAGCTCGGCCGCGCGCTGCAGCTCGGCGAGCGCCTCGGGCGTCTGCGCGCTCGAGACGATCGACGACGACGGCTTGATGATCCCGGACTTCGTGCGGGCGATCTCGGCGACGGTACTGCCGAGCTGCTTGGCGTGGTCGATCGCGATCGGCGTGAACACCTGCACCTGGCTCTGCACGACGTTGGTGGAGTCCCACTCGCCGCCCATGCCGACCTCGATCACGGCGACGTCGACCGGAGCCTCGGCGAAGCACGCCAGGGCGAGGACGGTCAGCGCCTCGAAGAAGGTCAGCGGGAGCTCGCCCTTGTCGGTGAGCTCCTGGTCGGTCATCTCGAGGATCGGGGCGATGTCGTCCCAGTTCTCCACGAAGCGGTCGGCGGCGATCGGGGTGCCGTCGATGACGATGCGCTCCCGGATCGACACCAGGTGCGGGCTCGTCATGAGGCCGGTCCGGAGGCCGTGTGCCCGGACGATGCTCTCGGCCATGCGCGCGGTCGAGGTCTTGCCGTTCGTGCCGGTCAGGTGGATCACGGGGTACGACAGGTGCGGGTCGCCGAGGAGCTCGACGGCGCGCCGGGTCGCGGACAGCCGGTGTTCGGGCGACTGCTCGCCGATCCGGGCGTACAGGGCCGCCTCGACGCGCTTGACCTCGTCGTCGTCCGCGCCGTAGGGCACGGCGTCGGCGGGGTCCGTCGCACCGGCGGGGCCGACGGGGATCTCGATGCCGTCCTCGGACGGTTCTTCGGGGTACTCGCTCATGCGCGTGACACCTCCACGGTCACCTTCGCACCGTCACCGACGTCGGTGGTGGTGGCGTCTGCCCCGAGGGGCACGATCTCGACGCTCGTCGACAGGGTCTCCCCCGCGATGAGCTGCTGGTGGGTGCGGACCGCCGCGTCGGCGACCTCGTCCGCGCCGAGGGTGAGGACGATGCGGTCGCTGACGTCGAGGTCGGCGTCACGGCGGGCCTGCTGGACGGCGCGGACGACGTCGCGGGCGAGTCCCTCGGCCTCGAGCTCGGGCGTCGTCACGGTGTCGAGCACCGCGAAGCCGCCGCCGTCGAGGAACGCCACCGCCACGGAGTCGTCGGCGACGGTGAGGTCGAGCGTGTACTCGCCCTCGACGAGGTCGACGCCGCCGACGGTCACGCCGGACTCGGTCGCGGTCCAGTCGCCCTTCTTGGCGGCTGGGATGACCTGCTGGACCTGCTTGCCGATGCGGGGTCCGGCGGCACGGGCGTTCACGGTGAGCTTCCGCTCGATGCCGTACCGACCGAGCGACGACTCCTCCTGCTGCTCGAGCACGACCTGCTTGACGTTGAGCTCGTCGCGGAGGATGTCCACGAAGGGTTCGACGGCCGCCGGGTCGGGCACCACGAGCGTCAGGGTGGCGAGGGGCAGGCGGACGCGCTTGCCGGTGGCCTTGCGGAGCGCGAGCCCCTTCGAGGCGACGTCCCGCACGCGGTCCATGGCGTCGACGAGCGCCTGGTCGGCCGGGAACTCCTCGGCGTCGGGGAAGTCCTCGAGGTGGACGCTGCGGCCGCCGGTCAGTCCCCGCCAGACCGCGTCGGTCACGAGCGGGGCAAGGGGTGCGGCGACGCGGGTGAGCGTCTCGAGCACGGTGTACAGCGTGTCGAATGCGGCACGGGCCTCGGGCGAGGACTCGGCGCCGAGCCAGAACTTGTCGCGCGACCGGCGCACGTACCAGTTCGTCAGCACGTCGGCGAAGTCGCGGACGGCCTGGGCGGCGAGCGGGGTGTCGAGCGCATCGAGGTGCTGCTGCACGTCCGACACGAGCACCCGGGTCTTCGCGAGCAGGTAGCGGTCGAGCACGTCGGTGCTCGCCGTGCTCCGCGACGCCTGGTACCCGGACTCCCCCGACGCGTTCGCGTAGAGGGTGAAGAAGTAGTACGTCGACCAGAGCGGGAGCAGGAACTCGCGGACGCCCTGGCGGATGCCCTCTTCCGTGACGACGAGGTTCCCGCCGCGGATGACCGACGACGACATCAGGAACCAGCGCATCGCGTCGGCACCGTCGCGGTCGAACACCTCGGAGACGTCCGGGTAGTTCCGGAGCGACTTCGACATCTTCTGGCCGTCGGAGCCGAGCACGATGCCGTGGCTGATGACGTTCTTGTAGGCCGGCCGGTCGAACAGCGCGGTGGACAGCACGTGCATGACGTAGAACCAGCCGCGGGTCTGCCCGATGTACTCGACGATGAAGTCGGCCGGGTTGTGCGACTCGAACCACTCGCGGTTCTCGAACGGGTAGTGCACCTGGGCGTACGGCATCGACCCGGAGTCGAACCAGACGTCGAACACGTCGGTGATCCGGCGCATCGTCGACTTCCCGGTGGGGTCGTCCGGGTTGGGGCGCGTCAGGTCGTCGATGAACGGGCGGTGCAGGTCGACCTCGCCGTCGGCGTTCACCGGCAGTCGACCGAAGTCACGCTCGATCTCCTCGAGCGAGCCGTACACGTCGGTGCGCGGGTGCTCGGGGTCGTCGGACTGCCACACCGGGATCGGCGTGCCGAAGTACCGGTTGCGGGACACCGACCAGTCGATGGCGTTGCCGACCCACTTGCCGAACTGACCGTCCTTGACGTTGTCCGGCACCCAGTTGATTTCCTGGTTGAGCTCGCCCATGCGGTCGCGGAACTCGGTCACGCGGACGAACCAGCTCGACACGGCCTTGTAGATGAGGGGCTTCCGGCAGCGCCAGCAGTGCGGGTAGCTGTGCTCGTAGGACGCCTGGCGGAGCAGTCGCCCGGCGTCGCGGACGGCCTTCGTGAGGGGCTTGTTCGCGTCCGACCAGAGCATCCCGGCGACCTCGCCGAACTGCGACGTGAAGACACCGCCCTCGTCGAGCGACAGCACCACGGGGATGCCCGCAGCGGCGCAGACCACCTGGTCGTCGGCACCGTAGGCCGGGGCCTGGTGCACGATGCCGGTGCCCTCGCCCGTCTCGACGTAGTCGGCGACGAGGATCTTCCAGGCGTTCTCCATGCCCTCGGTCTCCGCGAGGAAGTCGAAGAGGCGCTCGTACTCGACGCCGTCGAGCTCCGCACCCGTCAGGGTGCGGACGACCGCGGCAGCGGCGTCCTCGGCAGTCTCGTAGCCGAGGTCCTTCGCGTAGGCGGCCACGGTGTCCGACGCCAGCATGTACCGGGCGGAGCCGGCGGCGCCACCGTCAGCCGCGCCTCCTGGGCCGGCCGGCAGCACCACGTACGAAACCGCAGGCCCGACGGCCAGCGCGGCGTTCGTGGGCAGGGTCCAGGGGGTCGTCGTCCAGGCGAGCGCACGCACGCCGTCGAGCCCGAGCTCCGCGGCGCGCGAGCCCCGCAGCGGGAACGACACCGTGACGGACTGGTCCTGGCGCATCTTGTAGACGTCGTCGTCCATGCGCAGCTCGTGGTTCGACAGCGGCGTCTGGTCGTTCCAGCAGTACGGCAGGACCCGGAAGCCCTCGTACGCGAGCCCCTTGTCCCAGAGCTGCTTCCACGCCCACAGCACGCTCTCCATGAACGTCACGTCGAGGGTCTTGTAGTCGTTCTCGAAGTCGACCCAGCGCGCCTGGCGGGTGACGTACTGCTGCCACTCGTCGGTGTACTGCAGGACGGACTTCTTGGCGGCGGCGTTGAAGACGTCGACGCCCATCTCGTCGATCTCGTGCTTCTCGGTGATGCCGAGCTGGCGCATCGCCTCGAGCTCGGCGGGCAGGCCGTGCGTGTCCCAGCCGAAGCGGCGGTGCACCTGCTTGCCGCGCATGGTCTGGTAGCGCGGGAAGACGTCCTTCGCGTACCCGGTCAGGAGGTGGCCGTAGTGCGGCAGGCCGTTGGCGAACGGCGGGCCGTCGTAGAACGTCCACTCGTCGCAGCCCTCGCGCTGGTCGATCGACGCCTGGAACGTGCCGTCGCCCTTCCAGAAGGCGAGGATCCCCTGCTCGACGGCGGGGAAGGACGGCGACGGGACGACGCCGTCTGCGTCGGAATCAAGTGGGTAGCGCACCGCGGGGCTCCTGTGGGTTGCCGGTTCTCAGGACCACGAGGACGGAGCAGGCTCCGCGGTACCACCTCGCTTGCCGCTCCGGGTGACCCGGGGCGACCGCTCGTTGCCGGGGCGTGCGCGGCCCGGTCCGCCCGGTTCTACTGCCGGCGGTCGATGGTGCTGACGGCCGGGTTCTTCCGGAGGCTCCCCGGTGATGGCCGGATCGACGCCTGTGTGCACGAGTTTAGCGGACGAGAGCATGCTGGAGCGATGCCCTCGTCAGATGCTGCCCCCGCGCAGCAGGAGCGTCCCGATTCCCTGCTCACCGTCGTCATCGCGTTCGGCGCGAACCTGCTCGTCGCGATCGCCAAGACGATCGCCTCCCTGATCTCGGGGTCGGCGTCCATGGTCGCCGAGGCCGCGCACTCCTGGGCCGACACCGGCAACGAGATCTTCCTGCTCGTCGCCGAACGGCGTGGCTCGAGGAAGCGCGACACCGCGCACCCGCTCGGCTACGGCCGTGAGACGTACATCTGGTCGATGTTCGCCGCGTTCGGCCTCTTCACCGCCGGCGCCATCGTCTCGATCTACCACGGCATCACCGAGCTCGGGGACACCGGGCCGGCCGAGGACGTGCTGCTGAACTACATCGTCCTCGGGCTGTCGTTCTGCCTCGAGGGCACGAGCTTCCTGCAGGCGTACCGGCAGGCGCACGGCGCGGCGACGAAGCGGCGGGTGCCGGTGCTCCGGCACGTCCTGCAGTCGTCGAACCCGACCCTCCGTGCCGTCTTCGCCGAGGACGCCGCGGCACTCATCGGCCTCGTGGTCGCGTTCCTCGGGGTGTTCCTCCACCAGGTCACCGGCCTCGCGGTCTTCGACGCCGTCGGCTCGATCGCGATCGGGATCCTGCTCGGGGTCGTCGCGATCGTCCTGATCGACCGCAACCGTCGGTTCCTGCTCGGGGAGAGCACGTCCCCGGAACTCGAGAACGCGGTGCTCGTCGAGCTGCTCGGGCGGTCGCAGATCGAGCGCGTCACCTACCTGCACCTCGAGTTCGTCGGGCCCTCGCGGGTCTACCTCGTCGCCGCGGTCGACCTGACCGGCAACGAGAACGAGGAGCACGTGGCGGTGCGATTGCGCGACGTCGAGAAGTCCCTCGAGGAGAGCCAGTACATCGAGGAGGCCGTGCTCACCCTGAGCTACCCCGGCGACGAGTCGCTCGTGCCGACGGGCGACGACGTGCCGGAGGTGGTGCGGGACGGGACGGCCGAGGACGTCGCCGCGGGCGGGGCCGGCACGCTCCGGACCGACTGAGCCGCACGCATCTGCCGCGCGGTCGGGTCAGCCGCGGTCGGCGGGCACCAGGGTCGCGGTGTCCCCGCGCCGCTCGATCACCAGGCCGTCCCGCACGACCCACACCCGCAGCGCGTCGAGCCGGAACTCCTCGAACCGCTCCGGGTGCTCCCGCAGCAGGGTCCGCAGGTCGTCGTCCATCGGGAACCGCGGGTCGATCCCGGCGACGAGCACGCCGTAGTCCCCGTGCGTCACCCCCTGGGTCGCGCCACGACGGCCGATGAACACGGCGAACGACTGCTGCGCCGACCCCGACACGAGGACCCGGACGTCGTCAGGCACCCCGCGTTCCTCGAGGACCCCCTCGAGCCGGGCGAACCCGGTGGTGCGGGTCTCGGCGACGGTCCGCACCACGACGACCGCGGGGACGATCGTCACCACGACAGCGAGGAGCGCGACCACGGTCGTGAGCGGCGGCCGCAGCCGGGCGAGCCGGGTGTACCCGACGGCGGCGAGCGCGATGATCCAGGGCATCCACGCCTGGTAGTAGTGCGGCAGTGCGACGTTGGCCGTCGAGTAGAAGACGACGAGGATCCCGAGCGCGATCCCGAGGAGCGCGACGAGCCGGTCCGGGCGGATCGCGAACGCCGCGGCCATGCCGACCAGGAGCACGACGACCGTCGGCCACCCGACGCCCTCGACGACCCGCACGAAGTTCGTCCACCACGGCGCGATCATGTACGTCTTCCCGAGGACCGAGATGATGTGCCCGCGGGTGTCGTGCTTGCCCTGGAACTCGATCATGAAGGTGATCGCCCGGACCCCGCCGACGGGCACGTACGCGACGACGAACACCACGGCGAACGCCGCGGCGGCCGCGACGCCCCCGGTCAGCAGCCCGGACCAGCGCCGGAACAGCAGCGGGACCGCGACCAGCGCGAGCACGAGGACGGTGGTGGTGACCTTCGACGTGACCGACAGCGCCAGCAGGGCACCGGCGAGCGCCATCCACCACCAGCCGTCCCAGGCCGTGGTCCGGTCGGCGGGGCGTCGGGGTCGGGTCGCCCACTGCCAGGCAGCGGCGAGCGCCGCCACGGCGAAGAAGGTCATCAGCGGTTCGAGGAGGGCGAGCCGGTCGATCCGTGCGGCCGTGCCGGACGCGACGTCCGCCCACGTCGGCGAGTCGGCACGCGGCGTGAGCCACCAGAGCCCGGCGGCGAGCACGGCGCCCCAGTACCCGATCGGACGCCGGAGCCAGGCGAACAGGACGATGCCGGTGCCGAACGAGGCCGTCGCGGCGACGAGACGGGGCCCGAGCACGCCCTCGCCGAACACGAGCTGCGCGACGCCGAACAGGTACTTGCCGGTCGGCGGGTGCTGCAGGTTCGAGGTGAGCACCCCGTGCACGTAGTCCCACCCGGCCCGCGTGTAGGTGAACTCGTCGACGTAGGTGCTCTGTCTGCCGATGTGCCAGTACGCGACGAACACCCCCGCGAGGGCGACCACGGCGAAGACCGCGGTTCGTGTCCATCGCGCGCGGGTCATGGGGAGAGAGCCTATTGGGCCGGACCTCAGTGGGAGTCGAGACCCGCTGCGACCGGGGTGAGCGCCGCCCCGACGTACTCGACGAGCGGTCGGCGCCCGACCCCGTCCGAGACCCAGACGCCGAAGGCCGCTGCGGCCGCCCCGAGCATGGCGCCGGACACCGTCTGGGGCCAGAGCGCCGCCGGGTGCTCCCCCGTCCGGCGGGCGACGAAGGCCGCCACCGCCGCGTGCTGGGCCGTCACCCGTGCCGCGACGCTCGCCACGAGCTCGGCCCCGATGCCCATCACCTCGGCCTGTGCGATCGCCCAGGGGACCCGGTCGGGGTCGTGGGCGCGGGCGGTGGCGAGCAGCGCGGCCTCGACGGCCCGCACCGCGGACTCCTCGGTCGAGGCGGCGAGGCACGCCGGGAGCGTCGCGACCGCGGCGTCGAGGTCGAGCCAGAGCACGTCGGACTTCGCCGTGAAGTAGTTGAAGAACGTCGCACGGCTGACCCCGGCCCGTGCGGCGATCTGGTCGACCGTGGTCCGCCCGTAGCCCTGCTCGAGGAACAGCTCGGCCGCGGCGTCGGCGAGCACCTCGGCGCTCGAGCGTCGGGGGCGGCCACCGCGGCGCATCGGTTCGTCCATGGGCCCCAGTAAACCGCTAGACTCGTTCAGCCATGATCTTGGACTCAGTACAGAAAACCACCGTCGTGGTCGCCGGCGCCGCCGCACTCCTCCTCGTGCTCGCCGGCTGCACCGGCGGGGGCACCGCGACGTCGAACAGCACACCGGTCGACGGCGGCACGCTCACGTACGCCTCGGGCGACGCCGAACCCACCTGCCTCGACCCGCACGTCGGCGGCAACTACCCGCAGGCGCTCCTGTCCACCCAGTACATCGAGGAGCTCACCGCGCTCGACGACGGCAAGCCCGTCCCCGCGCTGGCGAAGTCCTGGACGACGAGCGACGACGGCAGGACGCTCACCTTCACGCTGCGCGACGACGTGACCTTCACCGACGGCACGCCCTTCGACGCCGCCGCGGTCGTGGCGAACATCGAGCACGTGCAGGACCCGGCGACCGCGTCGAGCACGGGGTACCTCGCGCTGCAGTCGATCACGAAGGCGACGGCCACCGACGACCACACCGTCACCCTGACGCTGAGCCGGCCGGACAGCGCGCTGCTCGAGTCGTTCTCGCAGCCGTGGGTCGGTATGGAGTCCCCGAAAGCGCTGGAGCGCTCGCAGGCGGTGAACTGCGAGTCGCCGGTCGGCACCGGCCCCTTCGAGGTCACCGGCTGGAAGCACGGCGACCGGGTGACGCTCCGCAAGAACGCCGACTACACGCCGCTCCGCGGCAGCACGGAGCCCCGCCTCGACGGCATCACGTGGCGCTTCCTGCCCGACTCGACCTCGCGGTACGCGGCACTGCAGTCCGGCCAGGTCGACGTCATCGACAACGCCCAGCCCGACCAGCTCAAGGCGGCCTCGTCGAAGGGGTCCATCCGCGACCTCGACGCTCCGCGCCCCGGTGCGTCGAACCGCCTCGAGCTGAACTCCGGCCACGGGGTCTTCCGGGACGAGGCCGTCCGCAAGGCATTCATCGCCGGCGCCGAGATCGACCCCGGCATCCGGTCGCTCTTCCTCGGGACGGCGAAGCGCTCGTACTCGGTGCTCTCCAGCGTCGAGCCGTACGGGTACTCCGACAAGAGCCTGTTCCAGTACTCCCCGACGAAGGCGAAGCGACTCCTCGACGACGCCGGCTGGAAGGTGGGCAGCGACGGCATCCGCGAGAAGGACGGAGAGCAGCTGACCGTCACGTTCCCGGTGTCGACGAACCAGTCCGTCCCCGCCGAGCGCAGCCTGTTCCAGCAGATCCAGGCCTCCGAGAAGGCCGTCGGCTTCAAGGTCGTGCTGCAGGAGCTCGACCTCTCCAGCTGGTACGCGGCCCTCGCGGCGAACGAGTACGACGTCGTCAGCGCGCCGTACACGAAGGTGGGCGCGGACGTCCTCCGCATCCTGTACGACTCCGCCAGCATCACGCCGGCACCGTCCGGGTACTTCGCGAACCTCGCCCAGCTCGACGACCCGAAGCTCGACGATCTGCTCCAGCGGGCTGCGCAGACCTCGGACACGTCCGAGCGCGGCGATCTCTACGAGCAGGCGCAGGAGATCATCCTGTCCAGCGGCACCGTCCTCCCGCTCTACGACCAGCAGAACCACTTCCTGCTGCGGTCGAGCGTGCACGGTGTGCAGACCACCGCGGTGTCGACGCCGTGGTTCGGCACGGCCTGGATCGACCGCTGATCGCGACCTCGCGATCGTCGGACGGGAGGCACGGATTGCGTCGCGGACGTCGAGGCACGCCCGCCGCGTGGTCGGCGTGGACCCTGTGGGGACTGCGCCGCCTGGCCGGCGGCATCGGGGTGCTCTGGGCGGTCGCCACGATCGTGTTCGTCGCGATCCGGCTCATCCCGGGCGACCCGGCGCTCGCGATCCTCGGCGGACCGGGCTCCCAGGCCTCGGCCGAGGCGGTCGCGCAGGTCCGACAGGAGTACGGCCTCGACCGGCCGGTGCTCGTGCAGTACGCGGTGTTCCTCGGGCGTCTGGCGACGGGGCACCTCGGTGACTCGTACGCGTTCCGGACGCCGGTGTCGACGCTCCTCGGGCAGCAGCTCCCGGTCACGCTGACCCTGGCCGTGGCCGGGCTCGTCGTCGCCTGGGTGCTCGCCATCGTCGCCGCGTGGTGGTCGACGCAGCGCGGTCGGTTCGCCGCGGGACTCACGAGCGCCCTGAGCGTCACCGCGAGCGTCACCCCGCACTTCTGGCTCGGCAGCGTCCTCATCGTGGTGTTCGCCAGCGCCCTCGGCTGGGTGCCGGCGGTCAGCGACGGCTCGGCCCGGGGCTGGGTGCTGCCGGTCGTCACGGTGGCCGTGCCGGTCGCCGGGTACCTCGCCGAGACCGTCCGGGACGGCGTGGTCGACGCACAGCGGTCGGCCTTCGCACTCGCGGCCCGCAGTCGTGGCGAGACCCGCGCGGGACTGTTCGGCCGGCACCTGCTCCGGCACGCCGCACTCCCGGGGATCGCCCTGTCCGCGTGGGCGTTCGGTTCGCTCGTGTCCGGTGCGGTCGTCGTCGAGTCGGTGTTCGCGCTCCCGGGCATCGGGCGCGCACTCGTGACCGCGGTGACGCAGCGGGACATGCCGCTCGTCGCGGGCATCGCGCTGGTGTCGGCCGCCGCGTACGTGGTCGTGCTCGCCGTCGCGGACCTCGTCGAGCGTGTGGTGGACCCGCGTGCCGGCGGGACGGCCGAGGCGGGGGCGACCCGGCGTCGCGCCCCGCGCGTCACCCGGCACGGGGCGGGCGCACGGTGAGCGGGATCGCCGAACCGCGCCTCCAGGCCGGTGCCCAGGGTGACGCGTCCGCCGGACGGTCCGAGCGAGTCCGTGGGGGGACGCTCGGCCCGGCCGGATGGACCGCTGCCGCCGTCGTGGCGCTGGCCGTGGTCGCGGCGGTGTGGCCGGCCCTGCTCGGCGGTGGCGACCCGCTCGCCGTGCACCCGGCGCAGGCGCTCCAGGCGCCGTCGTGGTCGAGCCCGTTCGGCACCGACGAGTCCGGGCGGGACGTCCTCGCCCGGGTCGTCGCCGGGACGCGGGCGTCGCTCGTGGTCGGTGTGGTCGCGACGCTCGTCGGCGGCGGGGTCGGGGTCGTGCTCGGCGTGGTCGCGGGACTCGGCGGGCGCGTCGTCGACGGGGTCGTCGGCCGACTGACCGAGGTCGCGTTCGCGCTCCCCCTGCTCCTCGTGGCGCTCGTCGTCATCGCGGTGACCGGCCCCGGGCCCGTCCCGGCGATGCTCGCGGTCGGGTTCGCCACGGCGCCCGGGTACGCCCGGATCGTCCGCGGGCTCGTGCTCCGGGCGCGCCGCTCGCAGGTCGTCGAGACAGCCGTGCTGATGGGCCGCTCCCCCGCCGTCATCACCGCGCGGCACGTGCTCCCCGCGGCGCTCTGGCCGGTCGTGGCGGTCGGGACGCTCGGCGTCGGACAGGCGATCGTGTGGGCCTCGGCGCTGAGCTACCTCGGCGTCGGCACCCCGCCACCCGCGCCGGAGTGGGGCGCGATGCTGGCCGACGGTCGCACCTACCTGCAGACGGCCCCGTGGATGAGCACCTTCCCCGGCCTCGCGATCGTGGTCCTGGCGACCGCGGTGACCGTGCTCGGCCGGGCGATCCGACGAACAGGAGCGATCCGATGACCGTGCTCGACGTGCAGGGGCTGACCGTCAGCATCGGCGGGGCAGTGGTCGTGCAGGACGTCGCGCTGCACGTCGATGCCGGCGAGTGCGTCGCGCTCGTCGGCGCCTCCGGCTCCGGCAAGACCGTCACCGCACGGGCGGCGCTCGGCCTGTCGGCGCCCGGCTCGTCCGTCCGGGTCGACCGGCTGACCGTGGCCGGGCTCGACGTCCGGGCGTTCTCGGACCGCAGGTGGCGGAGCGTGCGCGGCTCGCGGGTCGGCTACGTCGGCCAGGAGGCCCTGGGCGCCCTGGACCCACTGCGTCCCGTCGGGCGAGAGGTCGCGGACGCCCTCCGGCTGCACACGGACATGACGGCGGCGCAGCGGGTGGGGGCCGTGCGGGACGCACTCGCCGCGGTCGGCCTCGACCCGGCGCTCGCCACGGACGGTCGGCTTGCGGGCTCCTTGTCCGGCGGGATGCGCCAGCGCGCCCTCATCGCCGCGGCCACGGTCGGGTCGCCGGAGCTCGTGGTCGCCGACGAACCGACGACCGCGCTCGACGCCGGGGTCGCGGTCACCGTGATGGAGCAGCTGCGTGCGGCCCAGTCGCGCGGCGCCGGGCTGCTCGTCATCACGCACGACCTCGGGCTCGTCGCGGGGTGGGCGGACCGGGTGGTCGTCGTGCACGAGGGACGCGTGGTGGAGCAGGGGCCGGTGGCGTCGGTGTTCGCGGCGCCGCAGCACGAGGCGACGCGGGCGCTGGTGCGGGCCGCGGGTGCGGGTGCCGGTGCGCCCGGGGCGGGTGCGCGCGGGACGGGTGCGGAGAGTGCCGGGGCGCCGGAGGCCACGCACGGTGCGCGGTTCGCCGGCGGTGGCGGCACGCACGGTGCGGGGTTCGTCGGCCAGACCCCGGCGGACCACCCCGTGCGAGGCTCCGACGCCGCACCCAGCCCGCGACCCGGCACCGAACCACCGGCGTCGCACGGTGCGGGCGTGGTGCTCGCGGCCGAGGGGCTCGCGCGGGCGTTCGACGGCGTCCCCGCCGTGCGCGACGTGTCGTTCGGGCTCGAGCGCGGGCGCGTCCTCGGCGTGATCGGTGCGTCGGGGTCCGGCAAGACCACGCTCGCGAGGATGCTCCTCGGCCTCGAACTCCCCGACGCCGGCACCGTCACGCTCGACTCGTCGCCGTGGGTGCCGCTCGACGAACGCACCCGCCGGCCCCTGCGGCACCGGGTGTCCGCGGTGGTGCAGGACCCCGGGGCGACGTTCGACGAGCGGTGGAGCGTGGAGCGGGTCCTCGCGGACGCGTTCACCTTCGGCGCCGAGCGGTCGGCCCGTGGTGCGCTCGGTGCCCGCATCGACGCGGCGCTCGACCAGGTGGGGCTCGACCCTGCGCTCCGGCGACGCTCGCCGCTGACGCTGTCCGGCGGGCAACGGCAGCGCCTCGCGATCGCCCGCGCACTCGCGACGTCGCCCGAGGTCATCGTGCTCGACGAACCGGTCACCGCACTCGACGCCACGGTGCAGGACGCGGTGCTGACGCTCCTCGAGGGGCTCCGGGACAGCACGGGGGTGGCGATGGTCTTCGTGTCGCACGATCTCCGGGCCGTCCGGCGGATGGCCGACGACGTGCTGGTCGTGCACGAGGGCCGGGTCGTCGAGCAGGGCCCCGCCGCGACGGTGTTCGACCGCCCGGCGCACGCCGTTACCGCGCGCTTGCTGCGGGCCGCCGAGCGGCTCGCCGCGGGCCCGCGGCCCGAGGCCGGCGCCGCGTAGCGCGCGCCGCGCGCCTGAGGTCGCCGAGACTCGGCCCGGCGGACACTTTCGCGGGTCGGAGGCCCGAGGAACGTCCGGCCAGCCGAGTCTCGGCGCAGGGCCGCGCCGCGCACCGCCGCGCCGCGCACCGCGCCCGGACGAGCGGAGGCACGGCGCGACGTCCGAGACGGACGCGCACCGTGCCTCCTGGCAGCCAGCGGCTACGAGCCCGCGGGCTCCTTCGAACCGTCACCGGACGACGGCACGTCGCCCGAGATGATCGGGATCTCGCTCGTCGAGAAGTCCTTCGCCCAGTCGGACTGCGCCAGCTCGGACTCCGGGTCGTTGTAGTCCTCGATGACCCCGGCGATCTCGTCCTCGTGCGCCACCGTGGGGCCGGACCCCATCAGCGGCGTCGCGGCCGTCTCCTTGGTGAAGTAGACGGCGACGAGCCCGATCAGGGCAGCCAGCATCAGGTAGAACGCCGGGATGTCCTCGGCCCAGCCGTACCCGGCGTCCTTCGCGGCGTTGATGAGCGCCGAGGTGGCGAGCGGGGTCGTCCCACCGAAGAGCGACACCGACACGTTGAACGCGATGGCGAGCGCGCCGTAGCGGATGATCGTCGGGAACAGCGCCGGCAGGGTCGACGGCATGGTCGAGGTGAACGTCACGAGCACCACGCCCAGGATCAGGAGTCCCGCGAAGACCCCCACGCCGGTGCCGGTCTGCACCAGCTTGAGCGCCGGCCACGACAGCAGGATGAACCCGACGCAGCCCGCGGCGAGCACGGGACGTCGGCCGAACTTGTCGGACAGGCGACCGCCGAACGTGATGACGACCATCATGAGGATCATCACGATCACGATGAGGATCAGGCCGAACGTGGCGTTCTGGCCGAGGTTCTGCTCGAGGTACGTCGGCATGTACGACAGGAGCATGTAGTCGGTCACGTTGAACACGAGGACCAGACCGATGCAGATGATCAGGGAGCGCCAGTTCTCGGCGAAGAGCTTGAGGAACGGGGTCTTCTGCCCCTCGCGCTCGGCGGCCTGCTCCTGCTGCTTCTGGAACGCCGGGGTCTCCTCCAGCTTGAGGCGCAGGTAGAGACCGATCAGGCCGAGCGGGCCGGCGATGATGAACGGGATGCGCCAGCCCCAGCTGAGCAGGGCCTCCTCGGAGAGGCCGAACTGCAGGCCCGTGACGATCGATGCGCCGAGCACGTAGCCGGCGAGGGTGCCGAACTCGAGCCACGAGCCCATGAACCCGCGGCGCTTGTCCGGCGAGTACTCGGCGATGAACGTCGCCGCGCCGCCGTACTCACCACCGGTCGAGAAGCCCTGCACGAACCGCGCCACCAGCAGCAGCACGGGCGCCCAGAAGCCGATCGAGTTGTAGCTCGGGATCAGGCCGATCATGAGCGTGCCCGCGGCCATCAGGATCATCGTGAGGGCGAGGACCTTCTGCCGGCCGATCCGGTCGCCGATCGGGCCGAAGACCGCACCGCCGATGGGGCGCACGATGAACGCGGCGGCGAAGAAGCCGAAGGTCGCGACGATGTTCGCGGCGGGGTCGCCCTCGGGGAGGAAGACCTTCGAGATCGTCACCGTGAGGTAGGCGAAGATGCCGAAGTCGAACCACTCCATGGCGTTGCCGAGCGCGGCGGCCGCGACGGCACGCTTGAGCAGCGACTCCTCGACGACGGTGACGTCGTCCTCGGTCAGCTTGCGGCGTGCGCGCTTCGCGGCGCCCTTGGTGCGCAGGGGGCGGTCGCCCCGTGCGTTTCCTGCTTCGTTCGGTGCCACGTGAGTTCCTCCGGTAGTGCTGTGTCTTGCCTTCGGGCGCCCGGCGGACGGCGACGCTGCAGTCCCTGCGAACCCCGCGTCCGCCGGACAAACTCCGACAGACTATCAGCTGCCCGGCGTGTCTGCCGGATCCGTGTGCTATTGGCCACCGGAGGGTCGGTGCGAGCCGCTACGATCGTGGGACTGCGCAGCACGCGCACACACTCAGGCACCTCATCACGGACTCGGTGCCGCACACAGCGGTCGCAGCACCGCACCGAACGGAAGGCCCGCCATGTCGAAGCCCATGCCCGAGAAGCCCACGGTGGACGGACTCGAAGACGTCTGGGGCCCGGTCTGGGAGCAGGACGGCACCTACCGGTTCGACCGCGACGCCGCCGGCGACCGCAGCAACGTCTACTCGATCGACACCCCGCCGCCGACCGCCTCGGGTTCGCTCCACATCGGGCACGTGTTCTCGTACACGCACACCGACCTCAAGGCCCGGTACGAGCGCATGCGCGGCAAGCACGTCTTCTACCCGATGGGCTGGGACGACAACGGTCTCCCCACCGAGCGTCGCGTGCAGAACTACTACGGCGTCCGTTGCGACCCGCAGCTCCCGTACGACGCCACCTTCGTGCCGCCGTTCGAAGGTGGGGACAACAAGTCGTCGAAGGCGGCCGACCAGATCCCGGTGTCGCGCCGCAACTTCATCGAGCTGTGCGAGCGCCTGACCGTGCAGGACGAGCAGCAGTTCGAGCACCTCTTCCGCACGCTCGGCCTCTCCGTGGACTGGACGCAGTCGTACCGGACGATCGACGACACCTCGCGGGCGAGCGCCCAGCGTGCCTTCCTCCGCAACCTCGAGCGTGGTGAGGCCTACCAGGCCGACGCCCCGACGCTCTGGGACGTCACGTTCCGCACGGCCGTGGCCCAGGCCGAGCTCGAGGACAAGGAGATGCCGGGCGCGTACCACGGCATCGCCTTCCACCGCACGGACGGCGGCGACGACGTCGTCATCCAGACCACCCGCCCCGAGCTGCTCCCCGCGTGCGTCGCCCTCGTCGCGCACCCGGACGACGAGCGCTTCCAGGACCTCTTCGGCACGACGGTCCGCTCCCCCCTGTTCGACGTCGAGGTCCCGGTGCTCGCGCACCACCTCGCGCAGCAGGACAAGGGCGCCGGCATCGCGATGGTCTGCACCTTCGGCGACACCACCGACGTCGTGTGGTGGCGCGAGCTGCAGCTGCCGAACCGCGCGATCATCGGGTTCGACGGTCGCGTCCGCTCCGACGAGCCGTCCTGGATCGAGTCCGACGGCGGCAAGGCGCTCTACGCCGAGATGGCCGGCAAGACCGTGTTCTCGGCGAAGAAGGTCGTCGTGGACGCGCTGACCGAGTCCGGCGAGCTGATCGGCGACGTGAAGACGATCAACCACCCCGTGAAGTTCTTCGAGAAGGGCGACAAGCCGCTCGAGATCGTCTCGACCCGCCAGTGGTACATCGTGAACGGTGCCCGCGACGAGCAGCTCAAGGCGACCCTCCGGCAGCGCGGCGACGAGATCGCGTTCCACCCGGACTTCATGCGCGTCCGGTACGACAACTGGGTCGGCGGCCTCTCCGGCGACTGGCTCATCTCGCGCCAGCGCTTCTTCGGCGTGCCGCTGCCGGTCTGGTACCCGCTCGACGCCGACGGCAACCCGGTCTTCGACCAGCCGATCGTCCCGACCGAGGCCCAGCTCCCCGTCGACCCGGCGTCCGAGCCGGCCCCGGGCTACACCGAGGACCAGCGCGGTGTCGCCGGCGGGTTCCAGGGCGAGCTCGACGTGATGGACACCTGGGCCACCTCGTCGCTCACCCCGCAGCTCGCGGGCAAGTGGGAGACCGACCCGGCGCTCTACGACCTCGTCTACCCCTACGACGTCCGCCCGCAGGCGCAGGACATCATCCGCACGTGGCTGTTCACGACGGTGCTCCGCAGCCAGCTCGAAGCGGACACCGTCCCGTGGAAGCACGCGAGCATCTCCGGCTTCATCGTGGACCCCGACCGCAAGAAGATGTCGAAGTCGAAGGGCAACGTCGTCACGCCGCTGTCGATCCTCGAACAGCACGGCGCCGACGCGGTCCGGTACTGGGCCGCCTCGTCGAAGCTCGGCACCGACGCGGCGTTCGACCCGCAGAACCCCAAGCAGATCAAGGTCGGTCGTCGTCTGGCGATCAAGGTCCTCAACGCCGCGAAGTTCGTCTACGGCTTCCCGCTGCCCGAAGGCGCCACGAGCGTCACCGAGCCGCTCGACGTCGACGTGCTCGCCGAGCTCGGGTCGGTCATCGACCAGGCCACCACGGCGTTCGACGCGTTCGACCACGCCCGTGCCCTCGAGGTGATCGAGCGCTTCTTCTGGACCTTCTGCGACGACTACCTCGAGCTCGTCAAGGAGCGCGCGTACGGCACCGCCTCGGACGCGACGCACGAGACCCAGGCGAGCGCGGTCCTCGCGCTCCGCGCCGCGATCGACGCGCTGCTGCGCCTGCTGGCACCGTTCCTCCCGTTCGCGACGGAGGAAGTGTGGGCCTGGACCCACGAGACCAGCGTGCACCGCGCCTCCTGGCCGACCGTGGCCGAGCTGCCCACGCAGGCCGAGCCGACGGGGCTCCTCGGGGCGGTGGGCCAGGCGCTCATCGGCATCCGCGGGGCGAAGACGGCCGCCAAGGCGTCCCAGAAGACGCCCGTGACGCGCGCCGTCGTGCAGGCCCCGGCCGAGACGCGGGCGCTCATCGAGCGCGCTGCGGTCGACCTGGCGGCCGTCGGCCGCATCGAGAACCTGTCGTTCGAGGACGGCGCGGAGCTGGCCGTCACCGAGATCGAGCTGGCGGAACAGCAGGCGTAACGTCGGGCGTCCGGGCCGGGTCGCGTGTGCGATCCGGCCCGTCCACCACCGGACTGGAGGCACGGATGCAGTTGGGCAGACGCTGGAACGTGGGTGCCGAGGCACCCGGGCAACTCCCCGAGGCGATGGTCGTCGCCGTGCGGGGCGTCGAGGACGAGCTCGCGTCGGAGTCGGTCGGCACGGCGGGGTGGGGCTGGACCCTGACCTTCCTCGAGGGCAAGCCGATGGTCGCGCTCGACGACGGCACCTCGATCCACCTCGACGACGCCGGGCACGCCCAGGTCACGAACCCCGACGACGCCCCCGAGGAGGACTGAGGGCGCGCCGCGCGCGGCGTGCATCGCTTGGTGAGCAGAAATGGTCGGGTCCCGCTGGGGAACCCGACCATTGCTGCTCACGATGCGAGCACGCGCGCTACTTCACGAGCCAGCCCAGGAGCACCTCGTTCACCTCGGCGGTGTGCGTGGTGAGCAGGCCGTGCGGGGCGCCCTCGATCTCGACGTACTCCGCCGCGGGCAGGGCCTTGGTGAAGCGTCGGCCGGTGGCGTCGATCGGCAGGATGTTGTCCGCCGTGCCGTGCACGATGAGCGCCGGGACGGTGACCTTCGGGATGTCCTGACGGAAGTCGGTCGGCCACGTCAACGGTGCCGCGGCGGACGCGATCGCACCCGACCCGGCGGCGACGTTCCACGCGTTCCGGACGGCCTCCTCCGAGATGCGGGAGCCGAGGTTCTCCGACAGGTTGAAGAAGTCCTGGTAGAAGTTCGTGAAGTACGCGTACCGGTCCTTCTTCACGTCGGCGGCGATGCCCTCGAAGAACGACATCGGGCCGGCGCCGTCGGGGTTGTCGTCGGTGATCGCCAGGAAGGGCTCGAGCGAGGCCAAGAACGCGACCTTCGCGACCCGGTCCTCGCCGTGGCGGCCGATGTACCGGGCGATCTCGCCGGTGCCCATCGAGAAGCCGACGAGGATCACGTCGTGCAGGTCGAGGGTCGT
This sequence comes from Curtobacterium sp. 320, assembly GCF_031455235.1. Classification (NCBI taxonomy): domain Bacteria; kingdom Bacillati; phylum Actinomycetota; class Actinomycetes; order Micrococcales; family Microbacteriaceae; genus Curtobacterium; species Curtobacterium sp. 320. The sequence goes on along the minus strand of NZ_JAVDSI010000009.1, from coordinate 7,963 downwards.
CAGGACCGTGTGCAGGTCGTCGGCGAAGGTGTCGTAGTCGTACCCGGTCGACGGCTGCGAGGACTGCCCGAAGCCACGGCGGTCGTACGTGATCACGCGGTAGCCGGCCTCGAGCAGAGCCGGGGTCTGCCCCTCCCACGAGTTGCCGTCGAGGGGGAAGCCGTGGATCAGCACGATCGGCTGGCCGGTTCCCTTGTCCTCGTAGTGGAGTTCGATGTCGACGCTGTTCTCGGTCCCGACGGTGATGGCACCCATGGTCGTTCCTTCCCTGAACCTCGCGGAGAACGGTCGTTCTCCGTCGATGTGGCTTACACTAGAGAACGGTCGTTCCCGGCGCAAGTCGAGAACGGTGAACACGCAGCGAACGGGGTACGCCATGGCAACCAGCACGCTCCCGACCGTCGACCCCGACGTCCGGGCACACATCGTCGACGTCGCCGACCAGCTCTTCTACGCGCGCGGCATCCAGTCCGTCGGCATGGACGAGATCCGCACCGGCGCCGGGGTGTCGCTCAAGAAGCTCTACGCCGCGTTCCCCGGCAAGGAGCAGCTGATCGCCGCGGTCCTCGCCGGACGCCACGACGTCTGGGAACACGGAGTCCACGGCGCGGTCGACACCGCTACCACCCCGCGTGACAAGCTGCTCGCGGTCTACGACTTCCTCGAGTCGTGGTTCGGCGACGACACCTTCCGCGGCTGCGGGTTCATCAACGCGTTCGGCGAGCTCGGGGCGACCTCCCCCGCCGTCGCCGAGATCGCCCGTGCCCACAAGGACTCGTTCCAGCGCTTCGTGCAGGACCTCGCGGCCTCGGTCGTCCGCGACCCCGCCACCGCCGAGGAACTCGCCGCCCAGCTCGCCCTCCTCGCCGAGGGGGCGCAGACCACGGCCGCGATCGCCGGGTCGACGACGCCGGCGCGGCACGCGCGGCGGGCAGCCGAGACCCTCATCGACGCGGCGACGCGCGCCTGAGACGCGACCGACTCTCGGACAGGAGGCGCGGGTCGGGTCCGCACCGCGCCTCCCGTCAGACAGCGTCACCGGTCCGTAGGGTGGAGCGATGGCAACCCCGTTCGATGGACCGAGCACACTCCCCTACGCCCTCCCGCCGTTCCGCGAGGTACGGCTCGAGCACTACCGCCCCGCGTTCGACGCCGGCATGGCCGAGCAGCGCACCGAGGTCGAGGCGATCGCAGCCTCCCCCGACGAACCCACCTTCGAGAACACCCTCGTGGCGCTCGAGCGCACCGGCCAGCTGCTGGCCCGCGTGAGCCACGTGTTCTTCTCGCTGTCATCGGCGGACTCGACGCCGGAGCTGCACGACCTCGAGGCCGAGGTCTCCCCGCTCCTCGCGGCGCACCGCGACGCGATCACCCTCGACGGACGTCTGTACGCACGGGTGGCGGCGGTCCGCGATTCGCTCGACGACCGGGCCGACCTCACTGACGAGGACCGTCGGCTGGTCGAGCGGACGCACACCGAGATGACCCTCGCGGGCGCGGGGCTCGACGACGCCGGCAAGGAACGGCTCACCGCGATCAACCAGGAGCTCTCCACCCTCACGACGACCTTCGAGCGGAACCTGCTCGAGGACACGAACGACCTCGCCGTGCACGTGTCGGACGCTTCGGAACTGTCGGGCCTCGACGACGGCGCCAAGTCCGCCGCCGCCGCAGCCGCTGCCGACCGGGGGCTCGACGGCTGGCTCATCACACTGCCGCTCTACACCGGGCATCCGTGGCTGTCGTCGCTGGCCGACCGCGGGCTGCGTCGGCGGATCATGGAGGCGTCGCTCTCCCGTGGCCGTCGGGGCAACGAACACGACAACCGTGACGTCCTCCTGCGCATCGTCCGACTCCGGGCCGAGCGCGCAGAACTGCTCGGCTTCCCGAACCACGCCGCGGTCGTCACGGCCGACGAGACCGCCGGGACGCCCGAAGCCGTCGACGGTCTGCTGTCGTCCCTTGTGGGCGCGGCCGCTCGCAACGCCGACGACGAACGGGACGTTCGCGCCCGGGTGCTCGGTCACGAGGTCGAGTCGTGGGACTGGGCGTACGCGACCGAACTCCTGCGCGGTGAGCAGTTCGCGGCGGACAGCTCGGCGCTCCGCCCCTACTTCGAGGCCGACCGGGTGCTGCACGACGGCGTCTTCCACGCTGCCGGCGAGCTCTACGGCCTGACGTTCACCGAGCGCCCCGACCTGCACGGGTACAACGACGAGGTGCGGGTGTTCGAGGTGCGCGGCGCCTCCGGTGAGGAGGTCGGGCTCTACCTGCTCGACCTCTACACGCGGGACGGCAAGCGCGGCGGCGCGTGGATGAACCCCGTCGTGGAGCAGTCCGCGCTGCTCGGCACGCTGCCCGTCGTCGTGAACAACCTCAACGTCGCGAAGCCGGCCGCCGGATCGCCGACGCTCCTGATCCAGGACGAGGTCGAGACGCTCTTCCACGAGTTCGGGCACGCGCTGCACGGCCTCATCGCCCGCACCACCTACCCCCGCTTCTCGGGCACGAACGTGGAGCGGGACTTCGTCGAGTTCCCGTCGCAGGTGAACGAGATGTGGGTGTCGTGGCCGTCCGTCCTGGCGAACTACGCCAAGCACCACGAGACCGGAGCGCCGCTGCCGCCGGAGCTCGTCCTGGGGCTCAGCGACTCCGCCGGCTTCAACGAGGGGTTCGCGACGACGGAGTACCTCGCCGCAGCGCTGCTCGACCAGGCGTGGCACCGGCTCTCCGCTGCCTCGGCGGCTTCCGTGACCTCGGTCGAGGACTTCGAGCGGGCGGCTCTGGAATCCGCGGGCGTCGCGGTCGAGGCCGTCCCGCCGCGGTACTCGTCGACGTACTTCGCGCACACGTTCTCGGGCGGGTACGACGCCGGGTACTACGGGTACATCTGGTCCGAGGTGCTCGATGCCGACACGGTGGAGTGGTTCCGCTCGAACGGTGGGCTCTCGCGCGCAGCGGGTGAGCGGTTCGCGTCGAAGTTGCTCGGGGTCGGCGGGGCGAAGGACCCGCTCGAGGCGTACCGGGACTTCCGCGGGCGCGATGCCGAGGTGGGGCCGCTGTTGCGGCGCCGCGGGCTGGAGTAGGGCGGGGCGGGCGCGCTGCGCGCGCGCACGCTGCGCGCCGCCCTGCGGCGCAAGCCGCCGGTGCACAACCAAAGCCACCCCGAGCCGCGCGCATGCGCGGCTCGGGGTGACTTGCGCTGTGCGCAGCGCGCCGACGCGCAGCGTCGAACCACGAATCCGACATCGAACCACCACCGACGGCCGGTTCGACGTCGGAAACGTGGTTCGAACGTGCGCCCGGCCCGCCGCCGCGCGAGACGCCAGCTCGCGCGCGGCGCGCAGCGCGCGAAGCGAAGCGCAGCATGGCGCGCAAGCGCGCGCCGCGCGCCCTGCGCTACGCGGACTTCTCGACGCGCTTCGCCCTCGGCCGCGGGACGATCGTCGGCGCAGCGTTCTCGAGCACCGACTCGCGGGTGATCACGACTCGTGCAACATCGTCGTCCGACGGCACGTCGAACATCACCGGCCCGAGCACCTCTTCGAGGATCGCCCGGAGCCCACGAGCACCCGTCTGCCGCAACACCGCGAGGTCCGCGATCGCCTCGAGCGCACCCCGATCGAACTCGAGCTCCACCCCGTCGATCTGGAACATCCGCTGGTACTGCTTCACGAGCGCGTTCTTCGGCTCGGTCAGGATCTGCATGAGCGCCGACTGGTCGAGCTGCGACACCGTGGTCACGACGGGGAGACGCCCGATGAACTCCGGGATGAGCCCGAACTTGTGCAGGTCTTCCGGCAGGACGTCAGCGTAGAGGTCCTGCTGGTCGAGCGGGCTGTGCAGGGGTGCACCGAAGCCGATGCCCCGCTTGCCGACGCGCGACGAGACGATGTCCTCGAGCCCGGCGAACGCCCCCGCCACGATGAACAGCACGTTCGTCGTGTCGATCTGGATGAACTCCTGGTGCGGGTGCTTCCGACCGCCCTGCGGCGGGACCGAGGCGACCGTGCCCTCGAGGATCTTGAGGAGCGCCTGCTGCACGCCTTCGCCCGAGACGTCGCGCGTGATCGACGGGTTCTCGGCCTTGCGCGCGATCTTGTCGACCTCGTCGATGTAGATGATGCCGGTCTCGGCACGCTTCACGTCGTAGTCGGCCGCCTGGATGAGCTTGAGCAGGATGTTCTCGACGTCTTCGCCGACGTACCCGGCCTCGGTCAGGGCAGTGGCGTCCGCGACGGCGAAGGGCACGTTGAGCCGCTTCGCGAGGGTCTGGGCGAGGTAGGTCTTGCCGCAGCCGGTCGGCCCGATGAGCAGGATGTTCGACTTCGCGATCTCGATGTCGTCGCGGTCTTCGGCTGCCGTGATCTGCCCCTGCGCGCGGATGCGCTTGTAGTGGTTGTAGACCGCCACCGCGAGGGAGCGCTTCGCCGGGTCCTGCCCGATGACGTACTCCTGCAGGAAGTCGAAGATCTCGCGCGGCTTGGGGAGCTCGAAGTCACCGCTGGCGGTGTCCTCGCCGGCTTCGGCCAGTCGCTCTTCGATGATCTCGTTGCACAACTCGACGCACTCGTCGCAGATGTACACCCCGGGACCGGCGATCAGCTGCTGGACCTGCTTCTGGCTCTTGCCGCAGAAGGAGCACTTGAGCAGGTCAGCGCTCTCTCCGATGCGTGCCATGTCGGTGCCCTCCTTGGTAGACCGATGCAGGTCGACGACCTGCCCGACTCGTACCGAGCCTAATCGCAACCGGTGACACCGACCGCGACGCCGAGCCGGTTTCGCCCGGCGCGTTCGCCCAGGGCGTTCGATCCTGCTACCGTGTCCACGACTTCTCTACAAGTTGTAGAAGCCGCAGTCGCGGGTCGGAGGACCCGCAGTCCCGGAAGGAACCCCATGTCCAAGCGCCTCGCCGTCGTCGGCACCGCGACCCTCGGCGTCACCGCCGCGATCGTCCTCGGCACCGCGGGTGTCGCCAGCGCCCACGTCTCGGCGACGGCCACCTCGACCGCGGCGAACTCGTACACGACGGCGACCTTCTCGGTCCCGCACGGCTGCGACGGCTCCCCCACGACGAAGATCGAGTTCCAGGTGCCGGAGTCCGTCATCGAGGTCACGCCGACCGTCAACCCGAACTGGACGATCACGAAGGCCACGGCGCCGTACACGAGCCCGTCGGCCTCCGCGGACGACGAGTCCGCCGAGGACGCGGGCGAACGCGTCACGAGCGTCACCTACACGGCGAAGACCCCGCTCCCCGCCGACGAGCGCGACACCTTCGCGCTGTCCTTCTCGCTCCCGGACGGCAAGCCCGGCGACCTCGTCGAGTTCCCGGCCCTGCAGACCTGCGAGAAGGGCTCGGTCGAGTGGAACCAGGAGCAGAAGACCGGAGAAGCCGAGCCCGAGCACCCCGCGCCCTCGATCACGCTGACCGCGGCCGAGGCCACCGACGACGACGGTGACCCCGTCGCCGCCACCCCCACGCCCGCAGCAGCAGCAGAGTCCACGCCCGCCGACCCCGACCTCGTCGGACGCTTCCTCGGCCTCGGCGGCCTGGTGCTCGGCGCAGCCGCCCTGGTCGTCGCCGTCGCCGGCACCCGCCGTCGGAGCGCCTCCAAGTGACGGAGCGCGACACCTCGACGAGGCGCGTCACGACGACGGACCGCGTCACGTCGACGGAGCGGTCACCGCGCCTCCGGCGGGCCTGGAGGCGCGGTGCCGGTGTCGCCGCCACCCTCGCCATCGCAGGCGGTGCGGTCCTCGGCCTGGCCGGCCCCGCCAGCGCGCACAACTACATGATCGCCTCGACCCCGAAGGTCGACGGCACGCTGACCGCGCTGCCGAAGGCCTTCGAGATCACGACGAACGACAAGCTGCTCGACATCGACGACACGAACTCGGGCTTCGCCTACCGGATCGTCGGCCCGGACGGGAAGTACTACGAGGACGGCTGCCTCGACGTGGACGGCCCCTCGATGACCACGACGGCCGCACTCGGCGCCTCGGGGAAGTACACCGTCGAGTGGCAGATCGTCTCCGCCGACGGACACACCGTGTCCGACGAGTACCGCTTCACGTGGGACGCTCCCGCCGGGTTCACACCGGCGAAGGGCTCGTCCACCCCGCCCGTCTGCGCCACGGCCGGCAGCGCGGCGAGTGCCAGTGCCGACACCACGGGCACCGCCTCGGGCGACACCGACTCCACGACGTCCGACGCCCTCTGGATCGGTGCCGGCGGCGTCGTGCTCGTCGGGCTCGTCGTCGCGCTCCTGCTGCTCCTGCGTCGTCGCCCCACCCCCGCGGCCGACGACGACCCCACCGACGACTGACCCCACCGCACGACGAAGGCCCCGCACCGATCGGTGCGGGGCCTTCGTCGTGCGGCTCGCCGGGACTACTTGACGAGCGCCGGCAGGTTCTTGCGGCTCGTGAGGACCTGGTCGATCAGGCCGTACTCGAGCGCCTCTTCGGCGGACATGATCTTGTCGCGCTCGATGTCGTTGTTGACCTGCTCCGGCGTGCGGTTCGAGTGCTTCGACAGGGTCTCCTCGAGCCAGGTGCGCATGCGGAGGATCTCCGCTGCCTGGATCTCGATGTCGGAGGCCTGACCGCCGCCCTGCTGGACCGCCGGCTGGTGGATGAGCACGCGTGCGTTCGGGAGCGCCAGACGCTTGCCGGGGGTACCGGCAGCGAGGAGCACCGACGCCGCCGAGGCAGCCTGACCGAGGCAGACCGTCTGAATCTGCGGACGGATGTACTGCATCGTGTCGTAGATCGCCGTCATCGCGGTGAACGAGCCACCGGGCGAGTTGATGTACATCACGATGTCGCGGTCCGGGTCCATCGACTCGAGCACGAGCAGCTGGGCCATGACGTCGTCGGCCGACGCGTCGTCGACCTGGACGCCGAGGAACACGATGCGGTCCTCGAACAGCTTCGCGTACGGGTCCTGCCGCTTGTAGCCGTAGGCCGTGCGCTCTTCGAAGCTCGGCAGGATGTACCGATCAGTGGGGGCCGGGACGTTCTGCGCGCCACCGAGCATGGGGAGATGCATTCTCGTTTCCTTTTCTTCGGTGGGTGGGGTCAGGACTGGGCGTCGGGCTCGGCAGCGTCGGTGGGGGTCTCGCCGTCGCCGACGGTGCCACCACCGCCGATGACCTCGGTCGACGATGCACGGAGGTGGTCGACGAAGCCGTACTCGAGGGCTTCCTGCGCCGTGAACCAGTTGTCGCGGTCGTTGTCCTTGAGGATCTGCTCGATCGACTTGCCGGTCTGCTCCGCCGTGAGCTCGGCCATCCGCTGCTTCATGTCGAGGATGACCTTCGCCTGCGTCTGGATGTCGGCGGCGGTGCCACCGAACCCACCCGACGGCTGGTGCAGGAGCACACGCGCGTTCGGGGTGATGTAGCGCTTGCCCGGGGTGCCCGACGAGAGCAGGAACTGCCCCATCGAGGCGGCGAGGCCGATGCCCACCGTGACGATGTCGTTCGGCACGAACTGCATCGTGTCGTAGATCGCCATACCGGCGGTGATCGAGCCACCGGGCGAGTTGATGTAGAGGTAGATGTCCTTCTCAGGGTCCTCGGCGGCGAGCATCAGCAGCTTGGCTGCGATCTCGTTCGAGTTGTCGTCGCGGACCTCGGAGCCGAGCCACACGATCCGGTCTCTCAGAAGGCGGTCAAAAACACTGGGGTTCAGTGTCGCTTCGGCCATGGAAAAGCTCCCGTTCAGTTGTCGCTTGTTGTCGAACTTATCGGGTGCAACGCACCACTTCTCGTCTGTTCGCTGTCGGCAATGCGGTGGTGCCGAAATACGGGACGGGAGGCGCGGGGGCAGCGGGCACCGCGCCGCCCCGCCCGGGGGGGGGGGGGGGGGCCCACCCCGGTAGCCTCCGTTCCGGGCCGGGGCGGGGGGGCCGGCGGCCCGCAGCCCCACCAACACCCCGGCGCCCGCGCCCACCCCC